>NZ_JBEZKP010000064.1:0-38410 GCF_040706335.1 Streptomyces sp. NPDC048389 | reverse complement strand
GAACGCGGAGATCCTCGTCGTCACCACCCCGCAGCAGGCCGCGGCCGAGGTCGCGGAGCGTGCCGGGTCCATCGCGGTGCAGACGCACCAGAAGAGCCAGGGAGCGCCCGCCGGACGGGCCGCCTCGCCGGAGGCGGCCGTGGCCGGTGAGGCGGCGGGCCCGGCGAGGACCGGTCCCGCCGCAGCAGACCCGGGCGTGGGCCGCGCCGAAGGGACGGCGGTCTCGTTCGGGTGATCACCGGACGCGGCGGCACGGCGCTCCAGGGCCCTGCGGAGCAGGGGCCGGACCGCCTCGCCCACGAGCAGCGCCATGACCAGATAGAGCAGCACCGCGAGCCACAGCTGGCCCGGCCACGCCAGGATCCGCTCCAGCCAGAAGGGCGCTCCGGCCCGGCCCGACACGAGTGCCGCGAACGACAGCAGGGGCAGCACCCAGACCGCCGCCGTACCGACCCGGCGCGCGGTGCCGCCCCGCGCGGTCGTGTCGCGCACCAGCCGCCGCCACACGTACCAGTGCACACCCGCGAACAGGGCGACGACCAGAATGATCACGAGTACGACGACTGCGGTCACGATCGGCTCCCTGTCCCCTGGCCGTTGCCCGTTCCCGGTCCCTGTTCACGCCGCAGGGCACGCAGCCCGCGCAACCCGATGACCCCGATGACCGTCCCCAGAACAAAGGACGTGACGGCGAGCAGCAGATGGACCCAGAAGTAGCCGGAGGGGTCCCCCGCGTCGTCGAATGCGAGCCCGCTGGCGTCCTGCCACAGGTTCTTGACGAAAGTGATCCAGATGAACCAGCTCCACACCCCGAACGCGAGCAGGAACCAGGAGACGGATCGGCTGAGCTTCATGCGCCAAGTATCGCGGCCGTCCTCCGACCGGGTTCTCCGGGGTGGGCTGTCCCGGTGTCAGATCGGGCCGAACAGCGGGCCGATCTCCATATTTTCAATGCGGCCCTGTACGTTCTCGTCCGTGTCTGCTCTGAAGAAGACGACCGCGAGAAGGGCCGCCCTGGCGCTTCTCGCCGCCGCCCTGCTGCCCGCGACAACCGCCGCCCCCGCCTTCGCGGCCACGCACGACGACAATCCGGACCGGAAGAAGGCGAAGCCTCCGGCGGTCATGTCGTCGGTCGGCGGCGCACAGCTCGCCAAGCCGGGCACACAGGTCCTGCTCGGTCCCGGCGCGCCGGTCCTCCCCAAGAGCGTCAGCGGCCGGTCCTGGATAGTGGCGGACGCCGAGAGCGGGGACGTGCTCGCCTCCCACAACGCGCACTGGCGCCTACCCCCTGCCTCGACGATGAAGATGCTCTTCGCGGACACACTGCTGCCCAGGCTGCCGAAGACGACCGCCCACGAGGTCGCCCCCGAGGAGCTCGCCGCACTCGGTGAGGGCAGCAGCCTGGTCGGCATCAAGGAGAACCACACCTACACGGTCCACGACCTGTGGCTCGGGGTCTTCCTGCGGTCGGGCAACGACGCCGTCCACGTCCTGGCGGCGATGAACGGCGGTATGCCCAAGACCATCGCCGACATGCAGGCGCACGCCGCGGAGCTGCAGGCGCTGGACACCAAGGTCGTCTCCCCCGACGGCTACGACGCCCCCGGCCAGGTCTCCTCCGCGTACGACCTCACTCTGATCGCGCGCAGCGGGATGCAGAAGAAGGACTTCCGCGAGTACTGCTCGACGGTGAGCGCCGACTTCCCCGGCGAGCAGAAGAAGGGCAAGAAGCGCGAGACGTTCAAGATCCAGAACACCAACCGGCTGCTCACCGGCGCGAGCGGCGTGACCCCGTACAAGGGCATCGCCGGAGTCAAGAACGGCACCACCACACAGGCGGGTTCGACGTTCACCGGGGTCGCGGAGCGCAACGGCAAGGTACTGCTCGTCACCGTCATGCACCCGGAGTCGGACGAGAGCATGGCCGTCTACAAGGAGGCGAGCAGGCTGCTGGACTGGGGCTTCGCGGCGGCCGGCAAGGTGACGCCGGTCGGTGAGCTCGTACCGCCGGCGTCGGCGCGTCCTGCGACGTCCCCCGCCCCGGAGCCGGTCAAGAACGACGCGGGCAAGGACGGGGCCGCCGAGCCGGTCGCCGCCTCGCAGACCGGCTCGAGCGGCATGGGCGTCGCGCTGAGCGTCGCCGGCGCCGTGCTGGCAGGTCTCGGGGCCGCGATGTTCCTGCTCAGGCGCCGGTGGCCGCTGCCGGACCGGTCCCGTCACGAGCCTCGTCCCTGACGGGGCCCTCGTCGCCTGCGGACTCCTCACCCGCGGGCTGCTCGTCGCCGCTGCTCGGCGTCGCCGTCCAGGCGGCGCAGAACAGCAGCAGCTTCGCCGTGAAGTTGATCCACAGCAGCAGGGCGATCGGGACGCCGAAGGCGCCGTACATGCTCCGTGAGGCGACACCGCTGATGTAGCCACCGAGCAGCAGCTTGAGCAGTTCGAAGCCGACCGCGCCGATCAGCGCGGCCACGACGAGGCGACGGCGCGGCGGATGGACTCCCGGCAGCAGGGTCAGGACGTAGAGCAGGATCAGGAAGTTCGCGAGCACACCGACGGCGACGGCGGCGACCTGGAGCAGCACTCCCCCGATCCCGCCGTCCTCCAGGCCCAGCAGGTCGGCGGTCCAGCCGACGGTCATGGAGCCGAGCGCGGAGGCCGCGAACGAGGCCAGACCGATACCGCCGAGGCCGGCCAGTACCCCCACGTCCTTGAGCTTGCGGACCACCGGGTTGCCCTCGTCCTCGTCGTCGAGATCCCACACGGCCCGCAGGCACTCCCGCATCGAGCCGACCCAGCCGACGCCCATGAACAGCAGCACCGCACCGGCGACGACCCCGACCGTGGCGGCGTGGGCCACCAGGGCCTCGATGTCGAGCTGGTCGGAGATGCCGGGCACCTGCTCGGAGAGCGTGTCGTCGAGCCCGTCCAGCGCCTGCTGGTCGAGCGTCGCCGCGACGATCGCGGCGACGACAGTGATCAGCGGAAAGAGCGCCAGGAAGCTGAGGAACGTGATCGCGGCCGCGAGACGCGTCCAGTGCGCCCGGTCGAGCGTCTCGTACGACCGCCAGGCGTGGGTACGCGTCAGCCGCCGTACGAGCGGGCCGACGACAGGGAGCTTGATCAGCCAGTCCATGCGGGTACGCCTACCCCGCGTCACGCGCCGCAGGCCCGGCGGCGCGCCGTACCCGGGGGTTGCTACGAAGGGTGACCGCGGCCGGGATGTGTGGCCGGCGGGTACAGGGCCGGGGGTATGCGGCGGGGGCGTGTGACAGACCCGAAGGGTGTCGGTCGGGCGGGGCGCGCCAGGGGCCGAAGCGTGTCGGTCGGGCGGGGCGTGTCAGGGGCCGGAGTGTGTCGGCGGGCGGGGCGTGTCAGGGGCCGGAGTGTGTCGGCGGGCGGGGCGTGTCAGGGGCCGGAGCGTGTCGGCGGGCGGGGCGTGTCAGAGGCTGGTGGCGTGCTCGTCGACCGGGGCGCCCTGGGTGGGCACACCCGTGATGCCGCCCCCGAAGGCGTAGGTGCTCAGCTTGCGCCACACGGCGTCCGCGCCCTGCTCGTAGAGCGCGAAGGAGGCGCAGGTCCACTCCGCGCGGTACTCGGACAGCTCCTCGTACGCGCGGTCCATGGCCTCCTCGGAGATGCCGTGCGCCACCGTCACATGCGGGTGGTAGGGGAACTGCAGCTCGCGGATCAGCGGCCCCGACGCGTCCCGCACCCGCTTCTGCAGCCAGGTGCACGCGGCGCCGCCCTCGACCACCTGGACGAAGACGACGGGCGAGAGCGGGCGGAAGGTCCCGGTGCCGGAGAGCCGCATCGGGAACGGCCGGCCGCCCGCCGCGACGGCCTCCAGATGCGCCTCCACGGCGGGCAGAAGCGAGGAGTCGACCTCGGTCGGCGGCAGCAGGGTGACGTGTGTCGGAATGCCGTGCGCGGCGGGATCACCGAAGCCCGCGCGCCGCTCCTGGAGCAGGCTGCCGTAGGGCTCCGGGACCGCGATCGAAACGCCGAGCGTTACGGTCCCCACGTCGTTCTCCTCAGGTGTCGGTGCCGAAGCTGTCGGTACGGATCGGTGAGCGGGTGTGCAGCCGCCAGTGTGGCGGCTGCACCCTCGGTGTGGCCAGAGTCCTTGGACACAGGCCCTCGGACTCCGCCGGTTCGGTGCGGCTCAGTGCTTCGCGGGGACGAAGCCCAGCTTGTCGTACGCGTCCGCCAGCGTCTCCGCCGCGACCGCGCGCGCCTTCTCCGCGCCCTTGGCCAGGATCGAGTCCAGCGTCTCCGTGTCGTCCAGGTATTCCTGCGTACGGGTACGGAAGGGTGTGACGAAGTCGACCATCACCTCGGCGAGGTCGGTCTTGAGCGCACCGTAGCCCTTGCCCTCGTACTTCTGCTCCAGATCGGCGATCGTCGTACCCGTGAGGGTGGAGTAGATGGTGAGCAGGTTGCTGACGCCCGGCTTCTCGTCGGCGTCGAAGCGGACCACCGTGTCGGTGTCGGTGACGGCGCTCTTGACCTTCTTCGCGGTGGTCTTCGGATCGTCGAGCAGGTTCACCAGGCCCTTGGGCGTGGAAGCCGACTTGCTCATCTTGATCGACGGGTCCTGGAGGTCGTAGATCTTGCCGACCTCCTTGACGATGTACGGCGCAGGGACCGTGAACGTCTGCCCGAAGCGGCTGTTGAAGCGCTCCGCGAGGTCACGGGTCAGCTCGACGTGCTGGCGCTGGTCCTCACCGACCGGCACCGCGTCCGCCTGGTACAGCAGGATGTCCGCGACCTGGAGGATCGGGTACGTGAACAGCCCCACGGTGGCCCGGTCGGCGCCCTGCCTGGCGGACTTGTCCTTGAACTGGGTCATGCGGGACGCCTCGCCGAAGCCCGTGAGGCAGTTCATGACCCAGCCGAGCTGGGCGTGTTCCGGAACGTGGCTCTGGACGAAGAGCGTGCAGCGCTCCGGGTCGAGGCCGGCCGCGAGCAGCTGGGCCGCGGCGAGTCGGGTGTTCGCACGCAGCTCAGCCGGATCCTGCGGCACGGTGATCGCGTGCAGGTCCACGATCATGTAGAACGCGTCGTGGGTCTCCTGCAGCGCGACGTACTGGCGGATGGCGCCGAGGTAGTTCCCGAGGTGGAACGAACCGGCGGTGGGCTGGATACCGGAGAGCGCGCGAGGTCGGGATGAGGCCATGCACACCATTCTCTCAGGTGCGGAACCGATCTCCGGCCGCCGGTGCATCAAAGGTGTGAGGACGCGGGAAGGCCCCTCCGGCGGCCGGCGCGGGGCGGGGCCGGGCCGGGGATCGGGCGCCGGGGATCGGGCGCCGGGGGCGGGGGCGAGGCGGGCGGTCGGGCCCGGGGCGGGGTGCGCGCTCATCAGCGCCACCTCCACCACCACCTCCGCCTCCGCCACCACCTCCGCCTCCGCGCGGATGACGGTGAGCGCGTCCTGGGGCTGTTCCTCCGCGCCGACGAGCGACGCGTGCGGCGAGTCGCCGCGCGGTGCGTTCCACACTGCGAGCCGCGGGCGGAGCGGGACGATGGAGGGAGGGCGGGCGGACGGAACGGGCCCGGCGGTCCGCCCTGCCGGAGCGCCGTCCACGACGATCGGAGGACCCGTGTCGAGTACGACATCCGCCTACGCCGCGGCCGAGGCGCACACCGCGCACAACTACCACCCGCTGCCGGTCGTCGTCGCCACGGCGGACGGCGCCTGGATGACGGACGTCGAGGGCCGCCGCTTCCTCGACCTGCTCGCGGGGTATTCGGCCCTCAACTTCGGCCACGGCAACCGGCGGCTGATCGAAGCGGCCAAGGCGCAGCTGGAACGGGTCACGCTGACCTCCCGTGCCTTCCACCACGACCGGTTCGGCGACTTCTGCGCCCAACTCGCCGAGCTGTGCGGCATGGAGATGGTCCTGCCGATGAACACCGGCGCGGAGGCGGTGGAGACGGCCGTCAAGACCGCCCGCAAATGGGGCTACCGGGTCAAGCGGGTGCCGGCCAACATGGCGAAGATCGTCGTGGCGGCCGACAACTTCCACGGCCGGACGACCACGATCATCAGCTTCTCCACCGACCCGGAGGCGCGCGCCGACCACGGGCCGTACACCCCGGGCTTCGAGATCGTCCCGTACGGGGACCTGACCGCGCTGGAGTCGGCGGTCACGGAGAACACGGTCGCGGTACTGCTGGAGCCCGTCCAGGGCGAGGCGGGCGTGGTGGTCCCGCCCGCCGGCTACCTGGCCGGCGTCCGCAGGATCACCCGTGAGCGGAACGTGCTGTTCGTCGCGGACGAGATCCAGTCGGGGCTGGGCCGGACGGGAGCGACCTTCGCCTGCGAACACGAGGGCGTGGTGCCGGACGTGTACGTGCTCGGCAAGGCGCTGGGCGGCGGCGTGGTGCCGGTGTCCGCCGTGGTCTCCTCTGCCGAGGTCCTCGGCGTCCACCGGCCGGGCGAGCACGGTTCGACCTTCGGCGGGAATCCGCTGGCATGCGCCGTCGCCCTGGAGGTGATCGCGATGCTGCGGACCGGCGAGTTCCAGCGGCGCGCCGCCGAACTGGGTGAGCACCTCCACCGTGAGCTGGCCCTGCTGTCGGGCAGCGGCGCGGTGACGGCGGTGCGCGGACGCGGTCTGTGGGCGGGCGTGGACATCGCGCCGGAGCACGGCACCGGCCGGGAGGTCTCGGAGAAGCTGGTGGACCTGGGGGTACTGGTGAAGGACACCCATGGGCCGACGATCCGGATCGCGCCGCCGCTGGTGATCAGCAAGGAGGACCTGGACTGGGGCCTCGACCGGATCCGCGCCGCGCTGAGCGGTTGACGGCACGGGGCACGGCAACGGCGCACGGCAACGGGGCAACGCGGCACGACGGCACGGCAAGGCAGCGCGGGTGCACGGCGGCACGGGCGCACGGCGCACGGCGCACGGCAGCACGGGCAAGGGGTACGGCGACGCGGCAAGGCAGCGCGGCCCGCCACTGCCGGGGCCCCGCGCCGTGCCGTACCCGGTAGCCGGCTCTGGCGCGGGGCGGCTCTGGCGGGGCGCGGGGCGGCTCCGGGCAGCGGTCCGCGGCGTGTCGGCGCGGACCGCTGTCGCTCGCTCAGGACCTCGGCGGGTCGGGAAGCCCCTGCTCGGTCCAGATGATCTTCCCGGCTTTCGTGTAGCGCGTCCCCCAGCGCCGGGCCAGCTGCGCGACGATCAGCAGGCCCCGCCCTCCCTCGTCCGTGGTCCGGGCATGGCGCAGACGGGGCGAGGTGTTGCTGGCGTCGGACACTTCGCAGATCAGGGCCCGGTCCCGGATCAGCCGCAGGACGATCGGTCCGGTGGCGTGACGGATGGCGTTGGTGACCAGCTCGCTGACGATCAGCTCCGTGGTGAACGTCAGGTCGTCCAGGCCCCATGCCGACAGTTGCCGGGCGGCGACGCCGCGGGCGTCCGAGACGGCGGCGGGGTCCGAGGGCAGGTCCCAGGACGCGACCCGGTCGGACCCCAGCAGGCGGGTCCGGGCGAGGAGCAGGGCGGCGTCGTCGGGCGGCGGGACTTCCAGCAGCGCGTCGACGACGCTGTCGCCGATCTCCCGCAGCGACGGGCCGGGCGCCGTGAGCCTTTCCCTCAGCCGGGAGAGGCCGACGTCGATGTCCCGGTCCGGGGCCCGGACGAGGCCGTCGGTGTAGAGCCCGACCAGGCTGCCCTCGGCCAGTTCCAGTTCCACGGACTCGAAGGGCAGGGAACCGAGGCCGATCGGCGGTCCGGCGGGCAGGTCCAGGAACTCGACGGTGCCTTCGGGGCGGACGATCACCGGCGGAAGGTGACCGGCCCTGGCCATACTGCACATCCCGGTGACCGGGTCGTACACGGCGTACAGGCAGGTGGCGCCCACCATCGCGGCGCTCACGCTCTCGTTCTCGGCCGACGTCGTCCCGTCGCTGCCGGGCGACTCCATGAGGCCGATGACCAGGTCGTCCAGGTGAGCCAGCAGTTCGTCGGGGGGAAGGTCCAGATTGGCGAGTGTGCGCACCGCCGTGCGGAGCCGCCCCATCGTCGCCGCGGAGTTGATGCCGTGCCCGACCACGTCCCCGACGACCAGCGCCACCCTTGCCCCGGACAGGGGGATCACGTCGAACCAGTCACCGCCCACGCCGGTCGGCGCGTCCGCCGGGCAGTACCACGACGCCACGTCCAGAGCGGATCCGCCGGTCACTTCCTGCGGCAGCAGGTAGCGCTGCATCGACTGGGCAGCGGTCCGCTCACGGGTGAAGCGGCGCGCGTTGTCGATGGACACGGCGGCACGGGAGACGAGTTCCTCGGCGAGACGTACGTCGTCCTCCTCGAAGGGCCACGTGCGCCCGGACCGGACGAACGTCGCCGCGCCCAGCGTGACACCGCGGGCCCGTACCGGCACCACCATCACCGAGCGGAGGTCGAACCGGCGGATGGCGGGGCCCAGGGTCGGATCCATGGCGACCCATGCCTCGGGCGAGTGCTCCAGGTCCTCGACCAGGGTCCTGCCCTCCAGCAGGCAGCGGGCGACGGGCGAGGACGGGGCGCGCTGGACCACTTCGCCCACGGTCAGCAGCGCCTCCGGGCTGCCCTCGCGTACGGACCTCTGCCCCGCGCGGCGGATGACCGGGCCGAGGTCGACCGGCCCGGGGGCGGGCTCCTCGCCTCCGATGACCGACTCCAGCAGGTCGACGGCGACGAAGTCGGCGAGGGCGGGCACGGCGTTGTCGGCCAGTTCCTGCGCCGTCAGCTGCACGTCCAGCGCGCTGCCGATGCGGGCGCTCGCCTCGTTCAGGAGGGCGAGGCGCTCCTGTGCCCTTCGGCGCTCCGTGACGTCGATGATCATGTACCAGACACCCACCTGCCGACCGCGCCGGTCCTTCATGCCGAAGAACGAGGCCGAGTACGCCCGGTCCCGGTAGGGCGCGGGATGATCGACGGCGCGGAACTCGTGGTCCATCACCGGAGCCCCCGTCCGCAGGACGGTCCGCATCCGCTCCTCGAAAGCCTCTGCCACGGGCTTCGGCAGCACCTCCTTCACCTGGCGCCCCAGCCTCCGGTCCGGAGGGAGGAGCCGCCCGAGGATCTTGTTCACCCAGACGTAGCGCAGGTCGGTGTCGAGGACCGCCACGCCGACCGGCGCGTCGGACAGGAACGGTACGAGCAGCAGCTGACTGACCCCGCCCCCCGGCATCCGCCAGAAGGCCCGCTGCGGCGGACGGCCGACGAACCTGCCGAAGACCAGCGCGGCGGCCGTGGCGACGAGCACGCCCGGAACCATCTCGTAGATGTCCGACTCGAGCGGCCCCAGCAGCGGGTTGATCCTGTCCCACAGGAGCACCGTGGCCGCGCCGGACACGATCGAGGCCATGGCCCCCGCCCAGGTCATCCGCGGCCAGTACAGCGACAGCAGGACGACGGGCCCGAACGCCGCGCCGAAACCGGCCCAGGCGTAGGCGACGATGTTCAGCACCCCGCCGCCCCCGAGCGCGATCACACAGGCGACGACGATCACCAGCACCACGGCCCCGCGCCCCACCCACACCAGCATCCGGTCCGACGCGCGCCGGTGGAGGAACGCGCGGTAGAAGTCCTCCGTGAGGGCGACGGACGACACGAGGAGCTGGCTGTCCGCGGTCGACATGATCGCGGCCAGTACGGCGACCAGCATCAGCCCGGCGACCCAGGGATTGAGCAGGGTCTCGCTCAGGACGATGAACACCGTCTCCGGGTTCTCGAGAGGCGTGTCGAGCCGTGCGATCCCCACGAGGCCCACGAGCGTGGCACCGGCGAGCACGACCAGCACCCAGAACGTTCCGATGCGCCGGGCCGCCGGGACCGCCCGGGTGCTGCGGATGCCCATGAAGCGGGCCAGGATGTGCGGCTGGCCGAAGTAGCCGAGGCCCCAGGCGAGCAGCGACACGATCGCCACGGCCCCGAGCGAGCCGCCCGCCGTCCACCGGCCGTCGATGAAACCGGTCTCCGACCCGATGTCCAGCAGGCTCGGCGTCTTGCGGTCGAGGGATTCCTCCAGGGAACCGAAACCTCCGAGTGCCGCGACGCCGACGAGGGGGAGCACCAGCAGGGCGACGAACATCAGGGTGCCCTGCATGACGTGTGTCAGGCTGACGGCGAGGAAGCCACCGAGACACGCGTAGGTCACGATGACCAGGGCGGTCAGCACCACGCCGAGTTCGAAGGCGATGTCGAAGACCTGCTCGAACAGCAACCCTCCGGCCACCAGTCCGCTGGCGACGTAGACAGTGAAGAACACGACGGTCACGGCGGCCGAGACCATCCGCAGCGTCCGGGTGCGGTCCTCGAAACGCTCCTCCAGATAGGCCGAGAGGCTGACCGCGTTACCGGCCCGCTCCGTGTAGGTGCGCAGTCTCGGGGCGACGAGCAGCCAGTTCAGATAGGTTCCGGCGGCCAGACCCACGGCGATCCAGCTCGCATCGATCCCGGCCGCGTAGACGGCTCCGGGGAGGGCGAGGAACAGCCAGCCGGACATGTCGCTCGCGCCGGCGGAGAGCGCCGCGACAGGCGCGCTGAGCCTGCGGCCGCCCAGCGCGAAATCGGCGAAGGTCCGGGTCCGGGTGTACGCCCAGACTCCCACCGAGACCACGGCCACCACATAGACGATGAAAGTGGCCAGGACCGGCGCGCTCAGGTCGGACATGTCTTCCTCGCTCGGGAGACGGATGACCACAAGCAGCAGCGTCGGCTGAGCAGCAGCTCACCCTTGTACAAATGTATCGACTCCGGGCCGATGAGGACTTTCGGAGCGAGTGCCGACCGGACCGGGCTGTCCGGACGCAGGGCCACGCAGCCGGTCCGCGAGCGCCGAGGGTGACCGGCCGGTACGACCGCCGGGAGTGACTTCGCCGGGCCGGCGTCCCGGCATCGTGTTCGGATCCGTCACCGACGCCGCTGAGCGCCGCATCGCCCCCCGGCGAAGGCACCGGGCGCCTGGTCCGTCCTGCGCATCGCCTCCTGAACAGGTCGGTCCGCTTGGGCCCGGCATGGTCCAGATCGCCAGCGCCCGAGCCGGTTCTTTGGCCGGTTGGACGAAATCCCGGCGACCGGGGCCGCCCTACGGTTCCCCGAACAGCAATCCGGCATCCGGGACGTTCCGGCGGCGTCGTCGTCCCCGGCCCGGGAGAAGGAGACCGCAATGGCTCTGATGCAACAGCTGCGTTCTGCTCCTGAAGGGGTTCCCGCACTCGCCCAAGGCGCGGAGAGCGGATTCCTCGGGACCGTGGAGGAAAAGATCAACGCGGTGTTCGATCCGATTGCCACCGGACTCGGAGACTTCGTCTTCGGCGAGGTGTCTCTCTTCGGGATCAGCTTTCCCTGGATCGTCGCCTGGCTCGTTCTCGCGGGCGCGGTCTTCACCCTCTACTTCGGACTCATTCAGGTGCGCGGTCTCCGGCTGGCCCTGCAGATCCTCCGCGGCCGGCACAGCAGGAAGGACGACCCGGGCGAGATCACCCACTTCCAGGCGCTGACATCGGCCGTGTCCGGCACCGTCGGCCTGGGCAACATCGCCGGCGTCGGTGTGGCCGTCACCATCGGTGGGGCGGGAGCCACCTTCTGGATGGTGCTCTGCGGCCTGCTGGGCATGGCCTCCAAGTTCGTCGAGTGCACCCTCGGTGTGCGCTACCGCGATCACCACCCGGACGGCAGCGTCTCCGGCGGTCCGATGCAGTACCTGCGCAAGGGGGTCGCGGAGCGGCTGCCCGGGGCCACGGGCCGGTTCCTCGGAAAGGCCCTTGCAGGGCTCGCGGCTGCCATGATCCTCCTCTTCGGGATCGGCGGCGGCAACATGTTCCAGGCCAACCAGTCCGTCATCCAGCTCCGGGACATCACCGGCGGTGACGACGGCCCGCTGGCCGGCGACGGTTCGGCGCTGGCGCTGGGTGTCGTGCTCGCCCTCGTCGTCGGTGTGGTCATCATCGGCGGTATCAAGTCGATCGGCCGGGTGACCAGCCGTCTGGTCCCGGCCATGGCGATCGTGTACGTCACCGGCTGCCTCATCGTCATCCTGTTCAACGTCACCGAGGTCCCCGCGGCGTTCGGCGCGATCCTCAACGGCGCGTTCACCGGGGAAGGAGTCGTCGGAGGCGTCGTCGGAGCGCTGATCGTCGGCTTCACCCGCGCCGCGTTCTCCAACGAGGCGGGCCTCGGGTCCGCGCCGATCGCCCACTCGGCCGTCAAGACGCGCTACCCGGCGACCGAGGGTCTGGTCGCCCTGTTCGAGCCCTTCATCGACACCGTGGTCGTCTGCACCATGACCGCACTGACCATCGTCATCGCCGACACGCAGTTCTGGAACGACGCGAAGGCGGACTACGCGGCGAACGGCACCACCGTGGACGGGGTCACCGTCACCTCCTCGGCGTTCGAGACCGTGCTGCCGTGGTTCCCGATCGTCCTCACCGTGGCGGTGGTCCTCTTCGCGATCTCCACCATGATCACCTGGGCCTACTACGGTCAGAAGGCGTGGACCCACCTCTTCGGGCGGAGCAGGCTCAGCGAGCGCGTCTACCAGACGGTGTTCTGCGCCTTCATCGTCATCGGCGCGGTGCTCAGCTTCGGCAGCGTTCTGGCGTTCACCGACGCCGTGCTGTTCCTCCTGGCGCTGATCAACATCATCGGCCTCTATCTGCTCGCGCCGGTCGTCAAGCGGGAGCTGGCGCGGTTCCGCGCGGCGCTGCGCTCCGGCGAAGGGGAGGGCGTCGAGCCCGGCGGGCAGGGCGACGAGCTGGAGCCGGCCGATCGGACCACGGCATAGCCGCTCGGACGGCTCGGACGGTCCAGTGGCCCGGTGACCGGCCTGGGTGCTCCGGCAGGTGTTCGTGCCGGAGCACCCGGCGCCCGTGGCGGGCAGTCCCCGGTGACGTCCCGGGCGGCACGGGTCACCTTCCGGGCGGCACGGCCGTCGACCCGTTCTCCAGGAGCAGTTGCAGATGGGAGAAGAGGCACTGATGAGGATCGGCGAGATCGATCCCGCTGACCGCCTCGGCCCGCTTCAGGCGGTAGCGGAGGGTGTTCGGGTGGACGTGCAGCGACCGCGCGGCCGCTCGCACGTTGCCGAGTGTCCCCAGGTATGCGAGTACGGACGGCACCAGCCCGGACTCGTGCTCGGCCTCGTAGGCGAGGAGGGCGGTGATACGGGGATCACGAAGACGCGGATGCTGCTCCAGCAGTGCGAGCGCCTCACTGAGCAGGACTTCGGAGCGTACGTCGGCGATGGTGGCCACGCGCTGCTCGCCGCCGCGCATGACGATGTCGAGCACCTGGTCCGCCTCTGCCCTCGACTGGGCGATCGCGTGCAGACCGCCGACCACCGAGCCGACGGCGGCGCGGACGTCCAGCTTCATCCGCTGGCTCGCCGCCCGCACGATCTCGCCCGCCAGTCCGCAGGCGGTACTCTCCCCGGACTGCTCGGGCAGGCCCGGGAGGAGCATGTAGACGCGTGCGTCGGCGGTGGTGACCAGAGACCGCCGCCGGTACGCGGCCGCGTGGACGGAGATCAGGCTCATCATGGTCGCCCTGCGCATCTCGAAGGCCGGGCGACCGGCGTCGCTGCCCGCGCTGGCGCCCGTCACGCCCGCGTTGAGCGTGAACGCCGCCACGACGGCCGGTTCGTCCAGATCGGCCCCGATGTTGTCGGCGAAGGTCCGGGGATCGATGTGCCCCTCCAGCATCCGGCGGAACAGGCTCTGCTCGAACTCCAGGTCGGGTGAGGCTCCGGTACGCCGCCGGACGAGCTGCAGAGCGGCCGTCCTCGCGGCCCCGACCAGCGCGCTCTCCGCGTTGTCCGCCAGTGGGTCCCGGCCCTCCTGCACCCAGATGGAGCCGAGGAGCTGCTCTTCGACACGGATGCCGATGGCCAGCCGCCTTCTGATCCCTCTCTCCGGCCGTTCGTCGATGTGCACGATGTCGTCACCGGCGCGCAGCCGGTCGAAGACACCCCACTCCCGCAGCAGGGCAAGGTAGTCGGCCGGGCCCTGCCAGCCCAGGATCGACAGCCGGCGCAGTTCGTCGACCTCGTCGTCGGAACGGGAGTAGGCCAGCACGCGGTTGGCGCTGTCCTCGATACTCACGATGCCGCCGGTGAGAGCGGCGACCGTCTGTGCGAGGGCGAACAGATCGGCCTGCCGTCCGGCTTCCGGCACCAGGACGCGCGCGTCCGCGACAACGCCCCTGGCGAGGGCGTCGAGTTGGGCCCAACGCACCTCGGGCCGCACACAGAGGACCACGATCCCGGTGTCGGCGGCGAGGCGCTTCAGCTCGTCGAGGTCCTCACCGTGTTCCGTCTTCAGGGCCACGGCCGCGGCCCCCTGGCCGGCGGCGGCACGGGCGAGGCGGTGGACCCGCCGGCCGCGTGCGCCGATGATCAGGACAAGGTCGTTCCGGTAGTGGTCCGGCTCGTCGTCGGCGTCCAGGATGACGACGTCGTTGATCTCGACATCGAGACCACCGGGCGCGGCGACCAGCCCGATGACCGGATCGCCGAGCGCGAACAGCAACTGCCGTACGACCGCGCCGGTCGGCGTGCCTGCGTTGGCCATGGTTACCACCTGTCCTGCGCACGAGCGGACGCGCCAGGCGAGATCCCCGTGGGTGTCGGGGAGACCGGGCACCGTGCCCCGCGGCCTGGACCTGCCCACCGGGTGACCGTCTGCCACGGAGCGTGAGGTCGCTCGGCGTGCCGTGCCAGTGGCACCGACGCTACTCGGTGGGCAGGAGCACATACAACCGTCCCGGCCTGCCGTTCCCTGTCGTGCGATCGGCCAACACGCGCGGCGAGCCTCTGGAGATGCGGACAAGGTGCCCGGGGGCCGGACTCCGTACGGTCGAGGGGAGCTGGGAAACGATCTTCGAGGAGCACTGGTGCCGGCCCCGAGCGGATGACGGTCATATGAGCACGCGGCTGCTGCTGTTCGGCGACGACGAGCTGACGACCGCGGTCGCCGACTACGCGACGGCGTGGGGCGCACGGGTCGGCCGGCCGGCGGCGCCGTCCGCCGAGGCGCTCGGTAAGGCGCTGGAACACGACGTCGACGTCGTGGTGGTCGTCTCCCGGGAGGACATCCAGGCCCTTCGCCACGCCCTGCTCGTCTACGCCAGGGCCCGGCACAGCGCGTCCAGCGCACCCGCCCAGGCGCTGTCCGACGGCGTGGCGTAGCCGACGACGAGCGCGTCCCTGCCGGGTGCGGTGTCCGGGTGCCGGAAACGGCCGAGGGGCTCGACGACCAGCCCCTGCCACGCCGCCGCCCGCACGGCGGACTGCTCGGTCCCCGGCGGCAGTTCGAGAACGGCGTGCAGCCCGGCGGCGATACCGCTCACCCGGATGCCCGGGGCGTGCACGGCCAGTTCCCGCACCAGCTCGTCGCGGCGGCGCCGGTAGCGCAGCCGCATGCCCCGTACATGCCGGTCGTACGCTCCGGAGGTGATGAACTCGGCGAGGGTGAGCTGGTCCGGTGTGCTCGACATCCGTTCGGCGCCGCCCTTGGCCTCCAGCACCTCGTCGACCAGGTCCGGCGGCAGCACCATCCACGCCAGCCGCAGCCCGGGGGCCAGCGACTTGCTCGCCGTGCCCAGGTAGACGACGCGTTCCGGATCGAGTCCCTGGAGCGCGCCGACGGGCTGGCGGTCGTAACGGAACTCCCCGTCGTAGTCGTCCTCGAGGATCAGGCCGCCCGACCGGCGCGCCCAGTCGACGGCCGCCGCCCGCCGGTCGGGGTGCAGCGGCAGCCCCACGGGAAACTGGTGGGCGGGCGTCATGAGCACGGCTCCGGCGCTCCGCAGCTCGCTCTCGCCCAGCCCGGAGGTGTCGGTGCCCAGGTCGTCGAGGGGCAGTGCCGGGGTGCGCAGCCCGGCGCCGGTCAGCAGGTTCCGGTGCACATCGAGTCCGTAGGACTCGACGGCCACGTCCCCGACCCGCCGCTGCCGCAGCACCTTGCCCAACAGCGCGAGCCCGTGCGCGAAACCCGCGCAGATCACGATGCGGCCGGGGTCGGCGTACACGCCGCGCGCCCGTGCCAGGTAGTCGGCGAGCACGGTCCGAAGCTCGACGCGGCCGCGCGGGTCCCCGTAGCCGAACGCCTCGTGGGGTGCGGCGCCGAGTGCCCTGCGGGCCGCCTTGAGCCACTGCGCGCGCGGGAAGGAGGCCAGGTCCGGGCTGCCGGGCTGCAGGCTGTACGCGGGACGCCCGCGAGCCGGGCGCGCCCTGACCGCGCCGGTGGCCGCCTTGCGCGGCGCGGACCGGCGCGCCACCCGGGTACCGGACCCCTGCCGTGCGGTGAGCCAGCCCTCCGCGACCAGGTCCGCGTACGCGTCGGCGACGGTGTTGCGGGCGATGCCGAGGTCGGCGGCGAGCGAGCGGGACGACGGCAGCCGGACCCCCGGCGCGAGCCTCCCGCCGCGCACCGCTTCCCGCAGGGCGTCCATCAGTCCCTGCCGCAGCCCGGGTCCGCGCAGTTCGAGGTGGAGATCCACGCCGACCGCCCGGAAGGCGCCCGAGGCGCCCGAGACGCCCGAGACAGCGGACGCGGCACCGGCGTCGGAAGGGGCGGAGGCGGCAGCGGAGGCGGGCGTCGCGTCGTCAGAGGCGGAAGTGGCCCGGGAATCCGTCATGAAAGTGGACCATACCTCTGCGCCACTGCCGCCCTACGGTCGTACCCATGACGACGACGAACGAGACCAAGGCCCCTGAGCAGGCCCCCCGCATCCAGTGGACCGAACACGCCCCCGACGTCTACAAGGCCATGGTCCGGCTGGACCAGGCGTCCCGTAAGCATCTCGACCCGGTGCTGCTGGAGCTGGTGAAGATCCGCGCCTCGCAGATCAACCACTGCGCCTTCTGCCTCGACATGCACAGCAAGGACGCGCTGGCGGCCGGCGAGTCGGTGGAGCGGATCGTGCAGCTCAGCGCCTGGGACGAGTCGCGGCACTTCTACACGGCGAAGGAGATCGCCGCGATCGAACTGACCGAGGCGATGACGGTGCTCACCGACGGTTTCGTCCCCGACGAGGTCTTCGAGAAGACCGCGAAGCACTTCGACGAGACCGAACTGGCCCATCTCATCTCCGCGATCACGGTCATCAACGCCTGGAACCGCTTCGGCGTGACGGCCCGCCTGGCCCCCGGCCACTACACGCCCGGCTCGCTGAACCACTGAGGAGGGCGGATGCCCCCGACGAAAGCGCCGGCGCCCCTCTTCGCCTTCGGTCCGGGGCTGCGGCGCCGGGCGCAGGCGGCGGTGGCGGGCGTCGCCCGCGAGCCGCACGGGCAGGGGGCCTGGCCGGCGAAGCTCTGAAGAGGCTCAACTGCGTTGTACCACCGCCAGTCGCGGGACACGATCACCGCATGTTCGGATTCGGCAAGCAGGAACAGTCAGTGATCGTGCTGCGCGACGCGGACGGCATCGAGGCCGCCGTCCGCGCCGCGCTGGACCGGGCCACGCCCGAGGAACGTCCGGGACTCGAACGCGCCCTGGAGATCGTCGGGGACGCGTCGGCGGCGGCGTACGAGGACCTTCAGGCCCAGTGGGTGCGTCAGCGTCTCGACGCGGCGGGCGTGACGGGCCCGGCGGACTCGATCCCGGCGATCAAGGCTCTGCGCGAGGCTGCGCCGGGCCTGAGCCTCAGGTCGGCGGTGGACCTGGCGAGGACGACGAAGACCGCCGAGTCGGCGCGCCGCGGCGCGTAGCCGGAACGGGGCACGGTCCCGGACCCGGCCCCGGTCCGGACCCGGTCCGGCCGTGATCCGGGACCGATCCGTGGGCGGTGCAACGCCGCACGCCGGGACGGCCGGTGCCAAGGCCGTCCGTGTCAGGACCGCTGATGCATGGCCGCACGGTGCGAGACCGCCGGTGCCAAGCCACCCGTATCAGGACCGCCGGGGCATGACCGCCGGTGCATGACCCGCGGCCGCCCGGCCGACGCGGTCCGCCCCGGCCAGGGGCGCGGCGCCCGTGGCGCCGCTCGGCCCCGGGCCGGGCGGAGCAGGGGCGTCACTTCTTCGGCAGCCATGCCTTCCACGTCGCCTCATTGGCCTTGACCCACTTCTCGGCCGCGGCCTCGGGAGACATCTTCTCCCCGGCGATCATCTGCGCGACCTCGTTCTGCTGCTCGGTCGACCACTTGAAGTTCTTCAGGAACTCCGCCGCGTCACCGCCGTTCTTCGCGAAGTCGGCGTTGAGGAACTTCTGCAGCGGGGTGTTCGGGTAGGCGCAGGCGACCTTCTTCGGGTCGGCGTCGCAGCCCTCCTTGTACTCCGGCAGCTTGACCTCGACCAGCTCGACCTCGGCGTTCAGCCACTGCGGCGTCCACCAGTACGTCAGGAAGGGCTTCTTGTCCTTGACGTACTTCTTGATGGCCGTGATCTGCGCGGCCTCGGAACCCGCGTAGTTGGTCTTCAGGTTCAGGTCGAGGTTCTTGATGATCGCGTCGTCGTTGGTGACGTAGTCCGGGGAGCCCTCGAGGATCTCGCCCTTGTCGCCGCTCTCGGCGGTCGCGAACTCCTTGGCGTACTTGTTGAGGTTCTTCCAGTCCGTCACGTCGGGGTGCTCGTCGGCGAAGTACTTGGGCACGAACCAGCCGATGTGGCCGGTGACGCCGAGGTCGCCGCCCTTGACGACGGTCTTCTTGTCCTCGATGTACCGCTTCTCTTCCTTGGGGTGACCCCAGTCCTCCATGATCGCGTCGACGTCGCCCTTGGAGAGCGCGTCCCAGGCGAGGACCTCGCCCATCTGCTGCGACTTGACCGTGTAGCCGAGCTCCTTCTCCAGGATGTACTCGGCGACGGCCGTGTTGGCCTGCGCGCCGACCCAGGAGGGAACGGTCAGCTTCACGGTCTTGTCGCCGTCGGCCGCGTCCTGGCTCTTGCCGGTGTCCGCTGCGCCGCACGCGCTGAGCGTCAGGACGCCCAGGGCGCCGACGAGGGCGGTGGCGGTGCGGATGGTTCTGGTGCGGTTTCGCATGATGGTGCTCCTGCTGTTCGTGACGGGGACGTCGGTGGTGGGTCCGGGGTGGTTCACCGTCTGTGGCGGTTCACTGTTCGTGGTGGTTCACGGCCTGCGGTGGTTCACCGGTCTGCGGTCGTTCACGGTTCTGTGGAGGTTTCACGGTCGGTCGCTCTTGCGGGTGGCGGGCTGCGTGACCCGGTCGAGGACGAGGCCGAGGCAGACGATCGCCAGGCCGGCGGTCATGCCGAGCCCCATCTCGCCGCGGGACAGGCCCTTGACCACGTCGTAGCCGAGCGCCCCGCCGCCGACGAGCGCGCCGACGACGACCACGGCGAGGACCAGCACGACGCCCTGGTTGACGGCGAGCTGGAGGGCGGGCCGGGCGAGCGGCAGCTGGACCTGGAAGAGCTGCTGCCTGGGCGAGGCGCCGAGTGAGCGTGCCGCCTCCATGGCCGCGGGGTCGACCTCGCGCAGGCCCTGGGCGGTGATGCGCACGACGGCGGGCAGCGCGTACACGACGGCGGCGATGATGGCCGAGGCCCTGGTGACACCGAAGAGCGCCACGACCGGGATCAGATAGACGAACTGCGGCATCGTCTGCATCGCGTCGAGCAGGGGCCGCAGCATGCGTTCGAGGCGCCCCGCGCGGGCGGACACGATGCCCAGGAAGACGCCGACGACCAGGGTGACGACCAGCGCGGCCAGCACCTGCGAGAGCGTGTTCAGGGACTTCGCCCAGACGCCGAGCACGCCGATCGCCGACATCGCGAGCGTGGCCGTCAGCGCGGTCGCCCAGGTGCCGACCAGCCACGCGAGGGCCGCGACGATCAGCAGCACCGACCACCAGGGCAGCCAGAGCAGGCCGTCCCGCAGCGGGTTGAGGATCCACAGGGTGAACTGCTCGGACCAGACCTCGGTGCCGCCCAGCACCGGGATACCGGAGGAGACGTGCTCGGTGATCCAGCTCTGTGCCTGGTTCACCGGCGTGGAGATGTTGAACGTCCACCCCTCGGGCCATGCCCCGCCGATCAGGAACCGGGCAGAGACGGCCACGGCGACGCCCGCCGCGACCAGGCCCCAGCCGGAGCGGCCGTGCAGCAGTCCGCCGCCGGGGGCGCTTTGGCCGATCCGGTCGCCGGCCGCGGCCGTCGTGCGGTCCAGCCAGATGGCGATCAGCACGATCGGGATACCGGCGGTGAGCGCCTTGCCGACGTCGACGGTGGAGAGCGCCGAGTAGACCTCCTCGCCGAGGCCGCCCGCGCCGACGAGGGCGGCGATGACGACCATCGACAGCGCCATCATGATCGTCTGATTGAGCCCGAGCAGCATCTGCTTGCGGGCGAGCGGCAGCCGGGCGGTCCGCAGCCGCTGCAACGGGCTCGCACCGAGCGACGCGGACGCCTCGAGCACCGAGGGGTCTGCGCCGCGCAGTCCGAGCGCCGTCAGGCGGGCCATGGGCGGCGCGGCGTAGATGACGGTGCAGAACAGCGCGGCCGGTGTGCCGGTGCCGAAGACCAGCACGAACGGCAGCAGGTACGCGAAGGCCGGCAGGACCTGCATGGTGTCGAGCACCGGGCGCAGCGCGCGGTTGATCCGGTCGGACAGGCCGGCCACCAGGCCGATCAGCACACCGAGCAGTGCGGCCAGTCCCACGGCGACGACCATCAGCGCGATGGTCAGCAGCGTGGCGTCCCACATGCCCAGGAGTCCGCAGAGGGCGAACGCGCCGAAGGCGGTCGCGGCGACCTTGGCACCGGGGCGGCCGAGTCCGGCGGCGCGCCAGGCGACGAGGACACCGACGGCGAGGACTCCGAGCCAGCCCATCGAGTGCAGCACGTCGTACACGCCGCCGACCGCGTCGGTGGCGCTGTTGGACAAGTGCAGCAGGAAGTAGAGGAAGAGCGGGTGGGAGTCGCGGTTGTCGATCACCCACCGGTTGGCGTCGTCGAGCGGCCCGGAGATGTCGATGTGCAGCGCGGCGGGCCAGCTGCCGCTGCCCCACAGCGCGATCCCGGCGGGCACGAGCACGAGCGCGAGCGCGGCGAGCGCCAGCAGCTTGCCCTTCACGGGATGCCGGAGGGCGTCGCGGAGCGACGGGCCGATGAGGTTCTTCTTCTCCGCGGCGGGCGCGGACACGGCGGCGGTCATCGCGGCCACCGCCCGTCGATGTTCCGGCGGGCTGCCGGGTGCGTTCTGCCGGTCACGCGGCGACCCCCTCGTGGGCGGTCGTGCCCGCCACGACCCCCAGCAGGTCCGCGTGGCCGACGACGCCCAGGCACCGGCCGTCCTCGACGACGCGGGCGGTCCGCCCGGTGCGGGCCACGGCCTCGATCGCCTCGAAGACGGTCGCACCGGGGGCCAGCGCCGGGCCGCCCTCTCCCTCGTCGCCGGCGGCGGGCCGCATGGCGGTGCGCACGGTCATGACCTGCTCGCGCGGCACGTCGCGGACGAAGTCCCGTACGTACTCGTCGGCGGGGGAACCGACGATCTCCTCAGGGGTGCCCAGCTGCACGACCCGGCCGTCGCGCATCAGCGCGATCCGGTCGCCCAGCTTGAGCGCCTCGCTCAGGTCGTGGGTGATGAAGACCATCGTGCGGCCCTCCTCGTTGTGCAGCCGTACGACCTCCTCCTGCATGTCGCGGCGGATCAGCGGGTCGAGCGCGCTGAACGGCTCGTCGAAGAGCAGTACCTCGGGGTCCACGGCGAGCGCCCGTGCCAGTCCTACGCGCTGCTGCTGGCCGCCGGACAGCTGGCCGGGCCTGCGGTGCTCCAGGCCCTCCAGGCCGACCTTCGCGACGACGTCGGCGGCGCGCGAGCGGCGCGCGGCCCTGCCCATGCCCTGGATCTCCAGGCCGTAGGCGACGTTGTCGAGGACCGACCGGTGCGGCAGCAGACCGAAGTGCTGGAAGACCATGGAGGCGCGGTGGCGGCGCAGTTCGCGCAGCCGCGCGGTGTCCATGGAGAGCACGTCCTCGCCGTCGATGGCGATCGATCCGGAGGTCGGCTCGATCAGCCGGGTCAGGCAGCGCACGAGCGTGGACTTGCCGGAGCCGGACAGACCCATGACGACGAACACCTCGCCCTTGCGGACGTCGAAGGAGACGTCGCGCACGGCGGCGGTGCAGCCGGTGCGTTCGCGCAGTTCGACGGGGTCCAGGGCGGTGAGCTCCGGGTCGGCCGGGACCTTGGCGGCCTTCGGGCCGAAGACCTTCCACAGGTTGCGGACGGAGAAGACGGGGGGCTCTCCGGCGGACGCGGCGTCAGTGCCGGGCGCGCCCACCCCGACCGTGGCGTCCGGGCCCGGTACGTCCACGCCCGGCGCCTTCGCGACCGGCACGCCCGGCGCCTTCGCGTCCCTTACGTTCGCGTCCCTTACGTTCGCGTCCGGCGCCGTCGGCTCCGACTCCGTCGGCTCCGTCTTCGTGGGATCTGTCTTCGTGGGATCTGACTTCATCGGTTCCCGCCCCTCTTGTCGGCTTCCGCGCCCAGCAGATCAGCGCATTTCTCCCCGACCATCAGGACGCCGATCATCGGATTGACGGCCGTCATCGTCGGGAAGACGGACGCGTCGGCGATCCGGACGCCCTGAAGGCCCCGGATCCGCAGGTCGGGTGCGACGACCGCGAGTTCGTCGTCGGCGGCGCCCATCCGGCAGGTTCCGGCCGGGTGATACACGGTGTGCGCGACCTTGCGCGCGTACTCGCTGATGTCCTCGTCGGAGGTGATCTCCGGTCCCGGGCAGACCTCGCGCTTCAGCCAGCCGGCGAGCGGCTCCCGAGCCGCGATCTCGCGGGCGAGCTTGATTCCGTCGACGAGGGTGCGGCCGTCGTAGTCGTCCTCGTCGGTGAAGTACCGGAAGTCCAGCGCCGGCTTGACCTCGGGGTCCGCGCTGGTCAGGTAGAGCCGGCCGCGGCTGCGGGGCTTGGGGATGTTCGGGGTCATCGACACGCCGTGCGCGGGGCGTTCGTAGCCGAGCCGCTCCGGGTTGTCGGTGAACGGGACCTGGTAGAAGTGGAACATCAGGTCGGGGCCCTCGGACGCGGGGTCGCGCCGTACGAAGAGACCAGCGTCGCTGTCCATCGCGGAGTTCTCCGGGATGGGCCCGTGGGTCTCCCAGACGATGACCGACTCGGGGTGGTCGAGCAGGTTCTCGCCGACGCCCGGCAGGTCGTGGACGACGGGTATGCCGAGCCTCTCCAGGTCGGCGCGCGGTCCGATGCCGGAGTGCATCAGCAGCCGGGGCGTGTCGACGGCGCCCGCGCACACCAGCACCTCGCGCCGCG
This sequence comes from Streptomyces sp. NPDC048389, assembly GCF_040706335.1. Lineage (NCBI taxonomy): Bacteria > Bacillati > Actinomycetota > Actinomycetes > Kitasatosporales > Streptomycetaceae > Streptomyces > Streptomyces sp. NPDC048389. The sequence goes on along the minus strand of NZ_JBEZKP010000064.1, from coordinate 15,160 downwards.
CCCGTACGACCCGCTCCTCGCCGTCCTTGGCGCGGACGTGCACGCCCGTCGCCCGCGTCCCGTCCAGCTCCAGCCGGTACGCCCAGGTCTCCAGGGCGATGTGCAGGTTCGGCCGGTCGAGGAAGGGGTGCAGATAGGCGACCGACGCCGAAGAGCGCTTGTTGTTCTCCGGGTGGTACGCGAGGTCGAAGAAGCCGACGCCCTCGTGGAAGGGCTTCTTGTTGAAGCCCTCGACGCGCGGCACTTCGAGCGCGGTCTGCGCGGCGTCGACGAAGTCGCGGGCGATGGCGTTCCGGTCGGCCTCGTCGACGGGGACGATGTTGTTGCGCAGCTTGTGGAAGTACGGGTCCATGGCCGCGGCGTCCCAGCCGTCGGCGCCGGCCTCTGCCCACTCGTCCCAGTCGGACGGCAGCGGCTTGAAGGCGATGAGGGTGTTGTGCGACGAGCAGCCGCCGAGTACGCGGGCCCGGCTGTGCCGGATGTGCGAGTTGCCGCGGGGCTGCTCGGTGGTCGGGTAGTCGTAGTCGAGCTCCCCTCCGAGCAGGCCCATCCAGCGGCGCAGGGTCAGCACGTCGTCACGGCCGACGTCGCTCGGGCCGCCCTCGATGACGGCCACGGTGACACCGGGGTCCTCGGTGAGGCGGGAGGCGATCACCGAGCCGGCGGTGCCGCCGCCGACGACGACGTAGTCGTACTCGTGGATGTGGTCGGTCATGGTGTGCGTTTCCTTGGCTCAGCCCGCGAACCAGCGCACGGGGCGCGGGGCGAGGTTCTGGTAGATGTGCTTCGCCTCGCGGTACTCGGCGAGTCCGGTGGGCCCCAGCTCACGTCCGATGCCGGACTTGCCGAAGCCGCCCCACTCCGCCTGCGGCAGATAGGGGTGGAAGTCGTTGATCCAGACGGTGCCGTGCCGCATCCGCCGGGCCATTCGCCGGGCGCGTCCGGCGTCGGCCGTCCAGACGGCGCCGGCGAGGCCGTACTCGGTGTCGTTGGCGAGGGCGAGGGCCTCTTCCTCGGTACGGAAGGTCTCGACGGTCAGGACCGGGCCGAAGATCTCCTCGCGGATCACGCGCATGGAGCGGTGGCAGTGGTCGAGGACAGTGGGCCGGTAGAAGTACCCGGGGCCCTCGGGCTTCTCGCCGCCGGCCCGCAGGACGGCGCCTTCCGCGAGCGCGGAGGCGACGAAGTCCTCGGTCTTGGCGAGCTGCTGCGCGGAGACGAGCGGGCCGCACTCGACGCCCTCGTCGGTGCCGCGGCCGAGACGGATCTTCTCGGCCCTGCGCGCCAGTTCGGCGACGAACCGCTCGCGCAGCGACTCCTCGACGATGAGCCGGGATCCGGCGGAGCAGACCTGACCGCTGTGGATGAACGCGGCGTTGAGTGCCTGGTCGACGGCGGTGTCGAAGCCCTCCGGGGTGGTGCAGGCGTCGGCGAAGACGACGTTCGGGTTCTTGCCGCCGAGTTCCAGGGCGACCTTCTTGACGCTCTCGGCGGCGGCGTGGGCGACCTTCGTACCGCTGGCGAGCCCCCCGGTGAAGGACACGAGGTCCACGTCGGGGTGGTCGGCCATCCGGGCACCGACGGGGTCGCCGGCACCGGTGACGATGTTGGCGACACCGGCGGGCAGCCCGGCCTCGACCAGCAGACCGATCAGCGCGACGGTGGTCAGCGGGGTGATCTCGCTGGGCTTGACCACAAAGGTATTGCCCGCGGCGAGGGCCGGGGCGATCTTCCAACTCGCTTGGAGAAGGGGGTAGTTCCACGGCGTGATCAAGGCGCACACGCCGAGTGGTTCGTGGACCACCACGCTGTGGACGTCGTCCGAGCCGGCGTCCACGACGCGTCCGCCGCTCTCGTTCATGACGAGGTCCGCGAAGTAGACGAAGGCGTCGCGCACGCAGTCGACGTCCACGCGGCCCTCCTCGAGGGTCTTCCCCGCGTCCTGGCTCTCGAGGGCGCCGATCTTCTCCCGGTCCCGCTCGAGGAGCGCGGCGACCCGCCGCAGCAGTGCCGCGCGCTCGGCGACAGGGGTCTGCGGCCACGGCCCGTTGTCGAACGCGTCACGCGCGGCGGCGACGGCGGCGTCCGTGTCCGCGAGGCCACCCTCGGCGACGACGGCGAACGTGGTCGCGTCGACGGGGTCGATGATCTCGCGCGTGGCGCCGGAGGTGGCCGTCCGCCACTCTCCGCCCACATGAATGGTCTTCTGCACTGCCGACACGTCGCCTTTGCCCTTCACTTACCGTTTCGCCCACCGGTCGTCCGACCCAGCGATCTGGCCGCCTGCCCCCGATGGCCAGAACCATGCGCATCGGTTAACGGAAAGTGACCCGGCTCACGGACGCGGCATCGCCGGGAGTCCGGACAGGAGCCGCCGCGCTCGCCGTGATGCACGGCGTTCGGACCGCTCACGGTCGGTGGCCCGGTCCACGGGCGGCCCGTCACTGCACCGGGCGAATGCGCGCCTCCTCCCGTCGGCCGTCCGAGCGGCACGCCCGGGACCGGCCCCGGGGCCTCTGCCGACGCCCCGGGCGCGGATCCCACGAGCGGTGGACGTCTCCCCGCAGGCTCAGGCCGGCGAACGCAGTGCCCGCCCCGAGCGTGCGGCGGGCCGACCGGCACGGCATCGCCCCTGACGGGGCGGCCCGGGAACGTCGGTGAGAATCACATGCGAAAACTGGGCATCAGTCAGAGTTTCCTGCCCTCGATTCACCGAAGCGGCAGGTTCGTACGAAGGCGGAGGCTGCACCGGTGCACACGGCGACACTCCCGTGGTGCGCGCGCCGCCACAGCACTTGCCACAGCCGGTCTGGCCTTCCTGGGAGCGGCCGGCACGGCACCGAGCGTTGGCGCCCCACCCCCGTCGGCGAGTCCCGTCGAGACCTCCGGCGCGATTCGTGCCCAGTCCCTGTCCGAAGACGCCCGAGCCGATCCCCAGGCGGTGCGGGTTCCTGGAGGTGCCCGAGAACCGAACCCACCAGGGCGGACGGACCGTCAAGCTGGCCGTTGCGATCATTCCGGCCGCGTCGAAGACGCCGGCTGACGACCCGGTGGTGTTCACGACCGGTGGCCCCGGAGGCGACGCACGATCGGAGACATTCCCTTCCTGATCGACGCTGGGGTGAACCGGGCTCGCGACCTGATCGTCATGGCCCAGCGCGGAGCGCTCCACTCGCAGCCGAACCTCGCCTGTCCGGAGATCGACCGGTTCTACGCCGACGTCGTGGGGCTGCGCTACGACGCGCCGTCGACCGGGCGCCTCCTGGTGCGCGCGGCGACGGAATGCCGGGATCGTCTGACGGCCGACGGGGTCGACCTGAGTGCCTACAACACCACCGAGAACGCGGCCGACTTCGCCGACCTGCGCAAGGCGCTGGGCATCCACCGGTGGAACGTCTACGGGTACTCCTACGGCACCGACCTGGCCCTCACCTTCCTGCGCCGGCACCCGGAGGGGATCCGCTCGGTGACGATCGACTCCGTCGTACCGCCGCAGATCGTGAGCCTGCCGTGGACCTGGGACAGCGCCCGGGAAGGCATCGGCGCCATCTTCGCGGCGTGCGAGGCCCAGCCCCGCTGCAAGAGCCGCTACCCGGACCTCCTGCTCACGCTGACGGAGCAGGTCCGACGCCTGGAGGCGCAGCCCCTCACGCTGACGGCGCGGCCGCCGGGCGGCAAAGACCCGGTGAAGGTCGTCCTCGACGGAGGTGCGCTGGTGAACCTGCTGATCGCCAACGCCGTCCCGGCCGTCGACGTCCCCGCCGCCCTCGTCCTGGCCTCCTTCCTCACGCGTCCGACCGCGCCCGACACCTCGTGCGTGGCAGGACTCGCGCCGAAGCCGTTCACCATCACCCCTGCCCCGGAGAGCACATGGTGTCCATCGCCCGCCCCACCACAGGCACGCCGTGCGACGGCTCCCGGCCGCTCTGGCCGGGGTCACGGCCGGTGCCGTCGTCGTCGGCCTCGCCGTGACGTCCGCCCGAGCCGGCGGCGACACCGGAGCTGCGCTGGGCACGGTCGCCCTGACAGCGGGCGACGCCCGCTTCGTGCCGGGCCCCTGCCCGAGGACTGCGGACTCGATCCCCGCCCTGACAAGGGCCCGCTGCGAGATACTCACCGTTCCCGAGAACCGCTCCCGCCACAAGGGACGGAAGATCGCCCTCTCGGTCGCGATCGTGGCGGCGGCCACGAGCAGACCGGCACCCGACCCGATCGTCTGGTTCGCCGGCGGGCCCGGCGACGACGCGGTCTCCGAGGCGAGTTGGCGATCGACGGCGGCCTGAACCGCGACCGGGACGTGATCTTCATGTCCCAGCGTGGGACCTACTCTGCCGACCCGGCGCTCACCTGTCCGGACATCGACGAGTTCACCGCACGCGCCGTCGGCCTCGTCCCCGGTGCGCCGTCCACCGGGCGCCTGCACGTCAAGGCGACGCGGGCCTGCCGCGAACAGTCTGCCGAGCGGACCGACCTCAGCGCCTACAACACCACTGAGAGCGCCGCCGACTACGCCGCCCTGCGCGTCGCGCTGGGCATCGAGCAGTGGCACATGTTCGGCATCTCGTACGGCACCGACCTGGCTCTCACGTACATGCGAGAGCACCCGAAGGGCATCCGGTCGGTCGGCATCGACGGCGTCCTGCCGCCGTCCCTGGCAGGGGCGAGCGTGACCTGGAGCGCCGCACGACAGGGATTCGACGGCCTGTTCAGGGCCTGCGCGGAGCAGCCCGCGTGCAACCGCCGCTATCCGAACCTGTCGGACACCTTCGAGCGCCTCGTCCGTGAGCTGGAAGCCAAGCCGCTCACCACCACCGTCACGGTCCCGGGGCGCGCGACGCCGGTGAAGGTCGTGCTGGACGGCGGGGTCCTGGTGAACTGGCTGACCTCCGCCACCCGCCTGGCGGCCAGAGTGCCCCGCTCCATCGACGAGCTCGCCCGAGGCAACCCGCAGCGGATCGCCGAGCAGTGGGCGGGCGGCAAGCTCAGCCCGCAGGCCGTCGGGAGGCTCGCCCACGGGCTCGCCTACGGGGTCTTCTGCAGTGAGTGGACACCGTTCGAGACCGAGGCCGACGTGATCCGGGCAGGGCGGCCGGCGTTCCCGTCGTTCCCCCGCTCGGTGCTCGCCAACGCTCCGCAGCTCCCCTTCCTCCACGCGGACTGCCGCGCCTGGGACGTCCCGGCCGCGCCACGCCCGGTCCGTGAGGTGACGCGGAGCGACATCCCGACTCTGGTCATGTCGGCCGGCTTCGACGCCCAGACGGCGGCGGGCAACGGTACTTACGCCACCCTTACGTTGAGCCGGTCCACGGCCGTCACGGTCCCCTACGTCGTCCATGTCGCCTTCGCCGAGTCACCGTGTGCGCAAGCGATCACCGCCTCGTTCTTCGAGAGTCCCACCGCGCCGGACACCCGACGCCTCGCGGGTCTCCAGCCGCCCGAGTTCGAGGTCGGGCCGTAGTCAGTTCTTCGTGACCCGGACCGTGCCCCTGCCCCGCAGGGGCACGGTCCTCCCGAGCGCGGCGCCGCCCGCGACGCCGGCCAGGCCCGGCAGCCATCGCCGCCCCCCGCAGACGCTTCGAAGGCATCCGCGGCACGGGCTGCCGCCGAGGACGCCCGCGCGGCCGGCCGCCAAGGCACGCACCGTCGCGAAGGCCGCGGAGCATGCCTACCTCGCCTCCTCGCATGCCTCAGCCACCGGTTCCGCCGACAAAGCCTCCGCCGCGGCGGAGGACGCGGCGGCACACGCCGGTGAGGCAACCGAGTACGCCAAGCGGTCCACCGCTCACGGGGAGGCCGCCATCCAGGCCGCCAACACGGCTGCCGAAGCGGTCAAGGAAAGCCGGACGTCCAGGCGGCTGCCCCGCCAGGGCAAGAGCGACCGCATCCAGCAGGACACCGAGGTCGGAATGGTGGCGGCCCGTATCAGGCCGCTCAGGAGCAGGAGGTCCAGGACCTCGTCGCGCAGGCCCAGACGGCCCTCGCCTCCGGAAACGACGTCCAGACCGTGGGCTTTGGACGCCAGGCGACGATCAGGCTCCTCGACAGCCACGGGATGTGGCCTGCGTCCAGGTACGGAACTGCAACGCGCTCTGCGTAAGGCACTCCGAGAAATTCGTAGACGCCAACTCAGCCGGGAGACGAAGCGCGGTACGCCGCTTGGAGCGCCGCCCACTCCGTGGCCAGGGCGGCTTCAAGTTCCCGGTAGGAGCGGGGTGTCGGTGATGCCCCAGATCCAGACGGCGTGTTCGGGTGCGTCCCGGATCGCTCGGGTGGTCTTGGCGATGTTGTCCGCTCCCAGCAGCCGCAGCCTGCCGATGGCCAGGTTTCGCAAAGAGGCCATCGCCCGCGGCGCGCTGCCGGTGTGGACCGTGGAGGCGTCCTCGGCGAACACCACATCTCTGACATGGTGGCTGGAATTTTCGATTCCCCAGTGCCCGCGCACGTATCCGCCCAACTCGGCGGGGCTGGCCTGGTGGGTATCGAGGCTGGTGACGGCGTAGACGGTCTCCCGGGTCTGCCGCTTGCCGCTCTCCTGGCGGCGCCGGTGTATGCGCGGGGCCAGCCGTGCTTCCGGGAAGGCGATCCCGCCCAGGTTCGCCGCGATGGCCATGGTCTTGACCGAGCGGGTCTCCCGCCGTCCGTGCCCGGTTGCGGAGACGGTGTGCGCCACGGGCACCTGCTCCCACGGCAGCGCCTTGACCTGAGCTGACGCGTTCGGCTGGTTTCCCTTGATCACGGCGATGTAGTGGGCGTTCTTCTCCTGCACCAGCCAGCGCACCTGGTCCTTGACGCTGTGCAGGGCGTCGAAGGTGACCACGGCGCCGGCCAGATCGAGGGGTTCCAGCAGCGGGCGGAAGGCGGCTGTCTCGTTGGTCTTGTCCCCCACCTCCCGCTGGGCCAAGGTGACGGTGGGGGCGTGGGTGACGGCGGACAGCAGGTGCCGGTGGCGCTGGGTTCGGTGCGCGGAGCCGGACAGCGCCTTGCCGTCCACCGCGACCGCCGGCCGCGGCGCCGAGCCGGTGGCGCCGACGGCGGAGTGGTCGCGTTCGGCCAGGTAGGCGCCGATCGCGGCGTCCAGGGCATCGCCGTCGAGGGCGGCCAGGAGCCGGGTGAGGGTGGCATGGGACGGGGCGCGGCGACGTCCGGGCAGGTGGCGGCGGATGCCGAGTTGTTCCAGCACCGTGATGGTGGCGCGCTGTCCCCATTCGGTGATCTCGGTGATGGTCCGGGCGCCGGAGACGACTGCGCAGGCGCAGATCAGCAGCAAGCTGACCAGGGGATACCACCGCCCGCGACGTGAACGCGGGTCGGGTACGCGCTGGAGGTGGGCGCGCAGGCGGCCGGTGTCGTGCTGGTGGAGGGGACCCAGTTTCACCAGGACGGCAGGGATCGGGGAGGATGGAGCGGCAGGCACGGGACCTCGAAGTGATCAGCTGGCGTAGACACCCTGATGATCACCGGTCTCGTGCCTGTGCTGTTGCCACGTCAAATCCCGCTGGGCGCGGACGATCTACGCGATCCCGGAACTTGCAACCGCCCTGCTCCGTGGCCGGGAACTCGTGCCCCCACTCCTTCCTGTATCCGGCCGTCCCGTGCTGGGTGAGGAGTTCCCCCACCATGGCCATGAAGGCATTGGCGAAATCCTCGGTCGATACTCGGCCGGCCCAGAGCAGCTTCGCATCCAGCCACCAGGTCTGCGGCTCGTTCAGGTGGGAGAAACTCACGATCTGCACGAAGATCTTGCAATCACTCTGATTGAAGAAGATTCTCGCGCCACTCGGCTCGTCGAAGAATGTCACAAAGGTCGCCCTGCACCCGGCCAGTAGATCCCGAACAGCGTTCATGAAGGCGGCAAGCACTTCCGGACCGACATATGAGGCTTCGACCTTCAATTCGACGTCCCCTACCGTCCACAGCCAATCTGCCCAGCCGGCGCCCAGCCTCCACTGCATGCTCTGACCTGGCCCCTGCGAAACCTCATATGCTCCCGCACCCACGTCCATATCATGCTCATAGCCCTGGGCTTTCACGAAGGATCTATCGGGAAACAAGGCACTCTCCCATGGTCCTCTTGCAGCTCGAGGCGCTGCAGAAGAGCCACCTCACATGCCGGTGCCCGGCGGAGAGCTACCTCCGCCAGGCAGGTGTCGGCGGTCGATGTTACCGAGCCTTGAGTTCGGCAGCCCGTTGCTTCAGTGCGTCAGCCTCATTGTCCCAGTCCGGACCGAACGAGTAGAGGTCGGCGGCGGCGTCGCTCAGCAGGTTGGCGTCATCCGGCCGCTGTAGACATGCGAGACGGTAGGCGAGATTGCGTGCCCACGGCGGCAGCGCCATCCAGTCCTCGGTCAAGATCTCATCCAGCATCCCGAGGATCTCGTTCGCCGACGCGAATGTGATGCGCTCCACGAAATACGAGACCGCTTCCGGAATGGCACCCGGCTGAGTACTTCAGCGCGTGCGATCATTTCCCGAGTTTTCGTCGTGAGGTCCTTCATGTCGGTTACGTCTCCAGCCAGTAGGTGCCCACCTGGAATTTCCCGTCAGGTGAGCGGCTTGCGCGATAGGTGATCTTGTACTGGCCGAAGCTGATCGCCTGCTCGTAGGGTCCTTGGCCGTCCCGGACTCACGGTCGGCAGTTCTCCTCCGCGCATCATGTAGCCGTAGACATGGTCAATGATCGCCTGCTCCCCCTGGTCGGGAGTGATGCCTGTGTCGCGAGCGAGGTCGGTTTCGTGGGGGTGTTCGCCGTGGAAGCCGTGTCCGGTACTGAACCTTCAGTAACCCTCGCCTACATACGCGTCGCGCTTGAAGGAATGCCCCTCACGCCACCTAGGGTGGACCACTTACGCTCCTCGTCGTGCAGCGCGGATCACTTCGACCGCAGCGCCGCATCCCTCCGGCAGTCCTGCCACCACGATTCCGACTGCTTCTTCGGTCGTCTCGGCGATGCGCTTTGGAATCTTCGGATCCCACAAACAGATGACCCTCCAGCGACCGCCTGTCATCGGGAAGATGCTGGGTACATCACTCCCAGGCCCCGAAATCGTACGCCGACGGAATTGCAAGGATCCGTGAGTAACGATGGGGAACAATGACCGCAGCTCCGGCGACCTGAATGCCGCTGCCACCAAGTCCTGATCAATTAGGTTGGCCGGCAGCCTCTGGATCGATGCCCACTCGAATTCCACCGCCTTTCCCTGATCGTGCGCCAATGCCTCTGGGGTCACAGTCAAGAACTCCCACTCGGCGGCCATTTCGGCAAGTGGCATTCCTGATCGCCAAGCGTGGGCGACCTCGACTGCGACTTCCAGGGATCCTGTGGCACCGTAACCTCCGATCCCCAAAAGGGGCATGCGGATCATGACTGTCACTTCGCGGCGTTCCTGTCGCAGTTCTATCCGCACATCGCCACACTCCGCTTCGACAACGGCGGCGAAATGTGATGACCGCCCCTCCGGGGGGTATGACTCACCCAGCCCGGCCATCGGCACTCCCATTTGCTTCCCGGTCTCCCGGAGGGCGGCCACCAGATCCCCACCGGCGGCCTCCACGTCCGGGTACAAAAAAGGATCCGGCCTCATCGCTCTACTACTCATCACGCCATCCTCTGCCAGTCCGAAAAAAATCAGATCGGTCAACGACCTCCAATCTGGAGACCGCCCAAAGACCACGCGCACTGCTGAACCAGGGCCTCAGTCGCGACGAAGGCACCCGGGTTGCCCGCAGGCGGTGGATAAAGACTATTATCACGGACTTCGCTTCCAGCACTCGCATCAGCCCCACGCCCCGGAGCACCGCGCCCGCTTCAGATGAAGCCAAGCCAAGCAGGGTGCGTTCACAACACCAGGAAAGGGTGAGCTCTGATAGCCCCTTCAGAGCCCACCCTGCCGAATCGCGTTCAGCCCTTACCGGAATTCCCTGAACGGGTCGTCAATATCAACTTTTTTCCCCTTCCAATAGAAGGTGACTGTATTCCATGACCGTTCGGATGTCGAACCGGGCACCAATTGCCTCATGACGACACCCAATTCCCATGCGGTCTGGTTTCCATTTGAGGCTTGCTCTTCCCATGGCTTGCCAGCTAGCTTGCGCCCCCGGGCCCAGGTGAATTCGAAAGCAGCCTGCGCGTTCGGAAACTCATTCAAATTGCCGTCAAGGAGATGGTCCAGCGAGAACGAAATATTCACGGATGGGTTGCCAGCTGCCTCCTCTACACCCTCCATCCAAAGAGGACGACTGGTCGGGTCGCTCGGATCCCTAGGGCTTCCCCATCCCTCCCTGTTGTTGAACGTGTACCAGGTACCGTCGCCTTCGCCATTCAGCATGTCGCGCAAGCTGTCTCCGCCCTGCCCCCTGTTCACTCCGAGGACGACCTGGTCACCACAATTCACCAGCCGATTTGAATTATGGACCAGAACAGGCGTGTGGCCGGCGAGAACAAAATAGGTGTGCAGGCCGTTTACGGTCAGGTTGTATGCGGGCTGCAGTGTCTTCCAATGCTCCACGCTGCCGATGCGTGCGGTACTTCCGTCGGCGGTTCGCAGGAGGTCGCCGGAGTTGAGGTCGACGGCGTTCGTCCACTTCTGTGTCTTCTCCGACCAGAACGGATGGTTATCCGTTGCGGTCAGAGAAGCCCCACCGCTCGCTGCATCAAGGGCGATGCTGGTGAAGTCACGATCATCGGGCGTGTAGATGACGTCGTCGACGCGGCGCGGACCCCTGGTGCCAGTGGTCGGGTCCATTGCCTGGACCAGGTCACCGGTCCGGATCTGCTCGATGGGCAGCCCGGTGCCGTCGCTCATCAGAACTCGCGTGCCTGCCGGGAAGCTGTTGTGCCCCGTCGGGCAGAGCGAAGGCGTCTTCCTGAACAGTTTCGCCAGTTCGTCGTAGATGGCCTTGACCCGGGAGCCGTACTTCTCGGAGTAGCGTGTCCACTTGGCGGGCGTGGTGGCCCAGCCCCCGATGGGGATCATGGAGGCGCAGGCAAGTCCCGCGTCTGTCCAGGCGCCGTCGCGGCCGGCGGTGCCTTCGATCGCGTAGATGCTGCAGTTGAAACCGTCGGCGGGCTCACCCAGGACGGGCACCATTCCGAGGATGTCGAGTCCGACGTGGATCAGGTCGAGCCGGACGCCGATCGGTGTGTCCGGGGGCAGTTGGCGGGTCAGAAGGATGCGGGCTACGTCCACGCCGATCTTGATCAGCTGGGCCCTTCTGGCGGCCTCCTCGGCCTGTTGCTTTTGGACTTCTTTCTTGTACTCGTCGACCATGTAGCGGTAAATGGTCTGCTGGTGTGCGGTCCGTGCCTCGTCAGCGCTCTTGCCGGCTTCGACTGCGGAGATGCGTGCGGCTTCGGCGGCAGCGAAGGCACTTTCTGCGTAGTCGGCGGCGGCCAGTGAGCTGGCATAGGCGGCCGCTGCGGAGTTACCGGCCCGCACGGCGCTGTACTCGGCTTGCCTTTCCGCCTTGGTGGCGGTGGCCGCTGAGGCGGCCGCACCGTCGGCGGATTTGCGGGCATTGGCGGCGGACTGCTTGGCCTGGTTTGCGTAGTCAGTAGCCTGGTCGGCGTAGCCCTGTGCCGTGGTGGCGTGGCCGGCGGCCTCGTCGGCGTGGCCCTGCGCGGTGGCCGCAGACTTCGCGGCGTTGAATGCGTCCCGGTAGGCGAGGGCCGAGATGCGGCTGGCTGCGGCGATGATGGCCTTCACTTGCGCGACGTGGGCTGTGTTGAGCTGGTCGCGGCGCTTGGCCCGGTGCTGGCCGGATTGGATGAAGGTCTGCAGGTGGGTGTCAGGGCTCGCCAGGGCGGTCTCGGCAGCTGCCTTGACCTCGGGGGTGCCTCCTTCGGCCAGGCGGGCGGCCTCGACCCGGTCATCCTCCAAGCGTGCCTGGTGCTGGCCGGATTGGAGGAACTCCTCGAGCGCTTTGGGGTCGGGGTTGTGCAGTGCGGCCGAGGCCGCCTCCTTTACGCCCGTTCCGCCGGCCTCGGCCAGGCGGGCGACCTCGATGCGGAGATCGGGCGCGGCGGCCTGGTACTGACCGGTCGTCAGGAAGGCGCGTACCTCCTCAGCTGTGCCTTTGAGCGCGGTGGCCGCGGCATCGCGCAGGTCCTTGTAGGAACCCCTCTGCGCGATGTGGTTGACCTGTTGGCGCTCATCCTGTGCGGCTGCTGTCTTCCAGCCGCCGGTGGCATAGGCGATGACGGCTGCGTCGTCGCCCACGAGGGCGGCTTCGGCCGCGGCACGGGACCAGGGGCCGTTCACCTGCAGAGCTGTCAGGGCCATCTTGCGGCCGGTGGCAGCGATCTGCGCCGGATCGGCGCCGGGCTGTTCGGCCTGGATGGCGAGCTGGGCGAAGTCACTCTCGAGCTTGTTCCACTCCTGCAGGAGGCGGTTGGCTTCGGTCTTGGCCTGGTCGTAGAGGGCCTTGGCGTCGCGGGCCTCATTGACGAGAGTGTTGGTGCGGGCTGCGACCTCCTCGGCCTCGCGCTTGCGGGCCTTGTCCTGCACGGCTTGGGCCTGTTTGACGGCATCACCTGCCCGCTGCGCCGCCTTCAGTGCCTGGGCGGCGTTGGTCTTGGCCGCGTCTGCGGCGGCCTGGGCGTCCCCGGCGTGTTCGTTGGCCTTTCGGGCTGCGGCTGCGGCCTTGCGAGCGTGATCGGCGGCCGAGCGGGCGGCTGCAGCCGACTCGCCGGCGGCCGCGGCGGCCGCGGCGGCGTGTGCCCGGGCGGCCTCGGCCGCCCGCTTGGCTTCCGCTGCATGGCGACGCGCGGAGGCCGAGGCAGCCTGGGCCTGACCGGAGTGCACTCCGGCCTGCTGGGCCAGGTTGTGGGACTCCATGGCCGCATCGGCGGCGGCGTTCATGTCCTCAATGGCCCCGAGGGCGGCGTTGAGGGCGTTGGTGGAGTGGTACAGGGTCTGGCGTACCGCGTCGGCGGAGTCCGCGATCTTACTCGCTTCGTCAGCGGCCCGCTCTGCCGCGGCGGCGACAGTTTCGTTGACCTTGCCGGAGGCCGCGGCGTCCCAGGCGCGGCTGGCGGCCTGCGAGGCGTACAGCGCCGCGGTGGAGGCGTTGTGAGCGGCGATCGCCGCGGTCTGGGCTGCCGCATTCGCCGCGCGCGCGGCCGATATGGCCGCTCCAGCGGCAGAGGCTGCGCGACGTGCGGATTCGGCTGCTCGCCGGGCGGCGTCCGCCGCCCGGCGGGCGTCGCTCTTGGCTGCCGCGGTCTCGGCGGCCGCCTTGGCAGCCTCCTGCTTGGCCAGCGCGGCGGAAGCCTTGGCCTTCTCCGCCTGCTCCTGCGCGCTCTTCATGGCCTTCTCCGAGGCCGTCTGAGCGGCCCGGGTCTGCTTGGCCAGATCGCTGATCGTGGCGTGTTCCTGGTCCTGGGCACGCGTAATGTGCTGCCCGTAGGTGAGGAACTCGCGGACGTCGTCGATGGATCCCTTGAGAGCTGCGCTCGCGGCGCGTTTGGTCGCCGGGCCGCCTGCAGCCTCGATCTGGGCGACTCGGACGCGCGCGTCGTCGTCACGCTGGCGGTACTGGCCCTCGGCCAGGAACGCCTTGACGTCCTCAAGGGTGCCGCGCATGGCCTTGTCACCGGCCTCGCGGACTCCTGTCCCTCCGGCCTCCGTTATCCGGGCGGCCTCAACGCGCTGGTCGTCGGCGAGCGGGTCCTGCCAGCCGTTCTCCATGAACGCGGCCAGCTGTTCGGGGGTGCCGTCCAGCGCAGCGCGGGCGGCCTCGCTCAAGCCCGGCCCGGCCTCGGTGACCAGCTTGAGTGCGGCCTCGCGCAGGTCGAGTTCCTCAGCGACCTTCTGCCCAGATGCCAGGTAGGCGCGTACCTGCTCGTCGTTCCCGGCGAGTGCGGATCCGGCGGCCGACTTCACGGCCGGGCCGCCAGTCTTCCAATTGGCCAGCACACGTTGGCGGTCGGACAGCGGTGGTGTTCCTGGTTCCTCTGCAACGGCGGGTGTTGCAGACACCAGTCCGGCGGCCAGGACGAGTGGCAGCAAACCGCAAACGGCCTTGATGGCCATCGCGTACCCGCTACCCCACGCCGAGGCGCGCCGGCTTCTGATGCGAAGCACGGAGTGTTCCCCTCTTTCTGGGTTGTGCAGATCCCGGCACGGCAGGACCGGGCCTTCGGTCACCGACCGCAGGCCCGGAGGGGCGCCATCGCCCCTGCCATGAACTTTCGGGGCCGGCCACCCCCTTCGCAGCGGCCTCCCCAAGCCGAAGGGCAGCGGACCCCTTTCCCGGGCGGACCCGGTACAGGACTGCTGAATCGGGAACGGAAGACCTCGGCACGCCGGAAAGGGTTGTAGACCAGATACAGAGCGTTATACGTCCGTGATCACCACGCGCAACCACCACTGCCAAGTGCATCCACTCAGCAACTGGTTGCTGAAGCGGGAATGCCAGATGCTGTCAGGGTCGGGCTATTGTTCTCCGCGGCCTCCCCAGGCGATCACGCTCGGCCCACACCGATGTGGACCGAACCTCTCCGTCCCACCTGCACCAACGCGCAGTGTGGGAGCCTTCCGAAAGCGAAGACAGTACCCGTGCGTATACGCAGATGGCTGCCCATAGCCACCATGACCAGCGCTGTCGTCCTGGGGGCACCGATTCCGGCCGTGTCCGCCGACGGCGATGCCCCCTACACGGTCGAAGACGGCGCCTACCCGTACCGATCACAAATTCTGGCCGCGACAGGCGCCGACCTCATCTCCGGTGACGGCAACATCACCCACACCTCCTGCAGCAGCACGTCCTACCAGATCATGGTGTGGGCGCGGAACCTGCCGACCAACGAGTCCCGTATCTGCTTCAAGGCCGCGAACACCGGCTACCTGCAGGTCAACATCCCCCGCGCCTACCGCATCGAGACCATCGACCGGGACATCAGGGCCAGCGTCTCCATCAGCGGACAAACGGAGCAGCTCAACGTCCCCAAGGACACCGCGAAGAGCTTCGGCGACGCCGACCCGACCGATCCGCAGCAGGCGGTGGTGCTCGAGATGCGGGTCACCGGCAGCAGCACACCACCACCCGCCAGCGAGCCCGGTGACAAGGCCACTGAGCGGTGTGCATCGTGAAGTTGCAGGTCACGGGTCTGGTGTGCGGGCGTCCTTCCGTGCTCGCGCTGGTCGGCGGGCGGTGTCCACGA
>NZ_JBEZKP010000063.1:0-39334 GCF_040706335.1 Streptomyces sp. NPDC048389 | reverse complement strand
CCACCGCGCGAAGTCCACGTCGAGTACCAGAAGTTGCGTATCGCCGCGTGAAATCAGCGGTCAGACGACTGTCCGGAAAACGCGGGGCCCCTCACCGCGCATGTCGTCGCTGCGTTTGACGATCGCCAGGACCAGGGCGAGCGCGGCCAGGCAGTGTTCGACGAGGCTGCCGGTGTAGCCGCCGTCGGCCCAGATGAGGGCCAGCAGGTGGTGGGCGTCGGCGACTTGGTGCAGCAAGATCTGGGCGGCGGCGCGGTCACCGACATCCGCGCTCGTGACCATCACGCCCAGCAGCAGGCCGAGGGTACCGACTACGACGTGCCGCTTGCGCCCGTTGATGTTCTTACCGCCGTCGAAGCCGCGGCTGTCGGCGCCGACGACGGCGTCCGCCTTGACCGACTGCGAGTCGATCACGCCGGCCGTCGGCTCCGCGTCCCGGCCCAGCGCTCGCGGACCTGGCCGCGCAGCCGGTTATGGAACTCCTTGACCAGGGCGTGGTCGCGCCAGCGGCGGAAGAAGGCATACACCCGGTCCCAGGGCGGGAAGTCGGCGGGCATTGCCCGCCACTTGATGCCGTTGTCCACGAGATAGCGGATCGCATCCAGCACCGCGCGGTGGCAGTATCCCTCCGGCCGTCCGCCCCGCCCGCGCATCCAGCCCGGCGTCGGCAGCAGCGGCCGGACCTCAGCCCACTCCGCGTCCGTCATGTCCGACGGGTACCGGCGCTGCCGCTCGGGCCGGTCGGCCGCGTTGCCGTACACGTGCGCGAGGCAATCACACGTTGGAGCGGCCGAGTTGGACTGCCCGGCCATCGACACGGAAGACTGCGGCACCGGGGCCTCCTGTTGCTCTATGAATTCGACACCCACGAGCTGTTCAGGAGGTCCCTTCCTCATGCCCTCGCCACGACAGGATCACCCGACCGGGAACCCGCGTTCGACTGCCACCGCTCAAGATCGAAAAGACAACAGCTGTTCGACTACTGCCAGCCGCTCCCGAGGTCACCCTAGAAGGGATTAAACATGGCGAATCGACGGGACACCGGTGATGCTGCTGCCCGACCGGCCCAGGCACGCCCGCAACCCGCAGGGGGCGGTGGAACGGCAGGCCGTCCGCCTCCTGCATCAGCTGGACTGACCGCCGCCCGTCCGGGGCGTACCGCCGCGAGGACGGAACTTCGGCGTCGCGGCAGCCACCGTGCCCCACGCGAGCAGCAACTGGGCTGCACCGCCGGTCATTAGACGCGGTCGGCAGCGATGAGGAGGTAGTGGAAGCTGCCCTCCTTGTAGGCCGTGAGGAACGGTTCCTCGATCCCCGTAGCCACGGAGGACTTCGCCCTCAGTTCCCAGTACGGGATGGTCGCTGGGGTCAGGTCGATGACATTGATCGGGGCGAGGCCGTTGGCCGCCAGGGCCTTGAAGTACTGGCTCCTGGTGTGGATGTTGCAGGTGTAGTGCTCGTCGATCCGGCTGACGGCCTTGGAGCGGCCTCCGGTGACGTCGTTGGAGCAGCCGGTGATGCAGACGTAGCGGCCACCGAATTCCAGCTGCCGTGCATGCTCGGCGAAAAGTTCGAACAGATCGACGTACATCGTGGACTCGTTGTTCCAGATGGCCTGCCGGGAGCCGGCCTCGAAGCCGGTGTCGAGCATGTTCCGGAAGTGGAACTGCACCCGGTCGGCCACTCCCCGTTCCCTGGCCTGGTCGTTGGCGAAAGCGACCTGGTACTCGGAGATGGACACCCCGTCCACCTGGCAGCCGAAGCGCTGATGTGCCATGAAGCTGGTGCCACCGCGGCCGGACCCGGCATCTAACAGCCGGTCGTCGGATGACACCTCGCCTAAGTGATCCAGGAGCAGCTGCGCCTGAGCTGTCTCCAGCCGGTGCATCTCCTCGATGATCCGTGCGTCGCGAATATCCTGCGGGCCTTCCAGTACGGACGGGTCGTAGTCGCCCACGCCGTAGTGGTGGTGGTAGAGGCCGTCGACTTCGCCCAGCCGCAGGTTGACCGGGTTGCGCTCCGTGTTCCAGTACGTGGCGACGGACTTCTGGTAGGCAGTGCGTAAGACGTCGGTGGCGGTGGACGTGGTCTTGCTCATCGTGGTCGCTCCTTCAGTTCGTCATGCCGGATATGCCGGAGTAGCGGGCGCTTCCGGCGTGCCATGCGCGGTTCCCGCCGAGCCAGGCCCACACATCGGCCAGAAACCGGCGCAGGGCCGGGGTGCCGTCCGCAGACAGGGCGGTGGCTTCTGCCTCAATCCGGTGCATCATCTCGTTGTGGAACTCCGCGCTGCGCTGGATCGCTTCCTTCAAGGAGCACTTGTCCTCCGCAGCGATCACCGTGGGAAGGTTGAAGTCGAGTCCGGAGGCGTGGCCTTCCCTGGTCATCGAGAACAAGTCGTTCACCATGACGCTCGCGGCGCCGGCCATCATGAACACCCGCCGCACGCGTGGGTCCGCGTACATCTCGAAGGGCAGCTGATATCCCCCGATGGGATCGAGCATCACCATGGAGGGCAGAAAGCTGTTGGGCTGACGGTTCGTCAGGTACTCCCACACCTGCGGGAGCCGCCCCTCGGAGCGCCAGGTCGCCTCCGTGCCGTTGGCCACGTACAGCCCGGCCATCTCGTAGTGATAGCGGGCCAGCTGGGATGAGTCGGCGTATTGGGCCAGGTGGGCAAGGCTGGAGCGGTGGGCGGCTAGGACCGGGTCGTCGCGCATGACCTGCTCCAGGTCGGGCGCGTAGCGGGACGGAAGGTGAACCGGGTCCAGGGCCGCCTTGGCCAACGCGAGGCGGGAGCCCTGGAGTTGCACAGTGGCGCCGAGGGATTCGTCATCGACGTAGGTGTCGTCCACGGCCCATTGCGCCAAGATGCACTTCCCGGCGGCCAGCAGCCGGTCCGGGTCGTCGGTGCCAGGGAAACAGAGCATCATCATGCGCCCGAAAGCGGCCTCCCGGACGGTGTCGGGCTGCCCGGGGTAAATGCCAACCTGCTCAGCCCACTGGACCAATTGCTCGTTGAGTAGCTCGCCGAGGTCGGGGTCGTCACGGACCGGAGAAGGACAGTACAACTCAGGAACCGCTATTCCCTGGGATGACACGGACACTGCAACCCCTTCCTCGTCGCCTACCGCCAGGAGCGGAGGAGCCCTACCCGGCAAACACTTTCCGCATACACAGGCAATCGCACGGTGACGGTAATGCCTCACGCGCGGGGCGAGTCACCCAAGGACCGAGGCAGAACGACGAAACGTCGGGCCGACGGCCAGGCCCGCGGTCGCCACCGCCGATCGGTGGTGCACGGGCGCGACGCGGCGTTGTGCCTCAGAGCGGTGCCCAACGGATGGGAAGCCTGTGCACACCGCGCATCAGCATGCCTGGGATCCGCGGCAGCTCTGCCGGGTCGGCCGTGTCCAAGGCGAGAACAGGACAGCGCTCCAGGAGCGTACGGAGGGCGATCCGCGCCTCGAGACGGGCCAGTGGGGCCCCCAGGCAGTAGTGGACACCGTGGCCGAAGGCGATATGGCCACGCGCGTCGCGGCGGATGTCGAAACGGTCGGCATCCGGGAACCGGCCGGGATCGCGGCCCGCAGAGGCAAGGGAGACCAGGACGACTTCCCCGGCGGGAATGACCGTGCCACCCACCTCGACCGGCTCGGCGGTGAAACGGAAAGTCGAGCTCTCCACCGGAGCGTCGTAGCGCAGTGTCTCCTCGACTGCGTGTTCCACGAGCGACAGATCCGTCCGCAGCCATTCCATCTGGTCCGGGTGGCGCAGCAGCGCAAGGACTGCGTTGGTGATGAGATTAACGGTGGTCTCGTGGCCCGCGACCAGCAGCAGAATGGCCATGCCGACGACCTCGTCCCGGGACAGCCGGTCACCGCCTTCGCCCGTTGCGCGGATCAGAGCGCTCAGCAGATCGTCACCCGGTAAACGGCCCTTGCACTCGATCAGCTCGGCGAGATAGCCCTTCATCGCCTTGCCAGCGGCGCTCGCGGCCGCGGGCGAAGCCCGGGCGACCATCTGGTTGGACCACCCCCGGAATGCCTCGCGCTCCAGGTCCGGGACTCCAAGCAGCTCACAGATGACGGTCATCGGCAGCGGAAAGGCCAGCCTTTCGACGAGGTCACCGCTGCCGCCCGGCCGCGCCAGCATCGCATCGAGCAGCTCATCGGTGATCTGCTGTACGCGCGGGGCCAGCGATTCGACGCGGCGCGGCGTGAACTCCGAGATGACCAGCTTGCGCAGCCGGGTGTGCTCCGGCGGATCAAGGTGCAGCATGTGGACCTGGGCGGGCGGCTCTTCCCCTCGCCAGTCCGGGGCATTGCTCCGGTCCTTGCTGAGACGGGGATCGACGAGGGCGGCGCGAGCCTCCTCATGGCCGACGATCAGCCACACCTCGGCGGACTGGTGCGTGCGTACACGGTGCACCGGGCCCAAGGCGCGCAATTCAGCGTAACGAGGATAAGGATCAGCGGTAAACGCTGACCCCTCGGCCGTGAGATCCACTGTCCTGGTCGGTTCCGCGTCACCCGGCACGGACATCCCCGCCCTCTCACCCACTTCACCCAGCGAAACGAAACTCCAATGGTGCCGGACCGCCCCGTCCCGGAGAAAGGATCCAAACCAGCCACCCACCACGCCAGCCAGCGAAGCGGCGTAAGTGAAGAACGTGCCTTACGGTCCCTTGCGTCTCTCACCTGCTGATTCTCGCGATAGCCCTAGATAAGGGGTGCCATGTTCGGGATGCTGTCCGTACTGGCAGAGCTCCAGCGCGAGCTGATCGTGGCGAATACGAACGACGGGCTCGCCTCCGCGCGGGCCCGGGGGCGGGTCGGCGGACGCCGACCGAAGCTCACCGAGGACCAGGCCGCGCTCGCCCAACGTCTCTACGACGAGCGGGAGACGACCGTCCAGCAGATCGCCGACGTGTTCGGCGTGCCACGGTCGGCGGTGTACGGGCACCTCGACAAGACCAAGACCGTCCCCCGCCAGCCCAAGAAGACCGCCGCCCCGAAGTCCTGAAACCAACTGGCGGGTTACTTTGCCCCTGAGGACAGAGCTGGGAGTCCGGGGCCGTAGCGGTCTGCGATCCAGTAGGCGGTCTCGGCGACGGACGAGCCGTCGATGACCAGGCTGTGGTCACGGACCCGGCGCAGGGCCTCGGCAAGGTCGTCCGTAGTGATCGGCATGAACCGTTCCGGGTTCGGCATCCCCTTGCTGGCGACGACGGTGGCGAGTTCGTCATCGACGGCATCCATCCCATGCTCCAGGGCGTATTCAAGCGCCTCGATTGCGGCCTCCCGGCCGTCGGCGGGATACCCGGTGTACTCCTGGCCGCCGCGTTCCAGCCGGTCGGTGAACTCCTCGGTGGTGAACTTGCCGACGCTGCGGGCGACCAGTCCGGCCAGCATCGCGGCACGGTCCTGGGGCTCCTCGGCGGTTTCGGTGGTCAGGCGCCGGCGGGCGGCGGGTACGAGATGCCTTCGGCGTCGGCGAGTTCGCGGACGTCCTTCTTGAACTGCTCGCCGGTGGTCACGGTCTCTCCCGAGTCCCGGAGACGGCGGCGACCCCACGCATCCCCGCCGCGGGCACGTGGCCACGAACAGGCAAATGTCAGCGCGTGAGGCGGTGCCCCTTGTCCTCATCACCGTTCGCGGCGTGGGCGCGATACGGCTCGGAGTCGGGCCGACGCAAGGCGGCCGACTCCCATTTTAGGACGGCGGATGCTCCCGGCACACACGCCACCACGCGATCCGCAGCCATGATCACGGACGTAGCGCTAACCGCTGTACCGATGTTCCCCGAGGCCGTGGACCCCCTCGGCGTGCCCGCACACACTCTGCAGCGAGCACGAACTCGCCTGCCAGTGCCCGCATTTAGGGGGATGTCCTTTGGGTTCCATCACCAACGCCATTGAGATCCTGCGAACCCATCGGCTTCCAGGATCCGGCGGCTACAACGCCGAGCTGATCGCCCACGTCACCGCCCCCGACGGTCGTGTGGTGACCGTCGACATCGACCCGTGGGTCGTACGCCGCACCCGCCGGTTCCTCACGGAGGCCGGCAGCGGACGCGTCACCGCCGTCGAGGCCGACGCGGCGCTCGGCGCGCCCGCCCACCTCGTGCCCCGCGGCGGCTTCAACGGCAGCATGATCACCTATAACTGCTGGGACATCGCCCCGGCCTGGCGCGAGCAGCTGGCCGAGGGCGCACGCCTGGTCCTGCCGCTGGAGATCGGCGGCTACACCCGGGCGATCACGTTCGAGCGGCGCGGCGAGGTACTGCACGCCCGCCACTTCACCTACTGCGGCTTCGTCCGCGACCAGGGCCAGCACGCCCGCCCCGTCCCCGTCGTCCCCCTTCTCGACGGCGGGCTGACGCTGCGCTTCGACGACGGCGCCACCGCCGAGACGGCGGGCCTGGAGGAGGCGCTGTGCGGGCGGCGGCACGAGGTGGCGACCGGCGTGACCATGGGGGCGGCGAACTCCTACTTCGGCTCCCTGCAGCTGTACGCGGCCACCACTCTGCCCGCCTTCTGCCGCCTGGCCGCCCACCAGGACCCCGACGAGGGTGTGACCGCCATCGCGAAGGACCGTGACGCACCCGCCATCGTCGGCGACGCTTCGCTCGCCTACCTGACTCACCTCCAGACCCAGGACGGAGAACGTCCTGAGGATAAGGAGTGGGAGTGGGTCGTCCATGCCTTCGGCGAACAGGGGCCCCAGCTCGCCGAGCAGCTCGTGGCCACGGTCCGGGCCTGGGACCTCCACGTACGCGCCGAAGACAACAGCGAGCACGCCGATCCGGTGCTGACGGTCCACCCGGCCGGCTCGCCCGACGATCTGCTGCCCGCCGGGGATGTTGTGGACAAGGAGCACTGCCGTCTGGTGTTCCGGTGGCCGGGGCGTGACGCGCTGCTGCCCCGCCCCGTTGAGCACCCCGGGGTCGGCGTCGTGACGGAGGGGGTGTGACGGTGGAACCGGCAGTACGCGAGGCGGTGTTCACCGCGCCGGCAGAGCACGACGAGAGGGAACGGATGCGGCGCGCGCACGCGGCCGCAGCGCGGCAGTTCCAGGTGTCCGCGTCGGGGCCGGAGGTGTGGGGGTGGCAGGGCCGCACCCTGGGGCGCCGGGCCGGACACTGCTGGCTGCGGGTGGTGGCCGCCGCGGTGGACAAGGCCGGCGGGCGACTGTGAGAGGGCACAGCGGCCGCGGACACGCACGTGCCCCGGTCGGTACCGAGGCCGCGGCTTCGCGGCGTCCTCGACTGGACCTCGCCGGACGTCGCCGGACGTCGCCTACCGGGCGGAGTTCACCGAGTACGTGCCCGTTCCGCCGGTCACCAGCGGCACGCCAGCGGGTCAAGGTCCACCCACGGCTATCTGGACCTGGACACCGGCCTCGGTTTCGACTCCCAGATCGTCGTCAAGGTCAACGCCCCCGAGCTGCTGCGCCGCCAGCCGGCGTCGCGCCGATGGCAGGGCGCGCACATCGCCATGGGCACCAACGTCGACTGCTACCAGCGGGCAGAGGGCCGCTACCGACTGATGCCGGATTTCATCTCGGCCCTGCGCGACCACGCCAACCATTTCTCGATCCTGGCCAAGGGCACACTGGTCCTGCGCGACCTGGATCTGCTGGTCCAGGCCGCGGACGTCACCGACGTCGGCATCTCCGTATCCGTCGGCTTCACCGACCGTGAGCTGTGGCGCACGGTCGAACCGGGCACCCCCTCCCCCGAACGCCGTCTGGACGTCGTACGCACCCTCGCCGAACACGGCATCGGCTGCGGCGTCCTGATGGCACCCGTCATCCCGTTCCTCGGCGACCGCCCCGACCAGCTGCGGGCCACGGTCCGGGCGATCGCGGCCGCCGGCGCGACCTCCGTCACCCCGCTCGTGCTCCACCTGCGCCCCGGCGCACGCGAGTGGTTCATGGCCTGGCTGCGCGAACACCATCCGCATCTGGTGGCGCGGTACGAGCGGCTGTACGCGGAGGGGGCGTACGCGCCCAAGTGGTACCAGCGCCGGATCACCCGTCATGTGCACGAGCCGGCCACGGAGTTCGCATCGGACCCTCGGACCGCGGCGGCCACCGCCGGCTGCCGGTCACCTCGGAGCCGGCAGAACCCGAACCGACCCAACTCACTCTGCTCTGAAGCCATTCCGGTGGCGTCGACGGACCTCGGCAGGCAGTGTTCCTCCTGTCGGCGGGAGTCGGCGGAGAGGGGAGGCCACGGAGCGATGACCATGCGTGTGAGGGACATGACGATCGACGACTGCGACGCGGTCGCCACGATCGGGGTGGGCGGCCGGCGATTCGCGCACACCGGGCTCATGCCCCAGTCGTACCTGGACGCCATGGACCCGGCGGACGACGCCGCCGAGCGCCGCTCCCTCCTCATGGACGGCGCCGGCACCCGAGTGCGCAACGTGGTCGCCGAGTGGGACGGCGAGGTGGTCGGCTGGGGCTGCTTCGGCCCGCTGCGCGACGAGGACGGCGGCGAGCGCCCGGGAGCGTGCGAGCTCTACGCGATCTACGTCCGCCCGGAGCGGATCTCCTCGGGCGTGGGCCATGCCCTGATGGCCGAGCTGACGGGCCGCGCGAGGGCCGCCGGCTTCGAGGAGATGCTGCTGTGGGTCCTCAAGGACGACGCCCGCGCCCGCCGCTTCTACGAACGGGCGGGCTTCGCGCCGGACGGCACGGAGGAGCCCTTCGAGGCGGACGGCGTACTCGTTCCCGAGGTCCGGTACGTCCGGCGCCTGGTGGCGTGACCGTCTCCGGGGCCGGTAAGGACCGCCGCACCGGCCGGTAGACCGGACCGCCGCCCCGCCCGCGACCCCGCACCTCCTCCGCAGGCCCCCGGCCACGCCGGCCCCTGCGCGGCCGCACCTCCCCCTCAGGCCCCCAGCCGCGCCAGCACCGCCTGCGCGGCCGCCGCCAGTCGCGGGTGCGGCACCGCCGCCCGTACGACCTCTGCGGCACGCTTGTCGCCCAGCGCTCCCAGTCCCTCGATGCAGGCCAGCGCCACCCGCCAGTGCGGGTCTTCGGGGACGAGCCGGCGGCCGAGGACCGTGATCAAGGCCGGAACGGACTCCGGTGCGCGCAGGCGGGCGAGCAGCCGCACCGGAACCAGGGCGTAGGCGACACGCAGTTCATTGGTGGCGAGCGCGGCGGCGGCGCGGGGCGTACGGGGGTCGCCGAGCTCGCTGAGGGCGTGAGCGGCACAGACACAGCGCTCGGGGTCGCGGTGGTTGAGGAAGAGGACCAGGGACTCGAAGGCGCGGCGGTCGCCGGCGCAGCCGAGCCGGAAGGCGGCGAGTTCACGCGCCCACAGGGGGCGCCCGGGCTCCGTGAGGACAGCGGCGAGTTCGTCGTGGTCGGCGGTGGTCAGCAGCCGTTCGTACACGGGTCCGCCGCCCGCCTCGTCACGCAGCCGGATCGCGAGCGACCGTAACTCCTCGTTCATGACAAAAGCGTACCCACGGGGCGGGCGTGAGCGATCCAGATCACAGGAATGGGCCCCGGCCGAGGGCTGGCGCGCTCGTTACCCGCGAGTTAATCTCAGGTGAGCGGGCAAACCCCGCGCTCCCGGTGGCCTGGTGACGCAGCCGCCGAGAGGTTTGTCGGTTCGGCTTCGGTGGTGTTTCCACCACGACGAAGTACGAAGAACGGCGTGGCCAGGGACAGGCCCGTCGGCCCAGTAACACGACACGCGGTTCCCGCGCGCCGTGCGCCCCGTGTGGTGTGCGGCCCTCCGCGCCTGCGGCGTTCCTTCCGTTCCGCCCTCGCGCGCGCTCCTCATCAGTCGTCACTCATCTCTGGAGTCCCGTGATGGACACCCCTCTCCACACCATTGCCGTCGTCGGCCTCGGCACGATGGGCACCGGCATCGCCGAGGTCCTGGCCCGCGCCGGCCGTGAGGTCATCGGCATCGACGTCAGCGACGCCGCCGCCCGCCGGGCCGTCGTCGCGCTCGAGAACTCCACCGCCCGCGCCGTGGAGCGCGAGCGGATCACCGAGGAGGAGCGCCGCGACATCCTCGCCCGCTTCCGCACCTTCTCCGAGCCGCAGGCCGCCGCGGAGGCCGATCTGGTCATCGAGGTCGTGCCCGAGTCGTACGAGGCCAAGCAGCAGGTCCTCCGGGAGCTCGACGCCGTCGTGCGTCCGGACACGATCATCGCGACCGGTACCAACGCCCTCTCGGTGACCCGGCTCGCGGCCGACTCCGAGCACCCGGAGCGCGTGCTCGGACTGCACTTCTTCAACCCGGCCCCGGCGATGAAGCTCGTCGAGGTGGCCTCCTCCGTGCTGACCGCCCCGGCCGCCGTGGAGGCGGTCACGGCGCTCGCCCGCGAGCTCGGCAAGACGCCCGTCGCGATCGGCGACCGTCCCGGATTCGTCGCGGACGGCCTGCTGTTCGGCTACCTCAACCAGGCCGCGGCGATGTACGAGTCGCGCTACGCCTCCCGCGAGGACATCGACGCGGCGATGAAGCTGGGCTGCGGCCTGCCCATGGGCCCCCTCGCGCTGCTCGACCTGATCGGCATCGACACCGCCCGCACTGTCCTGGACGCGATGTACGCGGAGTCGCAGGACCGGCTGCACGCCCCGGCGCCGATCCTCAAGCAGCTGAGCGAGGCCGGCCTGACGGGCCGCAAGGCCGGCCGCGGTTTCTACACCTACGCCGCGCCCGGCAGCGCCGACACCGTGGACGACGCGCTGACCCCGAGGCCGGTCGACGGGGCGGCCGCCGGCCGTGAGATCCGCTCGGTCGGCGTGGCCGGGTCCGGCACCATGGCGAGCGGCATCGCGGAGGTCTTCGCCAAGGCCGGTTACGACGTGGTCCTCACCGCCCGCAGCCTGGAGAAGGCCGAGGTGGCCAAGGCCCGCATCGGCAAGTCGCTGGCCCGTTCGGTCGCCAAGGGCCGGATGACCGAGGAGGTCCGTGAGGCCACCCTCGCCCGCATCGTTCCGGCCGGTTCGCTGGACGCCTTCGCCGAGGTCGACCTCGCGCTGGAGGCGGTGGCCGAGGACCTGGAGATCAAACAGCAGCTCTTCGCCACCCTCGACAAGGTCTGCAAGCCGGGTGCGGTGCTCGCCACCACCACCTCGTCGCTGTCCGTCGTCGCCTGTGCGCGTGCCACCTCACGCCCGCAGGACGTGATCGGCATGCACTTCTTCAACCCGGCGCCGGCGATGAAGCTGGTCGAGGTGGTCCGTACGGTCCTCACCGCGGACGATGTGCACGCCACGGTCCGGGAGGTCACCACGAAGATCAAGAAGCACCCGGTGGACTGCGGTGACCGGGCGGGCTTCATCGTGAACGCGCTGCTCTTCCCGTACCTCAACAACGCGATCAAGATGGTCGAGCAGCACTACGCCACCCTCGACGACATCGACGCCGCCATGAAGCTGGGCGGCGGCTACCCGATGGGCCCCTTCGAGCTCCTCGACGTGGTCGGCCTCGATGTCTCGCTCGCCATCGAGAAGGTGCTGCACCGCGAGTTCCGCGACCCGGGCCTCGCCCCGGCGCCGCTGCTGGAGCACTTGGTCGCTGCGGGGTGCCTCGGCCGCAAGACGGGGCGCGGCTTCCGCGAATATGCCCGCCGCTGAGTTCGACGCAGGCTGGGGCGGGCTGCTCGGTCCGGGCGGCCCGTCCCCTGCTCCGGGGGAGGCGGGCAGCGGCCCGCAGGCGCATCCGGCCGACCGGATGCAGTACGTTCAGATCATGCCCCAGCCCGCTGACACGTCCCGCCGCACCGGCCGCGCCGGTGCTCCGACCGACGCTCCGGAGAGTCCGGCGGGCTCCCGCGCCGCCGCGCAACGCCTGAAGATGCGCCGTGAACTGGCCGCGGCGGCGATGGAGTTGTTCGCGACCAAGGGCTACGAGGCGACGACTGTCGACGAGATCGCCGCCGCGGCGGGCGTGGCACGGCGCACGTTCTTCCGGCACTTCCGCTCCAAGGAAGAGGCGATCTTCCCGGACCACGACGACACGCTGGTCCGCGCGGAGGCCGTGCTGAACGCGGCTCCGCCCCACGAGCATCCGCTGGACACGGTCTGCCGGGGGATCAAGGAGGTCATGCGGATGTACGCCTCCTCTCCCGCCGTCTCCGTCGAGCGCTACCGGCTGACCCGCGAGGTGCCGACCCTGCGGGAGCGCGAGATCGCCTCGGTGGCCCGTTACGAGCGGCTGTTCACGCGTTATCTGCTGGGCCACTTCGACGAGCGCGACCACCATGACGGCAACGACGACCCGCTGCTCGCGGAGGTGGCCGCGTCGGCGGTGGTCACCGCGCACAATCATGT
Organism: Streptomyces sp. NPDC048389; assembly: GCF_040706335.1. Lineage (NCBI taxonomy): Bacteria > Bacillati > Actinomycetota > Actinomycetes > Kitasatosporales > Streptomycetaceae > Streptomyces > Streptomyces sp. NPDC048389. The sequence goes on along the minus strand of NZ_JBEZKP010000063.1, from coordinate 27,020 downwards.
GCTGCGCCGCTGGCTGCGGGCGGGCGGGCAGGGCGACGTGGAGTCCCAGCTGGACCACGCGTTCGCCATCGTCCGCGACACCTTCGGTTCCGGGATAGGGGCCGGCCGCAAGCACGCGGCGGTCGCGGCCGACGCTGCGGTCCGGGAGCCTGCGGCGACGGCCCGTACCGAGGGCGAGGTGCTGGTGGCCGTGGCGCGCACGGACACGCCGCTGAGCGAGGTCATGCGGACGATCGAGCAGGCGCTCAAGCGGTCGTGACCGCCAGGACCGCACACCGCTGACCGCCGCGGCACACCGTAGACCGCAGCACCGAACCATGACTGATGGCCGCCCGGTTCGGGCGGCCATCAGCCGTTTCGCGAAGCGTTTCGATCGATCATCGCTCATATGTGTCGCGCGGATTGCATCTGAGGGAAATTCTTGGCACGGAGTGTCTTGCGACCTGGCACGCCGTGCCATACGTTGAGTATGTCCGGGCGGCCGGCGTGCAGAGAACACTCGTACGCCGGCTGTCCCAGCAACCCTCGCGGCTGCCCGCCCGGACGCCTGCGTCACAGGCACCTTCAAGCGCCCACCACAGCGCTGCCAGCACCACCATCGCCGAACCGACGGCACAACCTCCACAGAGCACCATCCCGACGTACCCCTCAGCGTCCGCGCATGGACGCTTCCCGCCGGAGGCAACACCGTGAAGGAAATCCTGGACGCGATCCAGTCGACGGAATCCACGTCGGCCGACTTCGCCGCACTGAAGCTCCCCGAGTCGTACCGCGCGATCACCGTGCACAAGGACGAGACGGAGATGTTCGCGGGTCTCGAGACCCGCGAGAAGGACCCGCGCAAGTCGATCCACCTGGACGACGTGCCGGTGCCGGAGCTCGGCCCCGGCGAAGCGCTGGTGGCCGTGATGGCTTCCTCCGTCAACTACAACTCCGTGTGGACCTCGATCTTCGAGCCGCTGTCGACCTTCGGGTTCCTGGAGCGCTACGGACGCCTGTCCGAGCTCACCAAGCGCCACGACCTGCCGTACCACATCATCGGCTCCGACCTCGCGGGCGTCGTCCTGCGCACCGGCCCCGGCGTGAACGCCTGGACCCCCGGGGACGAGGTCGTCGCGCACTGCCTCTCCGTCGAGCTGGAGTCCTCCGACGGTCACAACGACACGATGCTCGACCCCGAGCAGCGCATCTGGGGCTTCGAGACCAACTTCGGCGGCCTGGCGGAGATCGCGCTGGTCAAGTCGAACCAGCTGATGCCGAAGCCGAAGCACCTCAGCTGGGAGGAGGCGGCGGCCCCCGGTCTGGTCAACTCCACCGCGTACCGCCAGCTGGTCTCCCGCAACGGCGCCGGGATGAAGCAGGGCGACAACGTCCTCATCTGGGGCGCGAGCGGCGGACTCGGCTCGTACGCCACGCAGTTCGCGCTGGCCGGCGGCGCCAACCCGATCTGTGTCGTCTCCAGCGACCAGAAGGCGGACATCTGCCGCGCGATGGGCGCCGAGGCGATCATCGACCGCAACGCCGAGGGCTACAAGTTCTGGAAGGACGAGCAGACTCAGGACCCGAAGGAATGGAAGCGCTTCGGCAAGCGCATCCGCGAACTCACCGGCGGCGAGGACATCGACATCGTCTTCGAGCACCCGGGCCGCGAGACCTTCGGCGCGAGCGTCTACGTCACCCGCAAGGGCGGCACCATCACCACCTGCGCCTCGACCTCGGGCTACATGCACGAGTACGACAACCGCTACCTGTGGATGTCGCTGAAGCGGATCATCGGCTCGCACTTCGCCAACTACCGCGAGGCGTGGGAGGCCAACCGCCTGATCGCCAAGGGCAAGATCCACCCGACGCTGTCGAAGGTGTACTCGCTCGAGGACACCGGCCAGGCCGCGTACGACGTGCACCGCAACCTGCACCAGGGCAAGGTCGGCGTCCTCGCGCTCGCCCCGCAGGAGGGCCTCGGCGTCAGCGACCCGGAGCTGCGCGAGAAGCACATCGACGCCATCAACCGCTTCCGGAACGTCTGAGGAGTCTGAGGTTCCCAGATGACAGAGCGCAAGAAGGACCGGCCCTGGCTGATGCGGACGTACGCCGGCCACTCCACGGCCGAGGCGTCCAACGAGCTGTACCGGCGCAACCTCGCCAAGGGCCAGACGGGTCTGTCGGTGGCCTTCGACCTGCCGACGCAGACCGGTTACGACCCCGACCACATCCTCGCCCGCGGCGAGGTCGGCCGGGTGGGTGTGCCGGTCTCCCATCTGGGCGACATGCGGCGGCTGTTCCAGGACATCCCCCTGGAGCAGATGAACACCTCGATGACCATCAACGCCACCGCCATGTGGCTGCTGGCGCTGTACCAGGTGGTCGCCGAGGAGCAGGGTGCCGACGCCACCAGGCTCCAGGGGACGACCCAGAACGACATCGTCAAGGAATACCTGTCGCGCGGGACGCACGTCTTCCCGCCCGGTCCTTCGCTGCGCCTGACCACCGACATGATCACGTACACGGTGGCCAACATCCCCAAGTGGAACCCGATCAACATCTGCAGCTACCACCTGCAGGAGGCCGGGGCCACACCGGTGCAGGAGATCGCGTACGCGATGTCCACCGCGATCGCCGTCCTCGATGCCGTACGCGACTCGGGCCAGGTGCCGGCCGAGAAGTTCGGCGACGTCGTCGCCCGGATCTCCTTCTTCGTGAATGCGGGCGTCCGCTTCGTCGAGGAAATGTGCAAGATGCGCGCCTTCGGCCGCATCTGGGACAAGGTGACCCGCGAGCGGTACGGCATCGAGAACGACAAGCAGCGCCGCTTCCGCTACGGCGTCCAGGTCAACTCCCTGGGACTCACGGAGGCGCAGCCGGAGAACAACGTCCAGCGGATCGTCCTGGAGATGCTGGCCGTGACGCTGTCCAAGGACGCGCGGGCGCGCGCCGTGCAGCTGCCCGCCTGGAACGAGGCGCTCGGCCTGCCCCGGCCCTGGGACCAGCAGTGGTCGCTGCGCATCCAGCAGGTTCTGGCACACGAGAGCGACCTGCTGGAGTACGAGGACATCTTCGCCGGCTCGCACGTCATCGAGGCCAAGGTCGGCTCCCTGGTCGACGAGTGCCTCACCGAGATCGACCGGATCCAGGAGATGGGCGGCGTGATGGCGGCCGTCGAATCCGGCTACCTCAAGTCCCAGCTCGTCTCCTCGCACGCCGAGAGGCGCGCGAGGATCGAGGCGGGCGACGAGAAGATCGTCGGCGTCAACATCTACGAGACGACCGAGGAGAACCCGCTCACCGCGGATCTCGACACGGCCATCATGACCGTCGACCCGGCGAACGAGGCCCGGGTCGTCGCCAAGCTGCACCAGTGGCGTGCGGAGCGCGACGAGCCCCGCGCGGCAGAGGCCCTGGCGGCGCTGAAGAAGGCCGCCGCGGGCACCGAGAACCTGATGGCGGCCACCGTCGAGTGTGCGCGTGCGGGCGTCACCACCGGCGAGTGGGCCTGGGCGCTGCGTGACGTCTTCGGCGAGTTCCGTGCGCCGACGGGCGTCAGCAGCGCCCCGGTGGCGGTCACCGCGGAGGCGGGGACCCCCCTCGCCGCGGTACGCGAGAAGGTGTCGCGCACGGCGGACGAGCTGGGCGCGGGCCGGCTGCGGCTGCTGGTCGGCAAGCCGGGCCTGGACGGGCACTCCAACGGCGCCGAGCAGATCGCCGTACGGGCCCGTGACGCCGGGTTCGAGGTGGTCTACCAGGGCATCCGGCTCACCCCGGAGCAGATCGTCTCCGCCGCCCTCGCGGAGGACGTGCACTGCGTCGGTCTGTCGATCCTGTCGGGCTCGCACGCCGAGCTCGTGCCGGACGTACTCGAACGACTGCGCGAGGCCGGCGCGGCCGACGTACCCGTGATCGTCGGCGGGATCATCCCGAACGCCGACGCCACCGAACTGAAGGCGGCCGGAGTGGCCGCCGTCTTCACACCGAAGGACTTCGGTATCACGGAGATCATCGGCCGTATCGTCGACGAGATCCGTAAAGCGAACAAGCTCGACCCTCTGGAGGTCCCCGCATGACTGCCCGCCCGTCGCCCACCACCGCCCTTCCAGAGAGCGGCTCCGCCGCACACCTTTCTTCTGTGAACCGGCTGCGTCCGCGCCGCTCCTGCCTGGCGGTGCCGGGCTCGAACCCGCGCTTCCTGGAGAAGGCCCAGGGTCTGCCGGCCGACCAGGTGTTCCTGGACCTCGAGGACGCGTGTGCGCCGCTCGCCAAGCCGGACGCGCGCCACACCATCGTGAAGTTCCTCAACGAGGGCGACTGGACCGGCAAGACGCGGGTCGTGCGCGTCAACGACTGGACCACGCACTGGACGTACCGCGACGTCGTCACCGTCGTCGAGGGCGCCGGCCAGAACCTCGACTGCATCATGCTGCCGAAGGTCCAGGACGCCCGGCAGGTCGTCGCGCTGGACCTGCTGCTCACCCAGATCGAGAAGACGATGGGCTTCGAGGTCGGCAAGATCGGCATCGAGGCGCAGATCGAGAACGCCCAGGGCCTCAACAACGTCAACGAGATCGCCCAGGCGTCCCCGCGCGTCGAGACGATCATCTTCGGCCCGGCCGACTTCATGGCGTCCATCAACATGAAGTCCCTGGTCGTCGGCGAGCAGCCGCCCGGCTACCCCGCCGACGCGTACCACTACATCCTGATGAAGATCCTCATGGCCGCCCGCGCCAACAACCTTCAGGCGATCGACGGTCCCTACCTGCAGATCCGCAACATCGACGGCTACCGCGCGGTCGCCCAGCGCGCCGCGGCCCTCGGCTTCGACGGCAAGTGGGTGCTGCACCCGGGCCAGGTAGAGGCGTCCAACGAGATCTTCTCGCCCTCGCAGGAGGACTACGACCACGCCGAGCTGATCCTGGACGCGTACGACTACTACACGTCGGAAGCCGGCGGCAAGAAGGGCTCGGCGATGCTCGGCGACGAGATGATCGACGAGGCGAGCCGCAAGATGGCGCTCGTCGTCTCCGGCAAGGGGCGCGCGGCGGGCATGCAGCGCACCAGCACGTTCGAGATCCCGGAGGCGTGAGCGACATGCAGTTCGGACGCACGTACGAGGAGTTCGAGGTCGGGGCCGTCTACAAGCACTGGCCCGGGAAGACGGTCACCGAGTACGACGACCACCTCTTCTGTCTCCTGACGATGAACCACCACCCGCTCCACATGGACACCAACTATGCGGAGAAGACGACGGACTTCGGCAAGAACGTCGTCGTCGGCAACTACATCTACTCGCTGCTGCTCGGCATGTCCGTGCCGGACGTCTCCGGCAAGGCCATCGCCAACCTGGAGATCGAGTCGCTGCGCCACGTGGCCCCGACCTTCCACGGCGACACGATCTACGGCGAGACGACGGTCCTCGACAAGACCCCGTCGAAGTCGAAGAGCGACCGCGGGATCGTCTACGTCGAGACCAAGGGCTACAAGCAGGACGGCACCCTCGTCTGCGTCTTCCGGCGCAAGGTGATGGTCCCCACGGAGACGTACATCAAGGAGCGCGGCGGGGAGCAGCCCGGCCGCCCCGAACTCAAGTCGCAGGAGAAGTAGTCATGGCGCGACTCGCCCAGACCGCAGGTCTGACCGACGTCCAGCAGGAGATCCTGTCCACCGTCCGGGACTTCGTCGACAAGGAGATCATCCCTGTCGCGACCGCGCTGGAGCACAAGGACGAGTACCCGCAGGAGATCGTCGACGGTCTCAAGGAGCTCGGCCTCTTCGGCCTGATGATCCCGGAGGAGTACGGCGGCCTGGGTGAGTCCCTTCTCACGTACGCCCTGTGCGTCGAGGAGATCGCCCGTGGCTGGATGTCCGTCTCCGGCATCATCAACACGCACTTCATCGTGGCGTACATGCTCAAGCAGCACGGCACGCAGGAGCAGAAGGACACCTTCCTGCCGCGGATGGCGCTGGGCGAGGTGCGGGGCGCGTTCTCGATGTCGGAGCCGGGTCTCGGCTCGGACGTGTCGGCCATCACGTCCAAGGGCGTGAAGGACGGCGACGAGTACGTCCTGAACGGCCAGAAGATGTGGCTGACGAACGGCGGCACGTCCACTCTGGTCGCGGTTCTGTGCCGGAGTGACGAAGGACACCCCGAGGGAACCGCCCCGCACAAGTCGATGACGACCTTCCTCGTCGAGAAGGAGCCCGGCTTCGGAGAGGTCCGCCCCGGCCTCACCATCCCCGGCAAGATCGACAAGATGGGCTACAAGGGCGTCGACACGACCGAACTCATCATGGACGGACTGCGCATTCCGGCCAACCGGGTGCTCGGCGGGACCACCGGCCGAGGATTTTACCAAATGATGGACGGCGTCGAGGTCGGCCGGGTGAATGTCGCGGCCCGTGGCTGCGGTGTCGCGCGGCGCGCCTTCGAGCTGGGGGTCTCCTACGCCCAGCAGCGTCACACTTTCGGCAAGCCGATCGCCTCCCATCAGGCGATTCAGTTCAAGCTCGCCGAGATGGCCACCAAAGTCGAGGCCGCGCATGCGATGATGGTGAACGCAGCGCGCAAAAAGGACTCCGGGGAACGAAACGACCTGGAGGCAGGGATGGCGAAGTACCTCGCCTCCGAATACTGCAAGGAAGTCGTCGAGGACGCCTTCCGTATCCACGGCGGCTACGGCTTCTCCAAGGAGTACGAGATCGAGCGCCTCTACCGCGAGGCCCCGATGCTGCTGATCGGCGAGGGTACCGCCGAGATCCAGAAAATGATCATTGGTCGTCGGCTGCTCGAGGAGTACCGATTCCAGGGTTGATTGTCGCTTTTGGGTCGGTTACGGCCGGAAGGTGATCACGCCCTGTCATCATCTTCCGGCCGCCGACTCGGCTTCTGTCTTTCCCAGTTGCGGGTCGTAACCGATACGATCGCGGGAAAGCCGCCGTCCCCGTTGCCAGCGCGGCATCATCCGCTACGAAGGTCATCCATGCCCCACAGCCAAACCTCTGCACCTCGCGACAGCCTCCGTGGCGTACGTATCGCTCGCGGAGCATCGCCGTGGCTTCTGCCGACCGTCGCCACCGCCGCACTCAGCCTCGCCCGGTCCCGCAGCTCGCGGCGCGCCGCGGCCGTCGCCGTGCCCGCCACCGCGCTCGCGGCGGGCATGCTGTGGTTCTTCCGCGACCCCGAGCGCGAGATCACGCAGGGCCGGGTCATCTCGCCGGCCGACGGTGTGGTGCAGAGCATCATGCCGTGGAAGGACGGACGCACCCGCGTCGCGATCTTCATGAGCCCGCTCAACGTGCACGTCAACCGCGCGCCGCTGGCCGGCACCGTGACGTCCGTCGAGCACATCCCCGGCGGCTTCGTCCCCGCGTTCAACAAGGAGAGCGAGAACAACGAGCGCGTTGTCTGGCACTTCGACACCGAACTCGGCGACATCGAGATGGTGCAGATCGCCGGCGCGGTCGCACGGCGGATCGTCCCGTACGTACCGCAGGGCACCAAGGTCGAGCAGGGTGAGCGCATCGGACTGATCCGCTTCGGATCGCGTGTCGACATCTACCTTCCGGAAGGTGTGGACGTCGCCGTCGAGGTCGGTCAGACCACGACCGCGGGGGTGACTCGAATTGACCGTGATTGATCCCGACACACAGGCCACGAACTGGGTCGCCGAGGACGAGGACGACGACGCGGAGGAAATGCCGCTGTCTCTCCGGCTGTCGATAGCGGACACGCTCACGCTCGGTAACGCGACGTGCGGCTTCATGGCGGTGTACTTCACCACCACCGGCATCCTCATCCCGCACCTGACGGGTGACGAGTCGGGCATGGCCCGCAACAGCGCGGCAACGGCCGTGATACTGATGCTGTGCGCGGCCGTCTTCGACCTGTTCGACGGCCTCGTCGCCCGTAAGCTGCGGTCGTCGCCGATGGGTGCGGAGCTGGACAATCTCTCCGACCTGATCAGCTTCGGTCTGGCGCCGGCGTACTTCGTGCTCGTGTACGGCATGGTCGCGACGGACGCGCACGAGCGGGTCGCCGCGGTGGGCGCCATCGTGGTGCTGCTGGCGGTGGTGCTGCGGCTTGCCCGCTTCTCGTGCGTCACCGTGAAGGACGGCACGTTCCAGGGCATGCCCTCGCCGTTCGGTGCGCTCACGATCATCTCGATCGTGCTGCTCGAGCTGCCGTTCGAGGCGACACTGCTGGCGATCGTCGGTACCGCGTGGCTGATGGTGAGCCGGGTCGAGTACCCGAAGCCGCGGGGCGTCCTGGCGGTCGCGATGCTCGGCTGGATCGTCGCGGCCATGGGCATGCTGGCGGCGTGGGCGTTCGCCGCACCCGGCGGTGAAGTGATGCTCCAGATGGGCTGTGCGCTCCAGATCGTGATGGCGGCGACGATCCCCCTCTTCGCCACCGCCCGTCGCGTGAACACGTTCCGCGGCAACCGCCGCGAGAGCCGTGAGGCGCGGGCGGAGGGAATTCCGTAGCGGGTGCCCGGATTCGCGGAAGGCCCCGGAAGCTCTCGAGCTTCCGGGGCCTTCCGCGTGTCCGGCGCGGCCCGCCTCAGGGGCGGTGGCGCAGGGGATGGTCCCCGGGCACCTCGACCACCGCGATGCGCACCCCGTCCGGGTCCGCGATCCACATCTCGATCAGCCCCCACGGCTCCTTCTGCGGCTCCCGCAGGACTTCTACGCCTCGTTCCAGCAGTTCGTCGTGAGCGGCCCGCACGTCGGGCACCTGGAGCCACAGCCGCACGACCGGGGAGGGCGGCGTCTTCGAACGGCCCGAAAGCTCGAGGAACCCGCCGCCGAGGAAGTACACCGTGCCCCGCTCGGGACCGGTCCCGAATTCGCGGTAGACCGCCAGCCCCAGAGCGCGGCCGTAGAAGTCGCGGGAGCGCTCCGGGTCGGTCGGGGTCAGCAGCATCCTGCTGCCCAGTACATGCACCATGCCCGGAGCGTACGCCGCAGTGGCCGTCACCGGTCACCGGTGACGGCCACTGCGAGGCAATCCGCCCGGGGGATCATGGGTCACCCGGGGCTGATACGGCCGCGCCAGGCTCCGCTCTCGCCGCCGCGGTGCTCGATGTACTCCTTGAAGCGCCGCATGTCGCCCTTCACCCGCCGGTCGATCATCCCGGTCTTGTCACCGGCCTTCTCGGCCATGCCACCGGGCTCGATGTCCATCACGAGTTCCACGCGTGTGTGCGTGTCGTCGAGGCGCTGGAAGCTGACCATGCCCCGCTGGTTCGTGTCGCCGCTGACGGTGCGCCACGTGATCCGTTCGTCGGGGAGCTGGTCGACGATCTCGGTGTCGAACTCCCGGTGCACTCCCCCGATCTTGGTGGTCCAGTGGTTGTGGCGGTCGTCGAGCTGGGTGATCTCCTCGACGCCCTCCATGAAGTTCGGGAACTCCTCGAACTGGGTCCACTGGTTGTAGGCGGTGCTGACAGGGACCTCGACCTCGACGGTCTCCTTCACCGTGCTCATTACTGGGCCTCCTCCTCCTGGATCTGCCCGCAGGGGCAGCTCTGCCCTGCGGGCCGTGCACATCGGGGCGGGTACCCGGCGCGCGCGTTCTTGCACCCGCGAAATCCGGCTCGCTGCGTCCGCGTGCGCGGACCGGACGCGGGGACCGCACACGGCCGGGCCGGACGCAGGGCCCGGCCCGTCGACCGCGGGGACCGCACACGACCGGACCGGACGCGGGGCCCGGCTCGTCGACCGCGGGGACCGCACACGACCGGACCGGACGCAGGGCCCGGCCCGTCGACCGCGAGGACCGCACACGACCGGACCGGGCGGCCTGTACCGGGCGGCGGGGGCCGGGCTCGGTAACCGCGAGGCACCGCGCAAGGCCGGTACCGGGCCGCACGGGGCCCGGCCCGTCGACCGCGAAGGGCCCGGCTCGGCCGCGAGGGACCGGAGGCCGCGCCGCCGGAAACGCCGCACCCCCGGGCGGCGTGCGCCAGGGGGTACGGTGCGGGTCGGGGCCCGCTGGGGCCGACCGGTCAGCCGGCCGACGGCGTGTAGGACTCCGCCGCCTTCGCGGCCGCCGCCTCGCGGACCACCTTCAGGCCGCCCGGCACGGACTTGTCCGGCTTCATGATCAGACTCTGGCGGGTGGACGGCGCCTCCGGGTCGGAGAAGTCGTGGGTGATGCCGAAGCCGTTCTCGTACGCGCCCAGCGTGAGCAGTGCCTTGCCGACACCCTCCCTGGTCAGGTCCTTCTCCGCGCACGCCTTCTTCAGCGCCTCTCCGAAGACGGTCGCCGCCGTGTGTCCGGCGACCACGCCGTTGTCGAGCCCGTCCTTCGGGTAGGCGGCCGCGTAGTCCTTGGCGAGCTTCGCCGGGCCCGCGTCCGGTGCGCCGATGGGGAGCGTGGAGGCGGCGATGTAGAAGTCCTTCGACAGTGCCGGCCCCGCCGGCGTGGCCAGCAGCTGCGGCGCGAAGGCGGAGTTGTTGCCGACGATCGGCACGTCGAAGCCGCCCGCCGCCGCCACACCGGCCAAGGAGGCCGCCTGCCGCGGACCGGCGCTGAGCAGGATCGCCTTGACGCCCGCCTTCTTGAGGGCGGCGACCTGCGCCGACATGTCGTTGTCGGTCGGCTTGATCTTCTGCTCGACGACGGTGAGCCCCGCCTGCTGGGCCGCGTACTTCGACCCGGCGAGCGCGTTCTCGCCGTAGTCGCCCTCGAAGAAGACGTGCCCGATCTTGTCGCCCTTGGCGATGCGCTTCTCGGTGAGCAGATAGTCGACGGCGTTGATCGTCTCGACGTCGTACGTCGCGCCGACCACCCGGACGTACGGGCTGCCGAGCAGGTTCGCCGACCACGCCTGGGGCAGCACCAGCCCCTTGTCCTGGCCGTCGATGCGCTGCTCCACCGCCGCGACGAACGGCGAGCCGATGAACTGCGCGAAGCCGAGCACCTTCGGCTCGAGCTCGGTGTAGCCGGCAAGGGCCTTCTGCGGGTCGTAGCCGTGGTCGCGCACGGTCAGTTCGATCTTCCGGTCGCAGATGCCGCCGGCCGCGTTGGTCTGCTTCGCCCACAGCTGCTGAGCCTGGGTGACGCTCTTGCCGAGCGACGCGTAGACCCCGGTCATGTCGGTCAGCACGCCCAGCGTGATCGCCTTGTCGGTGACGCCGTCCCCGGTCTTCACTCCCCCGGCGCCCTTGGTGTCGCCGTCGCCGTCGGCGGCCTTGGAGCTGCAGCCGGCCGTCACCGTCAGCGCGAGGACGGCGAGGACCGCCGCGTAGGTTCTTGACTTCATTTCTTCTCCCGAGGGGACGGAACGAGGCGGGTGAGTCCGCCGGGCAGGAACAGCACGACCGCGACGACTGCCGCGCCGTACAGATAGCGGGATGCCTCTCCCGGGGAGACGCCGCCGGTGCCCGGTGCGGAGACCAGGGGCAGGGCGTCGCTCCAGCGGGTGAGCACCTGGGGCAGCAACGAGACGAACACCGCGCCGACGACGGCTCCGGCGACCGTGCCGAGACCGCCGATGACGATCATGGCGAGGTATTCGAGGGAGAGGATCATGCCGAAGTACTCGGGCACGGTCCGCTGGAAGACCAGGGCGAGCAGGACGCCGGCGAGGCCCGCGTACATCGACGACAGGACGAAGACGGCGGCACGGTAGCGGGCGACCGGCACGCCCATCACGCCGGCGGCGATCCGGTGGTCCCGCAGGGCGTTCATCGCGCGGCCGGGCCGGCCGCGGAGCACGCCGCGGGCGAACAGCGCGCAGGCGAGAAGGGCGACGAGCGCGGCGTACCAGAGCTTCTCCATGGACTGGAACGGAACGGCGGCGACAAGGAGTTCCGTGTCGTCGAAGTCGAACCCGAAGAGGGAGAGCGGGGGCACGGACCGGCCGTTGAAGCCGCCGGTCAGATCGCGGGCGTTGAAGAGCACATGCTGACCGACGAAGATCAGCGCGAGGGTCGCGATACCGAGGTACGCCCCGCTCAGCCTGCCCGCGATCGGGCTGAACAGCCCCCCCGCCAGCCCCGCGAGGCAGACGGCGAGCACGGCGGCCAGCCAGGTCGGCAGGCCGAGCCCGGCGAGCTCGTGGCCACTCTCCACGTCGTTCCCGCCGGCCAGGACGCAGTAGCCGTAGGCGCCGACGGCGAGGAAGAAGGCGTGGCCCATGGACAGCTGCCCGGTCGCGCCGGTCAGCAGGTTGAGCCCGATGGCGCCGATGGCGGCGGCCATGGCGAACAGCCCGGCCTGCAGCCAGAAGCGGTCGAGGTAGAAGGGCAGCGCGAGGAGGAGGAGCGAGAACAGGATCCAGACGTACGCGCGGGGCCGGGGCCGGAACCATGCCGGTCGCGCGGCAGCGGACCTGGACGGCCCGGCCGGGGCCGGCTCGGGCCGGGCAGGCTCCGGCGCAGGCGCGGAGGACTTGGCCGACGCGGTCTCGGCCGGCTTCGCCGGCTCGGGCGGGGGCGTCGGCCGGGCCGACGCGTCCGGACGCGGGCGGGGGGTGTCAGACACGCGCGAGCTCCTTCGTGCCGAAGAGTCCGGCCGGCCGCGCCAGTAGCACGAGCAGCATCACCAGGTACGGGGCGAGGTCGCCGATCCCGCCGCCGAGGAAGGTCAGTTCGCTCTGGTAGCCCGTCGCGAACGACTCCGTGACCCCGACGATCAGACCGCCGGCCAGTGCGCCCGTCGTCGAGTCGAGGCCGCCGAGGATCGCCGCGGGGAACGCCTTGAGGGCGGCGAGCGACGTGGCCCGTTCCAGGCCGGGCGTCGGGAAGACGGTCAGGAAGAGCGCCGCGACCGCCGCGAGCGCACCGGCGACCGCCCACGCCGACATGGACACCCGGCCCAGACGTACGCCCATCAGCGCCGCCGTCTGCGGGTTCTCGGCCGCCGCCCGCATCGCCACGCCCCACGAGGTGTAGCGGAAGGCCAGCAGGAAGGCCGTGATGAGCAGCGCCGCCGCGACGAACGCCGCGATCCTCGTCTGCGCGATGGTGATCTCACCGATGTTCACGACCCGGTCGCCCCAGGGGTCGCCGAGCGCCAGCACGTCCGTGCCGATCATCCGGGTGAGTTCGGTGGTGAGAAGGATGTCGACACCGATCGTGACGATGGCGAGGACGCTGTGGTCGGAGCCCCGGTACCGGCGCATGACCAGGAAGTCGACGGCGGAGCCGACGACCGCCGCGCCCGCGATGCCGACGGCCAGCGCCGGCCAGAAGCCGAGGTCGTCGTGGAGCACGGCGGTGATGTAGCCGCCGGCGAGGAGGAGCGAGGCGTGGGCGAAGTTGACCACCTCGGTCGCCTTGAAGATCACGACGAAGCCGAGGGCGATCAGGGCGTAGACGGAGCCGATGGACAGCCCGCCGAGGAGGAGTTCGACGAAGGTGGTCATGGCGTGGCCTCCGTACCGAGGTACGCCTGGACGACTGCCGGATCGCTCTGCACCTGGCCGGGCGTGCCGCCCGCGATGCGGCGTCCGAAGTCGAGCACGGTCACGGCGTCCGCGAGCCGCATCACCACCCCCATGTCATGTTCCACGAGCACGATCGATATACCGAGGCTGTCGCGTACGCCCGCGACGACCGCGGCGGTCTGCCGCCGTTCGTCGGCGGTCATGCCCGCGACCGGTTCGTCCAGGAGCAGGATCCGCGGCTCCATGCACAGGGCGCGGGCCAGTTCCACGAGTTTCTGCTTTCCGTAAGGGAGCTCACCGGCGGGCCGGTGGAGGTCGTCCGCGAGTCCGACGAACTCGGCGATCTCCGCGACGCGTTCACGGTGCCGGCGTTCCTCGCGCACCGCGGACGGCAGTCGCAGTCCCGCCGCCACGAACCCGGTGCGGGTGAGCCGGTGCCGGCCGAGCAGCAGGCTGTCGGCGACCGTGGCGCGGGGCGGCAGCGCCAGGTTCTGGAAGGTACGGGCCACGCCGAGGGCCGCGATGCGGTGCGGCGGGAGGCCGGTGAGTTCGTCGTCGCCGAACCGGACACGGCCCTCGGTCGCCTTGTACACGCCGGAGAGGACGTTGAACGTGGTGGACTTGCCGGCCCCGTTCGGTCCGATGACGGCGTGCACACTGCCCGGCTCGACGGTGAACGACACCCCGTCGAGGGCGGTGAGACCGGCGAATCGGACGGTGACGTCCTCGACGGTGAGCGCCACGTCGGTGGCGGTCGTCGTCGCGCTCATGCGGACCACCTCCTGAGGGCGGGCACCGCACGCCGGGGGCCGTCGGCGTCCTGCGCGGCGCTCTCGTCGACGACGCCGAGATACCGGCGCCGGACCTCGTCGGAGGCCGCCAGTTCGTCGGCGGGACCGGAGAGCGCGACCTCGCCGACGTCGAGGACGTACGCGGTGGAGGCCAGGCGCAGGGCGATCGCCGCGTTCTGTTCCACGAGAAGGACGGACGTGCCGGCGGCGTTGATCTCCTGGACCGTCTCGGCGATCCGCTCCGCCATCAGCGGGGCGAGGCCGAGTGACGGCTCGTCCAGCAGCAGCATGCGGGGCCTGGCCATCAGCGCCCGCCCCATGGCGAGCATCTGCTGTTCGCCGCCGGACAGGAGACCGGCCTTCTGGTGCGCGCGGTCGGCCAGTACGGGGAACAGTTCGTGGACGCGGGCGAGCGCGGCGGCGGACTCCCGCCGGCCGCGCACACCGAGCGTGCCGGCCCGCAGATTGTCCGCCACGGTCATCCGTGCGAAGACCTGCCGGCCCTCGGGGACCTGGACGACCCCGGCGGCCACGACGCCGGCGGCACCGAGGCCGTCGAGGGGGCGGCCCTCGAAGGTGATCGTCCCCGAGGTGACGCGCCCACGCTGGAACGGCAGTGTGCGCGACACCGCTCGCAGCAGGGTGGACTTGCCGGCGCCGTTGCCGCCGAGCACGGCGACCACGGCTCCCTCTGGCACGTCGACGGACACGTCCCGCAACGCCCGCACCGGGCCGTACCCCACGGACAGCGCCCGCACCTCAAGCGCGGCGGCCATACGCAACCCCTTGTCCGGCTCACCAACGGTCGGCTCGCCTCTCGGGGGCCAACATCAGCACCGGGGGGTCGGCGGGGTCCATGCCCGGAGGGCTACTCGCTGCGTCTGACCAGCGGCGGGAGGGGCACGTTGTGCGGGCGCACAGCGGGTGTGCGGCGGTGTCACGCGGGGTGGCGCGGCTCTGCCCGTGCGTATCGGTGCTCGGCATACCGCCTGGCCGATCAATCCTCACCACCCGACGGCACCCGTTCCCTCACGTTCTCCGTCAACACCCAGACCAGCGCGAGCGACAGACCCGCGCTGCTCGCGCGGCTCCGCACGGTGCAGGAGGACTTCGCCTGCGCACTCCTCAACGACCACCGCGCCCCCGGTGCCGATTGAGGCCGAGACCGACTGGGACCGAGACCGACTGGAATCGAGACCGTCGGGGCCACGCGGCACGTCTCTCGGCACAGCGCCTTGCGGCGCTTCGTCCGTGCCGTGAGCGCTGCTCCGTGCCCGATCCGCGGGCGCGAGCCGGATCTCGTCCCTGCCCGCGCCCGCTGCCCGTGATCTCGCACCGCCGGGTGGGCTGCCTGCTCGCGTCAGGGGCGTCCAGCGGCACGTCCGGCGTGCGATACCACCGCGCGAAGCCGGCGCGCCGCGAAGGGAAGAGCCCCCGTTCACGTCCGGAGGACATGCCGGGCTCGTTCGGCGGGGGCGAAGACACCGCACGGGTCCCCGAAACGGGTCGGAGCCCCCGCTCGCGAGGGGGCGGGCCGGCAAACAGGCCGACCGCAGACGCCACCACCATCCACCAGGGCCGCGGCGGTTCGGTCCGGTCCGGGCCGGGATCGGGCCCGGACCGGACCGGTCACGCCAGGTCAGGTCAGGAAGTCGCGCGCGATCGACTCCGCCGCGCGTTCCAGCAGCGGTCCCGCCTCCGCCATGCACTTCGCCGGGTCCGGCTCAAGCGCCGTCAGGGCGTACGCGCGACGGATCCCGGCGCGGCCCAGGGCCTCGGGGGGGAGGGTCAGGCGGCCGCAGACCGCGACGACCTCGATGCCGCGCGCGCGGGCGGCCGCCGCGACACCCGCAGGGGCCTTGCCGTGCAGGGTCTGCTCGTCGAGGGAGCCCTCCCCGGTGATGACGAGGGTGGCCCGCGCCAGCGCGGGAGCGAAGCCGAGGACATCGAGCATGACCTCGATCCCGGGCCGAAAACTCGCCCCGAGGGCGACGAGCGCCCCGTAGCCGATGCCGCCCGCCGCGCCCGCGCCGGGCGAGTCCGCCTGGTCGGGGCCGAGGACGGAGGCGTAGTGCGCGAGGGCCTCGTCGAGAACGGCGACGTCCTCGGGCGTGGCGCCCTTCTGCGGGCCGTAGACCGCGGGCGCGCCCTTGGGCCCGGTCAGCGGATTGTCGACGTCGCTCGCGAGGATCAGGTCCACGTCCTTGAAGCGGGCGTCGAGCCCGGACAGGTCGGCCGTGGCCAGTTCCCGCAGGCCCGCGCCGCCCGGCGGCACGGGCCGGCCGGACGCGTCGAGGAAGCGGGCGCCGAGAGCGGCGAGCATGCCGGCCCCGCCGTCGGTGGTCGCACTGCCGCCGACGCCGAAGACGATCGTGCGCGCGCCCGCGTCGAGCGCGGCGCGCAGCAGTTCGCCCGAGCCGTACGTCGTCGCGGTCAGCGGCGCGAAGACGCCGGCCGGCAGGTGCTGGAGGCCGGACGCCTCCGCCATCTCGACGACGGCGGTGCCGTCCCCCAGCGCGTAGGCGGCGGTCAGCGACTCACCGCGCGGCCCGGTGACCTCCACCTCGCGACGTTCGAACCCGGCCGCGACCGCCGCGGCGACCGTGCCGTCGCCGCCGTCGGCCACGGGCAGGGCCTCCACGGCCAGCCCGGGCACGACCCGCCGCAGGCCGGCCGTCACCCGCTCGGCGACCTGCACGGCCGTGAGCGAGCCCTTGAACTTGTCAGCCGCGACGAGCACCCGCGCGGGCTGAGTAACTGCTCCGTCCGTCACCTTGCATCCCTTGCTATCGAACAGGCAGTCGCGCCGCCCCGACCCTATCGGCACCGCCGGAGGGCGTGCCACCCTGCCATCGTCCGACATCGCATGCCGAAGTTCGGTCGTGACGCACAAAACCGGCCCAGCGCGTCGTGCCCGTGCGCCGTCGGCCGAGTACGGCTCTCGACGCGACCGCGCGGGGCCGAGGGCGGTTCGCCGGACCACCGGGCGCGGGGAGTCATGGCGGGAAAGCCAGGAGCGGCGGATAAGATCGAACGCGAGAACGGTCTGCCGCCTGTCGCACGACTGCCGGGTGCCGGAAGCCCGCCGCAGCGCCTGGGCTTCGCCCTTCGTGGTGACACGCGGGGCGGGCCGGACGCCCTTGGACGGGCGTGGTCCGTGCTCCGGGAACAAGGGGAGGGACCATCAACACGAGGAAGGCCCGCTTCTACGGCTTGCTGTCCGTCGCTGCCTGCTCGGCAGCGGCGGTCATCGGCAGCCTGGCCGTCGCGGGGGGCGGCGAGTCGCCGCGCAATGCACCCGGGCGGCCGCTCGGGATCGACGGCGGATCGTGGCAGTCCGGTCATCTGCAGGGCATGGCCCTGGACCGCGCCGAGGGATTCATGTACTTCTCGTTCACGAATCTCCTGGTCAAGACGGACCTGGAGGGGCGTCCGGTCGGCTCGGTCACCGGCTTCACCGGACACCTGGGTGATCTCGACTTCCACGCGGAGGACCGACGGGTCTACGGCTCTCTCGAATACAAGGAGGCCAAGGCGTTCTACGTCGCGATCCTGGACGGCGACCGGATCGACCGAATGGACATGGACGCGGCCACCAGCGGCGTCGTGTCCACCGTTCACCTCCGGGAGGTGGTGGACGACTACACGGCCGACATGGACGCCGACGGCGCCTTCGACGGCGACACCGCGCACACCGCGGACCATCGCTACGGCTGCAGCGGCATCGACGGACTGGCCTTCGGCCCGGCGTTCGGAAAGAGGGACGGACGGCAGAAGCTGACCGTCGCCTACGGCGTGTATCCCGATGCCGGTCGCACGGACAACGACCACCAGGTCCTGCTCCAGTACGACATCGGCGACTGGGCTGAGCTCGAGCGGCCCCTGACGGAGTCCCGGCCGCACCGCAGCGGGCCCTCGGCACCCGACGGGAAGTACTTCCTGTACACGGGGAACACCAAGTACGGCGTGCAGAACCTCGAGTACGACGCGCACGCCCGCCGCTGGCTGCTGGCCGCGTACAAGGGAACCAAGACCGCCTTTCCCAACGCGTCCCTCTTCCTGGTCGACGGCGACCGTGCCCCGAGGAGCGGACCGCTCCGCGGTCAGCCGGAGCCCGAGCGGGGACGGTTGCTGAACCTGGTTCCGCAAGGGGTCCACCACGGGCCGTCGGGAACCTACGGCTGGGAGTCGGCGGGCCAGTTCGGCCTGGTCTCCCTCGACGACGGCCGGTTCTACGTGGGCGACGCCGCCGAGGTCCGCGACGGCGGCGTCACCAGGCAGACCGGGAAGGCGGTGCTGCACCGCTGGACCGGCGACGTACCGACACCGTTCGCCGCGGTCACGCCTGGTGCTGCTCCGGAGGCGTGACGTCACGCTCGGCGCGGGGCTCCTCGCGTGCGGCCGCCCGTGCCTCCGTGCGGTGGCCGCGCGCGATGTAGTCGCACACGACGAGTTCGACCGCGTCCTGCGGGCTGCCCACGCCTGCAAGCACCATGACCTCGACGACGAGTTCGGCGTCGAGTGTGACCGTGACCTTCGCCATGATCGGACGGTAGCACCGGGGGTGCGTAAACGGATCGCGAACGGCGAAGCGGCCTGCGTAGGCTCGGCTCATGACTCTCGTCGCGATCCTCAGCGGCGCCGGCATCTCCACGGACTCCGGCATCCCCGACTACCGTGGCCCGCAGGGGCTTTGGCGCCGCGATCCAGAAGCCCAGAAACTCGTCACGTACGACTGCTACATGGCCGACGCCGACATCCGGCGCCGCTCCTGGATCATGCGGCGCGAGAGCGCGACGTGGAACGCGGAACCGAACGCCGCGCACCGGGCCGTGGCCGCGCTCGACCGTCGTCCGAACGTCGCGGTGCGGGTCATCACGCAGAACGTGGACGGGCTGCACCAGCTGGGCGGGATGCCGGACCGCAAGGTGCTCGAACTGCACGGCACCGCACGGACGGTGACCTGCACCCGCTGCCATGTCCGCTCCCCGATGGACGAGGCGCTGGCCCGCGTCGCGGCCGGGGAGGAGGACCCGGCGTGCACGGCGTGCGGGGGCATCCTCAAGTCGGCGACGGTCATGTTCGGTGAGCGGCTGGACCCGGTGGTGCTCGGCCGTGCCATGGCCATCGCCAAGGCGTGCGAGGTGTTCGTCGCCGTCGGCACGACGCTCCAGGTGCAGCCGGCCGCGTCACTGGCCGGTGTCGCCGCCGAGCACGGCGCCCGGCTGATCGTCGTCAACGCCGAGCCGACGCCGTACGACGAGTCGGCCGACGAGGTCGTGCGGGAGCCGATCGGGACGGCGCTGCCCGCGCTGCTGGAGCGGTTGGCCCGCTAGCGGATCTCCTGGATGCCCGGCTGCGTCGCCAGTGCCGCGACCGGCGGCGTCCGCCCGTCGAGGAGCGTCGTCCCGTGCGTGCGACCGCCAAGGGGCCGGAACCCCTCGTAGCGGAGCCACCAGGGTTTTCGGCCAACGCGGCGAGCATGCGTGCTGGACGGCGCGACAGGGCGGAGCCCGCCTGGAGGAGCATGGGACCCGTACGAAGAACGGGACTAGAAGAGCGCGTCCTCGTCGGCGCCGCGTTCGAACGCGAGCAGCCGCTGCTTGCGCTCCAGTCCGCCGCCGTAGCCGACGAGGCTGCCGGAGGAGCCGATGACCCGATGGCAGGGCACGATGATGCCGATCGGGTTCCTGCCGTTGGCGAGGCCCACCGCGCGGGAGGCGCCCCGGTTGCCGAGTTCCTCCGCGAGTTCGCCGTAGGTGCGGGTCTCGCCGTACGGGATGTGCCGCAGCCGGTCCCAGACGCGGCGTTGGAAGGGCGTGCCCTCGAAGTGCATCGGGAGGTCGAAGTCGGTCAGCTCGCGCGCGAAGTACGCCTCGAGCAGGCGGATCGTCTCGCCGAACGGCGTCCCGTCTCGGTCGCCGAAGGTCTCCTCGGCGGGGCGGTGCCGCTGACCGGTCATGTAGAGGCCGCTCAGGACGCCGTCGGTGGCGACGAGCGTGAGCGGGCCGTACGGGCTGTCGACGACCGTGTGCCGCCTGGTGGCGTTGCCGGTCACGGTGGTGGGCCTGGTCATGGCTGGATGTCCTTACGCGGGAAGGTGGTTGACGGGATGATCGTCCGATGCCCACAGGTACTGGACCGCGTAGGCGCGCCAGGGCCGCCAGGCCGCCGCGCGTGCGGTGAGGGCGGCGGGGGTGGCCGGCAGCCCGAGTGCGGACGCGGCGCGCCGCATGCCGAGGTCGGTGGGCAGGAAGGCGTCGGGGTCTCCGAGGGCGCGCATGGCGACGACCTCGACGGTCCACGGTCCGAAGCCGGGCAGGCCGGCGAGGCGGGCCCGCGCCCGGTCCCAGTCGCTGCCGGGGTCGAGCTCCAGTGTGCCGTCGGCGAGGGCGTCGACCAGGGTGGTCAGGGTCGTGCGCCGGCTGCGGGGCAGCGCCAGGGCCTCGGGGTCGAGGTCCGCCAGCGCCTCGGGGGCCGGGAAGAGGTGGGTGAGACCGCCCTCCGTGTCCTCCACGGGCACGCCGTGCGCCCGGACCAGCCGGCCCGCGTGGGTCCGGGCGGCGGCGATGGAGACCTGCTGGCCGAGCACGGCCCGTACGGCGAACTCGGCCGCGTCGACGGTGCGGGGCACGCGCCGCCCGGGCGCCTTGTCGACCAGCGCAGCCAGCAGCGGATCGTCCCGCAACTGGTCGTCGACGGCGACCGGGTCGGCGTCGAGGTCGAGCATCCACCGGCATCTGCTGATGGCGATGGTCAGATCGCGCGGGTCGGTCAGCGACAGCCGGCAGCCGATGTGGTCCGGGTGCGGGGTGAGGGCGACGATCCCGTGCCCGTACGGCAGACGGAGCGTGCGCCGGTACGCGCCGTCCCGCCACTCCTCCACGCCGGGCACGCCGGTCGCGGCGAGATGACCGAAGAGGTTGCTCGGTTCGAGGGGCGCCCGGTACGGAAGCCTGAGCGCGATCACGCCGGGCGTGGGCGGGGCCGAGGGGACGCGCGTGCGTCCGGCCCGCTCCCGCAGCCGGCTCGGTGCGAGGGCGAAGACCTCACGGACGGTGTCGTTGAAGGTGCGGATGGAGGAGAAACCGGCCGCGAAGGCTACCTCGGCCATGGGCAGTCGGGTCGTCTCGATGAGGAGCCGCGCGGTCTGCGCGCGCTGCGCCCGGGCGAGGGCGAGCGGCCCGGCCCCCAGTTCGGCGAGCAGCTGGCGCTCGACCTGCCGGGCCGAGTAGCCGAGCCGCGCGGCGAGCCCCGGCACGCCCTCCCGGTCGACGACGCCGTCCCTGATGAGCCGCATGGCGCGCGCGGCGGCGTCGGCGCGCTCGCTTCTCCCCCAGGGCCCTTGGCCCGGGAGGTGCCCCCATGGGCGACCTGGGCTGGTGTCGGGCCTGCACCGCTTGCAGGCCCGGAAGCCGGCCTGCTGGCAGGCGGCTGCGCTCGGGTAGAAGGTCATGTTCTCGGCCTTCGGAGGCACGACCGGACAGCTGGGGCGGCAGTAGATCCGGGTGGTCAGCACGGCGGTGAAGAACCATCCGTCGAACCGCGCGTCCTTGGACCGGACGGCGCGTACGCAGCGCTCGATGTCGGTGTGCATGCGTCCAGGATGAGGCTTCGGCGAGGCGAGAGCTGGCGGGAATCCGACACCACCCTCGCCCGGCCAGGGTGAAAACCGGTTCCCGAACGTCCGGGGTCGCCCCTAGGGTCGCACCATGCTGCAGAGCCCCCGCCACGAGGTCCGTGCGGTCTTCACCGATGACACGATCACCGTGTACCAGGCGTACGCCGCGCGGATCGCGGAACCGGCGTCGGCGGCGGGCACCTTCGTCGAACCGTTCAAGCGCACGCGGATGACGTGGATCAAGCCGTCGTTCCTGTGGATGATGTACCGCTGCGGGTGGGCCACGAAGGCCGACCAGGAACGGGTGCTCGCGATCGAGATCACCCGGGGGGCTTCGAGTGGGCGCTCTCCCACGCCTGCGTCAGCCATTTCGACCGGTCCCGTTTCGCGACCGAGGCCCAGTGGCGTGAAGCGCTCAGGTCGAGTCCGGTCAGGGTCCAGTGGGATCCGGAGCGGGACCTGCGGCTGACCCCTCTGCCGCACCGGGCGATCCAGATCGGGCTCTCCGGGCCGGCGGTCGACCGGTACGTGGACGCGTGGATCACCGGTATCCGTGACGTGACACCGCTGGCGCACGAGATCCACCGGGCGGTCGCGGACGGCGACCTGGAAGCGGCACGGACGCTGCTCCCGCCGGAGCGGGCGTATCCCCTTTCGGCGCAGGCGGCCGAGCGCGTCGGACTCCACTGAGGCGACCGAGCCCGCCGGACCACGCTGTGAGGCGTGCGCCCCGGTCAGCCGTACGACGCGAGCGCGGCCTCGAAGGCCGCGTACGCCGCGTCGTCGAAGAGCACGAAGCGCACCTCTGTGACCGGCTCCGCGGCGCTCTCGCGCACCG
Organism: Streptomyces sp. NPDC048389; assembly: GCF_040706335.1. Classification (NCBI taxonomy): domain Bacteria; kingdom Bacillati; phylum Actinomycetota; class Actinomycetes; order Kitasatosporales; family Streptomycetaceae; genus Streptomyces; species Streptomyces sp. NPDC048389. The sequence continues at coordinate 4,388 of NZ_JBEZKP010000063.1, read as the reverse complement.
TGCGGACCGCGATGCGGGCGCCGTCGTCGAGCGGCCAGCGGTAGACGCCGGTCGAGATCGCGGGGAACGCCACGGTCCGCGCACCCAACTCGGCCGCCACACGCAGCGATTCCCGGTAGCAGGAGGCCAGCAGCTCCGAGCGGTCCTCCGAGGTGCTGTGGACGGGGCCGACGGTGTGGATGACGTGCGCGGCGCCCAGACGTCCGGCGGTGGTGGCGACGGCCTGCCCGGTGGGCAGGCCCTTGCCGTAACGGGAGGCGCGGAGGGCCCGGCACGCGGCGAGGACCTCCGGTCCCCCTCGGCGGTGGATGGCGCCGTCGACTCCCCCGCCGCCGAGGAGCGAGGAGTTGGCGGCGTTGACGATCGCGTCGGAGCGCTGCTCGGTGATGTCGCCGCGGACGAGAGTGATGGCCGGGTGTCGAGGCTGCGTCATGGCCCCATGGTGCCTGCGGGCGGGCGTCACCGCTCCCGCAGGCGGCGCCAGACGGCCTTCGCCGCGTGGTGGCCCGACATGCCGTGGACTCCGGGGCCCGGCGGGGTCGCGGAGGAGCAGATGAAGACCGCGGGATGCGCGGTGGCGTAAGGGACGCGGGCGAGTTTGGGACGGATGACGGTCTGGAGGCCGGCGAACGCGCCGCAGGCGATGTCACCGCCGACGTAGTTGGCGTTGCGCGCGGCCAGTTCGGGCGGGCCGGCCACCGCGCGGGCCAGGACGAGGTCGCGGAACCCGGGCGCGAAGCGCTCCAGTTGGCGCTCGACCGCCTCTGTGGCGTCGCCCTCCCAGCCGGCCGGGACGTGCCCGTACGCCCACAGGACGTGCTTGCCCTCCGGCGCTCTCGTCGGGTCGATCACGCTCGGCTGGGCGGTGATCAGGAACGGCGCCTCCGGGGGGCGGCCGGAGACCGCCGCGCCGAGGGCGGTCTCGATCTCGGCCGCGGTGGGGCCGATGTGCACGGTCCCCGCGGTACGGGCCTCCTCTGCGGTCCACGGCATCGGGCCCGACAGCGCGTAGTCGATCTTGAAGGCGGCGGCGCCGTACTTGTAGCGCCAGTACGCCTGGCCCAGGCCGGCGATCCTGGCGAGGGCGGTCGGTGAGGTGTCGAAGATGTACGCCCGGGCGGGCGGGAGCTCGTCGAGCCGCTTCACGGTGCTGCCGGTGTGCACGGTGCCGCCCTGTTCGCGCAGGTAGGAAGCGAGGGCGTCGGAGATCGCCTGCGAGCCGCCGCGCGGCACGGGCCAGCCCACCTCGTGCGCCGCGAGGGCGAAGAGCAGGGCGATGCCGCCGGTCGCCAGGCCGCTGGTGGGGGCGATGGCGTGGGCCGCGAGCCCGGCGAGGAGGCCGCGCGCCTTCTCACCGCGGAAGCGGCGGGCGAGCGTGCTCGCCGGCAGGATCGCGTCGAGCCCGAAGCGGACGTAGCGGTACGGGTCGCGGGGCAGGCCGTCCCACGGTGTGCGCAGGAAGTCCGCGGCGAGGTCGCCCCAGTGGCCCAGGTAGGGCGCGACCAGTCTGCGGTAGGCGCCGGCGTCGGCCGCGCCGAGGGACATGGCGCTCTCGCCGACGGAGCGGCTGAGCACGGCGGCGGTGCCGTCGGGGAACGGGTGGGCGAGGGGCAGTTCGGGGTGCAGCCACTCCAGGCCGTGCCGGGCCAGGGGCATGGCGCCGAAGGCGGGTGAGCCGATCCCCAGCGGGTGGACCGCGGAACACGGATCGTGGCGGAAGCCGGGAAGGGTCAGCTCCTCCGTCCGCGCTCCGCCGCCGACGGTGTCCATGGCCTCGTGGACGGCGACCGAGAAGCCGCGGCGGGCCAGTTCGACCGCGGCTGTCAGCCCGTTGGGGCCCGCTCCCACGACGACGGCATCGAGCATCGACTGCACCTTCGGACTCCTTCGTCAGCCGACGGCCTGGAGAGCCAAGGATATTCCGGGGCGGTGACATCGTGTGGCCGGGTACCGTCCGGTCCCCCTGGAGCACACGATCGAGGGCATGGCGGCGCGGCCGGCGGGGACGCCCGGTGTGCGTGCGGTCTCGCTCGGCGGCAGCCGCGCGTCAGGTCAGCAGTTCCCTGACCCGGCGGGCCGTGGCCTCGTCGCGGGCCGCCGTGAACGGCAGGTCGTTGGAGCCCGCGATACGGAACGGCTCTCCGGTGACCGTGAGATGGGCGCCGCCCGCCTCCGTGACCAGCAGCAGCCCCGCCGCGTGGTCCCAGGCCAGCTCCCAGGAGAAGGCCACCGCGTCCAGGTCACCGCGTGCCACGGACAGGTACTCGAGACCCGCGGAGCCGCAGGGCCTGGCCTCGACACCCGGGACGGCGAGTCCCAGCAGCGCGCGCTTCTGCTCGGGAGTCGTGTAGTCGGGGTGGGACATCGCGACGCGGAGGACCGAGCCCGGTTCGGGCGAACCGGACCGCAGCGGTGTGCCGCCCAGCCGGGCGCCCCCGCCGCGGACCGCGACGGCGAGCTCGTCCAGGACCGGGGCGTACGTCCAGGACGCGAGCACCTCGCCGCGCAGGGCGAGCGCCACGAGCGTGCAGAACCCGGGCTCGCCGTGCACGAACTGGCGGGTGCCGTCGACCGGGTCGACGATCCAGACCGGCGCGCCCCCGTGCAGCGCCTCCGCGACGGCGGCGTCGGCGTGCACCGCCTCCTCCCCGACCACCACGGAACCGGGCAGCAGCGCGGTGAGCGACGCGGTCAGGTGCTTCTCCGCGCTGCGGTCGGCGATCGTGACGAGATCGTGCGGGCCGGTCTTCTCGTCCACCTCGTGCGCGGCCAGCCGACGGTAGCGCGGCATGATCTCGGCGGCCGCCGCCTTGCGGACGGCCTCCTCGACGTCGGACAGGTCACCGGTCAGAAAGTCATCGATCATGCCTCAAGACAATCACGCCCGGCTGACATCGCGGGAGGTGTTCAGCGCCCCACCGCGTAACCCTGCATTCCCCTGGGGTTCGCCGCGGCTCGGTCTCGAAGAGTCGGCGTACGGTCTCCACCGTCGCGCAGAGCCGTTCGACGGGAGGGTGCCCGTGCTCGGCGCAGCCGATGGTGTGATCAAGCACCTCGGCGAGGGACGTGGTCCGTGATCACGCAGCAGAAGCGTCCAGGCGTCGAACGCGCCCGGCACGGCGGCGGCCGGCGGGCCGGTGCCGGGGACAAGTCCGAGCCCGAGCGACCGGTAGTGCCCGGCGGCGGCCCCGGCGGGCGCGACCCCCTGTCCGCACGGTACGCGCACCTAACCTCGCCGTCGGCCGGCGCGACGACGAACGGCACCTCCCCGGCGGGTCCGCACAGATGCGGTTCGACGACGTGGAGCACGAACCCGGCGGCGACGGCCGCGTAGGCGTTGCCGCCCCGCTCGAGCACGGCCATCGCCGACTGCGAGGCGAGTCAGTGCGTGGAGGACACCATGCCGAAGGTGCCACTCAGGGTGGGACGAGTCGTGAATTGCATATCTGACCTCGGTGTTTACGTGTGTCGGTCGCCCCAGAATGGACCGTGGGGAGAATCTGGGGAGAACGAGCCCGAGGCCATCTCCTCCAGGTAGACCCATTGCCCCTCTTTCCTGACCGGCTGTTGAGGCCCGAAACTGCTGCGCTCGCAGAGTCAACGTGCACAGCGGATCAGCGACAACCCGTCTCACCTGGCGAGATGGTTCCCCGTGGTGGGCACCAGAATCTCCTGTTGCACGCTGCCGCTCCGTTACGCGGACACGTCGTTCTCGCCGACTCACGACGCCCCCACGATCGCGATCCCGGTACCGCAGGTGGAGGAGCTCGGACGCCAAGTTGCCCAGGATCTCGATACCTTGCCCCGTCAACCAGGCGGCTGATCCAGTCACCCTGCGGTGACCTCCTTCACCGTGGCCATTTCCTCGTCTGGCACGTCCTCCTCCGGCGTACGGCGGCGATGACCTGTGCGTTTGTACCGAAGACGCGGCAGTAGATCGCCCGAACTCGGCGGCGACATGCACCACACAACCCTGCGCGTGACCGTCACCGGTGAAGACCGGCTGGTCATCCTCCGCTTCGCGCCCCATCCGGAGAGGCAGCTCCCCACGAGCGCGCCCTAGGTGTGCTGTCCCGGGACGTTGGTGACAGGCGGGGCCTGTCGATGAATTAGTGGAGCGTGTCGCGGTTGCTGGCCGCGGATGTCGCGTGCATGACGTAGCCGACGAGGTCGCTGGGATCGATCAGGCGGGCGGGGATCACCTCGGGGTGGTGGCCGTGCTCCTCGAGGAGGGGGCGGACCTGTTTGATCAGAGCTCTGGCCTGGTTCTCTCCGATGCGGAAGAGGTAGGCGGTTACTGACTTCGGCTCGTTAGGGTGACGCTGGATCGTCGAGGGCCAGGCCGGTTCCGGCTATGAAGCCGTCGAGGGTGTCCGGCCGGTACTGAA
>NZ_JBEZKP010000062.1:0-40312 GCF_040706335.1 Streptomyces sp. NPDC048389 | reverse complement strand
ACTCGTCCACGGAGCATGATTTCCATCCCCGTGTCCTATTGGCCACTTGGTGGCCATCGCTGATGGAAAGTGGCCACTGGATCTGGAAACCTACACCCTGTTCCCGGAGGCGGTTCAGGTTCGCGTCCAGAGTGATAGCCGCGTCGATGAGCGCCAGATGGGTGAACGCCTGCGGGAAGTTGCCCAGTTGGCGTCCCGTCAGGGCGATCTCCTCGGAGAACAGCCCCAGATGGTTGGCGTACGTCATCATCTTCTCCAGGACCAGCCTGGCCTGATCGGTCCGCCCGGCCCGCGCCAGCGCGTCGACGTACATGAAGGTGCACAGGGAGAAGGTCCCTTCGGAGCCGCGCAGCCCGTCGGGCGAATCCGCGGGGTCGTACCGGTAGACGAGACTGTCGGTGACCAGCTCCCGGTCCATCGCGTCCAGGGTGGACTGCCACATCGGGTCGTCGGGTGTGATGAAGCCGACCGTCGGCATGCGCAGCAGGGACGAGTCGAGGACATCGCTGCCGTAGTGCTGGACGAAGGCACTCCGGCCCTCGTCCCAGCCCTTGGCCAGGACCTGCCGGTAGATCCTGTCCCGTTCGCTGCTCCACCGCGCGGTGGCGGCGGGCCTGCCGCTGGCCCGCGCGAGCCGCAGCGCACGGTCGAAGGCGACCCAGGACATCACCCGCCCGTAGGTGAAGTCCTTGCGGCCGCCTCGGGTCTCCCAGAGGCCCTCCCCGGCTTGGTCCCAGTGGTCGACGAGCCAGTCGAGCAGCGTGTGCAGCGAGGCCCAGCCGTGGGTGTCCAGCTGGATCCCGCGCTGGTGAGCGAAGTAGATGCTGTCCATCGCCTCGCCGTAGATGTCCAGTTGCAGCTGGGTCGCGGCGCCGTTGCCGATGCGTACCGGGGAAGACCGTTGGTAGCCCTCCCAGTGGTCCAAAGTCTCCTCGACGAGATCGGAGGAGCCGTCGACCCGGTACATGATGTTCAGCGGACCCGTGTCCCTCTCACTGCCGGCCCGCTCCTTCACCCGGTCGCCCAGCCAGCCGATGAACGAGGTCGCCTCCTCCTTGAAGCCCAGGCCCAGCAGGGCGTACACGGAGAACGAGGCGTCGCGGATCCAGGTGAAGCGGTAGTCCCAGTTGCGCTCGCCGCCCAACTGCTCCGGCAGTCCCGCCGTCGGGGCCGCCACCATCGCGCCACTGGGGGCGTACGTCATGAGCTTCAGCGTCACCGCCGAGCGTTCGACGGCTTCGCGCCAGCGTCCCGTGTAGCGGGACTGGCCGAGCCACGACCGCCAGAAGCGGACGGTGTTGTCGAAGAGTTCCTCGAATTCGGGGAGCCGGATCTCGCGCGGAGGCCCGTCGGCCGACGACTCCAGCACCAGACCCCTCTGCTGACCGGCCCGCAGGGTCAGCGAGAAGCGCAGATCCCGGTCGCTCGTGAGCGAGTTGACGAGCCGCTCGTCCCCCGGTTCGCGGACCGGGTGCACGGTCAGCTCGACATCGTCCGACGCGAACACCAGCCCCTGTCCCGCGATGTGCAGCTGGTGCGGTTTGCGGCCGTAGTCGAACCGCGGGGCGATGTCGACCTCGAAGGTCATGCTGCCGCGTACGCAGCGGAGCATGCGGACCAGGCGGTGGCGCTCGGTGGCCGCACGCCCGGTGACCGGCATGAAGTCGACCACTTCCCCGGCACCGGCCTCGGTCATGAAGCGGGTCACCAAAATCGCGGTGTCGGGGAGGTACAACTGCTTGGTCGCGTACGTCTTGTGCGAGGGCCGGACCGTGCAGTGACCGCCCTTCTGCGCATCCAGCAACGCGCCGAACACGCTGGGCGAGTCGAAGCGCGGACAGCAGAACCAGTCGATGGTTCCGTCCGTCGTCACCAGCGCCGCGGTCTGCAGGTCACCGATCAGCCCGTGGTTCTCGATCAGGGCGTAATCGTTCATGGCGAGCCCCTTTCGGTGCTGCCCGATCAGCATAGGCACGCCGGCTCCGACGGGGCCTCTCGAGCCGCCTCGCCCGTGCGCCCGCCTGCGGCGCTGCCTCTGCGCGTCCGTGCGCCGGTTCTATCCCGGGCGCCGGGAACCGGGGAGACGAAGGACGGACTCCACGGCCGAGATCCGGAGGGCGCCCGTCGTGTCGAGCCCTGCACCGGTGCCTGCAAGGGGTGCGTCGCACGAGTGTGCGCCATGATTCTCTGGGCTGTCCGCGCCCTTCTGGTGCCCTCCCGTGTGTGGGGGGACTACCTCCGACTCGGTGTCACCGGGATCCGTGAGTACGGGGCGACATCTCTGCAGGGTCTGCAGACGGCTCCGCGCGCTGCTGAAGGGGCTGCGCGGTACCCTGCCCGCCGAGCACCCGGCCGCGGTCGACGAGGAGATCGAACTCCTCGACGACGCGGTCGAGCGGGTGTTCACCGACCCCCGCCGCCGTGCCACGGCACGGACGGCCGACCCGCAGGGCATCGGCGGGCGGCACCGGCAGGCGCCCGCACCCCCGGATGACTCCGCCGGGGACCGGCGGTGGTCCGGCCGCGCGGCCCCCGGGAGGGTCCGCCGGTGGCCAGAGCCTGCGGGTTCCGCCGGGGCTCCGATCCGCCGGCACAGGGCAGGGACGCCAGGGCAGACGGGACACCGGGAGGCCCCGGCGGCGGGCCACGGCCGGGCGCTGCGCCTCGGCAGGAGGGGCCCGCCCGTGGGCCGTCGCATCACCCGAGGCGGGCCGTCGCCCCGAGCGCCGGGTTCACACAGGTCCGGGGCACCGGTCCGCAGAAGCACCGAACGGGTGGTGGTTTGCCGGAACGGCAAGAGAATTCGCCATGACGGGAGCGCTCGCGCGACCCTGACGTCATGAGCCATCACCACGACTCCACCCGTATCGACTGGAACGAGCAGGCACAGCTGCTGGAGCACGGCGCGGAGGTGCAGAGCCCTCTGCACCGGCAGGTGACCGACTGGCTGCGCGAGCTGGTCCCCGCCGGCGGCGTCCGCCGCGTCCTCGACGTCGGCAGCGGCCCCGGCGTCATCAGCGGGCTCCTCGCGGAGGCGTTCCCGTACGCCGAGGTCGTCGCCGTCGACGCCACCGCGCCGCTGCTGGAGCGGGCCCTTTCCCGCGCCGCGCGCAACGGCCAGGCCGACCGGATCAGCATCCGCCACGCCGAACTGCCCGACGGCATCGAGGACCTGGGCGAGGCGGACCTCGTCTGGGCGTCCGGGGCCGTGCACCACCTCGGTGACCAGCGCGCCGCGACCGGAGCGCTCGCCCGGCTGCTGCGGCCCGGCGGGTTGCTCGCCCTCGTCGAGGGCGGGCTGCCCGCCCGGCATCTGCCGCGCGACATCGGCATCGGCAGGCCGGGCCTGGAGAGCAGGATCGGCGCGGCCGTCGACGACTGGTTCACCCGGATGCGGGCAGAGCTGCCCGGTGTGAAGGACGAGGTCGAGGACTGGCGCGCGCTGCTGGCCGCCTCGGGGCTCACTCCGAGTGGCACGCGCTCCTTCCTCCTGGACATCCCGGCGCCCGCGCCGACGGCGGTGCGCGAGCAGCTGGTGTCCGGCTTCGCGTGGCAGCGGCGCATGGTGGAGGACGTGCTGTCGGACGACGATCTCGCGGTCATCGACCGGCTGCTGGACCCGGAGGACCCGGAGGGGCTGCTGCGGCGCCCCGACGCGTACCTCCTGACGGCGCGCACGGTGTTCACGGCACGCAAAGGCTGAGCGGGCGCGGGCGGTCGCCGGGCCGCCACCCGGCGCGCACCGTGGCGGCCGCCCCTCTCCCGCAGCCGGCCGCCCGGACCGTCAGCCGCCCTCCGGGCCCGCGGGCACCGGCTCCAGCCGCCACCACTGGCCGGGGGAGTCGGTGTCCTCCCACTGCTGCACATTCGCCCCGTCGTCCGTGGAGGAACCGGCCACCTCGAGCAGCAGGCCGCTGATGAAGCTGACGACCGTGACCGTGCCCGGCGAGTCGAGATGACGCTCGACGATCCACTCCTGGGCGCCGAAGTTGTTCGGCTTCCACTGCTGGACGTTGGCGCCGTTGTCCGTCGCCGCGTTCGCCACGTCCAGACGTTTGCCGCTCGCCGCGTTGACGAAGTGGTACAGCCCGTTGCCGTTCGGCACCGGGGCGATGTGCCACTGCTGGGCCGGTGCACCCGTCTCCCTGCCCTGCTGGACGTTGGTCCCGCTGCCTCTGCCCCCGCCGTACACCTCGAGCAGCAGTCCGCTGCCGACGTTCCGCACCAGGTAGAGCCCTGGCTCGATTGGCCCGTTCACTGTCCCCGCCTTGTCCCCGCGTCCCGCCCGGCCCCTCCGGGCGACCGACGCGATCATCGTCGCATCCGCCACTGACAACGACGCCCGTCGCTCGACGTGTCCGGTGTGCGTGGAGACCGAGGGGCGGGATTCTGGGGCAGTGCACCCGACGAGGACGGCGGAGGCCCCATGGATCGGGAACAGGTGTGGCAGGCCATCGACGGCCGGCGGCTGGACGTGGCCGAACTGCTCGAGCAGTTGTCCGACGACGAACGGCGCCGTGACTCGCTCTGCCGGGGCTGGACCGTCCGTGACGTCGCCGCGCATCTGACGCTGCAACAGCTGAGCGTCGGCTCGGCGGCCGCCGCGATGATCCGGGCCCGTGGCGACGTCGACCGGCTCATCCACGACATGGCCTGCCGGCGGGCGGCGCTCCCCACGCAGCGGCTGATCGCCGAGATCCGCGGCACGGTGGGCTCCCGCCGTCACAATCCGGGAGTCACCCACCTGGAGACGCTCATCGACATCCTGGTGCACGGACAGGACATCGCCGTCCCCCTCGGCCGCCGGCTCGAGACGCCCGTGGACGCGGCCGCGACGGCCGCCACCCGGGCGTGGGAGCTGGGCAGGCCCTTCCACGCGAAGAAGAAGGCGGCCGGGTTCGCGCTCACGGCGACCGACACGTCGTGGTCGGCCGGCGAGGGCTTGGCGGTCCGGGCGCCGATCGGCGACCTACTGCTGCTGCTCACCGGCCGCCTCGTCGTCCTTCCGCGGCTGGAGGGTGAAGGAGCGGACGGCCTCTCGGCACGGCTGCTGGACGCGGCGGACGGCGGGGCCGCCGGCTGACACGGTACGGCGCAGCCGCGTGGCCGCTGCCGCGCCGTACCGGGCGTCGGTACGCCCGGGTGCGCCACCTGGTCCGCACCGGGACTCCGCTCAGGAGTTGACGTCCGCCGGTTTTGGGCCGAGGCGCTTGCCCTCGTCCAGGGCCGCGAAGGCGGCCATGTCGTCGGCGTCCAGCTCGAAGCCGAACACGTCGATGTTCTCCCGGATCCGCGACGGCGTCGAGGACTTGGGAATCACCACGTTGCCCACCTGGAGGTGCCAGCGCAACACCACCTGGGCGGGGGTGCGGTCGTGCTTGCGGGCCACCGCGACGACCGCGGGCGCCCGCAGCAGGTCCTTGCCCTGGCCGAGCGGGGACCATGCCTCCGTGGCGATGCCGTGCCGCGCGTGGAAGTCCCGGAGTTCGGACTGCTGGAGCTGCGGGTGCAGTTCGATCTGGTTGACCGCCGGGACGACCGACGTCTCGCCGATGAGGCGTTCGAGGTCCTCGGGCCGGAAGTTGGACACGCCGATCGCCTTCGCGCGGCCCTCGGCGTGGATCTTCTCCAGGGCGCGGTACGTGTCCACGTAGGTGTCCCTGGCCGGCATCGGCCAGTGGATCAGGTACAGGTCGACGTGGTCGAGGCCCAGCTTCCCGAGCGAGGCGTCGAAGGCGCGCAGCGTCGCGTCGTACCCCTGGTCGGAGTTCCACACCTTGGTGGTGACGAACAGTTCCTCGCGGGGGATCCCGGAGCCGGTGACGGCCTTTCCGGTGCCCGTCTCGTTCCCGTAGGCGGCCGCGGTGTCGATGCTGCGGTAGCCGGACTCCAGGGCCGTGGTGACCGTCTGCTCCGCCTCGTCGTCGGGCACCTGCCAGACACCGAAGCCGAGCTGCGGCATCGCGACGCCGTTGTGGAGGGTGGTGAAGGGGACCTTGCTCACGAGCGGTCGATCCTTACGTCGTCGGTTGAGGTACTCCCAGGATCAACGATCACCGCCCCCGGCGCATTCCCCGCGCGGGCGCGCCGCTCATCGGTACAGGGCTTCCACCTCGGCCGCGTAGGCGCTCTCGATCGCCTTCCGTTTGAGCTTCAGGGACGGCGTGAGCAGCCCGTGCTCCTCGCTGAAGGGATGCGCCAGTATCCGGAACGTACGGATGGACTCCGACTTGGAGACCAGGGTGTTGGCGGTGACCACGGCGCGGCGGATCTCCACCTCCAGGTCCCGGTCGCGGACCATCTCCGCGGGCGGCAGCGGCGGTCTGCCCTGGATGGCCAGCCAGTGCTCCACCGCCTCCGGGTCGAGCGTGACGAGCGCCGCGATGTACGGGCGGTCGTTGCCGACGACGATGCACTGCGCCACCAGCGGATGCGCCCGTACCCGTTCCTCGAGGCCCGCGGGGGAGACGCTCTTGCCGCCCGAGGTCACCAGGATCTCCTTCTTGCGCCCGGTGATCGTCAGATAGCCGTCCTCGTCGAGGGCCCCCAGGTCGCCGGTGGCCAGCCAGCCGTCGCGCAGCACGGCGTCGGTGGCCTTGGCATCGCCCAGGTATCCCTGGAAGACGTTCGCCCCGTGCAGCCAGACCTCGCCGTCCTCCGCGATGTGCACGGTGGTGCCGGGGATCGGCAGCCCGACGGTGCCGTAGCGGGTGCGTTCCGGCGGGTTCGCGGTGGCCGCGGCCGTCGACTCGGTCAGGCCGTAGCCTTCGTAGACGGTGACGCCGGCGCCCTCGAAGAACAGTCCGAGCCGCCGGTCCATGCCGGAGCCCCCGGACATCGCGTGCCGCACCCGGCCACCCATCGCGTCGCGGACCTTGGCGTACACCAGCTTCTCGAACAGCTGGTGCTGCACGCGCAGTCCGGCGGAGGGCCCCGGGCCGAGCCCGAAGGCCCGGTGCTCCAGGGCCTCCGCGTACTTCACGGCGACTTCGGCGGCCTTGTCGAAGGCGCTCAGTCTGCCGGCGATCTCGGCCTTGCGGCGGGCGGTGTGGAAGACCTTCTCGAAGATGTACGGCACGGCCAGGATGAACGTCGGCCGGAACGTGGCCAGATCGGGCAGCAGGGCACTCGCCTGAAGGACCGGCTGATGGCCGATCTTGACGCGGCCGCGGATTCCCGCGACCTCGACCATCCGTCCGAAGACGTGCGACAGCGGAAGGAACAGCAGGGTGGACGGCTCGTCCCCCGGCTTGGAGCGGAAGACCGGTTCCCAGCGGCCGACCATGGTGTCCGTCTCGAACATGAAGTTCGCATGGGTGATGACGCAGCCCTTGGGACGGCCCGTGGTGCCGGACGTGTAGATGATCGTGGCCACCGAGTCGGGGGTGACCGCCCGCCGGTGCCGGTGCACCACCTCTTCGTCGATGTGCGCGCCCGCCTCCACGAGTTGGTCCACGGCGCCGGCGTCGAGCTGCCACAGCCGCTTCAACAGCGGCAGCCGGTCGATCACGGAGCCGATCGTCATGGCGTGGTCCTCGTGTTCCACCATGCACGCGGAGACCTCTGAGTCGTGCAGTATCCAGAAGACCTGCTCGACGGAGGAGGTCGGATACAGCGGCACGGGCTGGGCGCCGACGGTCCACAGCGCGAAGTCGAACAGCGTCCACTCGTAGCGCGTACGGCACATCAGGGCGACCCGGTCGCCGAACCGCACCCCGTGCGCCAGCAACCCCTTCGCCAGTGCCAGGACCTCGTCGCGGAACTGCCCGGACGTCACGTCCTGCCACTGGCCCGCGCTGTCCTTGCGGCCGAGCGCGACGCGGTCGGGGTCGTCGAGGGCATGGTCGAAGACCGCGTCCGCAAGTCCGCCGACCTGAGGCGCCGCGGCCATGGGTGGGACAGTGAACTCGCGCAATGGCTGCTCCTTGTGGCGCTCTGCACAGCGCCGCGACCGTACCCCACGATCTCGCCGGGCGGGAGGGTCCTCGTCAACCGTGGACCGATGGCGTAGACACAGGTCAGTGGTGGTGAGCGGGGTGTGGACCGGGCCTCGGGGCCCGATACCTGACCGGCGAGTAAGCAGCCCGGTGCGCAATCTCCACCGAATCTGTACGGACCGATCACCACCCGTTCTGCCCGGAACGGCCCCGTGGCCGGCCGGTGCCGGCCGTGCGGAGGCCGCGGTCCGGCCGCGTCTGCCGAAATCAACCCGGTACCGGAGCGTGCAGCCGGTCACCCGCCGCCAGCAGGGCGCCCGCCAGTGCCCGGGCCGCCTCCTGCGCCGCGTCTCTGCGGCGGCCGTGCAGAAGGACGAAGTCGACCGTGCCCAGCTCGGGCAGGCCCGCCCGCTCCGGCACCGCGACCAACCCCGGGGGGATCAGCCCGCGGGTGTGCGCCATCACGCCCAGACCGGCGCGGGCCGCGGCCACCAGGCCGCTGAGACTGCCGCTGGTGCAGGCGACCCGCCAGGACCGCCCCGTCTGCTCCAGCACCTCCAGCGCGCGGGCCCGGGTCACGGCCGGCGGCGGGAACAGGATCAGGGGCAGCGGGCGGTCCGGATCCACCCGCAGGCCCTCCGCCGCGATCCACACCATCCGGTCCCGCCACACCAGCTCGCCGAGCGTCGCCCCCGGCCCCCGCTTCGCGAGAACCAGGTCCAGCCGGCCCGCCTCCAGCCGCTTGTGCAAGGTGCCCGACAGCTCCACGGTGAGCTCCAGGTCCACTTCGGGGTGCTCGCGGCGGAACGCCTCCAGGATCTCCGGGAGCCGCGTCAGCACGAAGTCCTCCGACGCGCCGAACCGCAGCCGCCCGCGCAGCCGCGTGCCCGTGAAATAGGCCGAGGCGCGCTCGTGGGCCTGCAGGATGGTGCGGGCGAAGCCGAGCATCGCCTCGCCGTCCTCCGTCAGCTCCACGCTGTGGGTGTCGCGGCTGAACAGCGGCCGGCCGGCGGCGTCCTCGAGCCGGCGCACATGCTGGCTGACCGTCGACTGCCCCAGCCCGAGACGGCGCGCGGCCTGCGTGAAGTTCAGCGTCTGCGCCACGGCGACGAACGTACGCAGTTGGGTGGGGTCGTACACGACGCCGATCCTACGCCGTCATCACGAAATGTGATGGCAGTCAGTGCGGCGTACGGGATTCCCGATCAATGTGCTCGGGAGGAACATGGGGAGGGCACGACCCCGGCCGAGATCAAGTGGAGCACATGAGCCGCCCCCGCACCCCGCGTCTGCCGTCCTGGCTGCCGATCGACCCGTACATCCTGGCGCTGCTCGGGACGGTGGCCCTCGCGGCATCCCTGCCCGCGTCGGGAGCGGCGGCCGACGTCGCGGGCGGCGCGTCGACCGGCGCGGTGGCGCTGCTGTTCTTTCTCTACGGCGCCCGGCTCTCGACGCGCGAGACGCTCGACGGACTGCGGCACTGGCGGCTCCACGTCACCGTCCTCGCCGCGACGTTCGTCGTCTTCCCGTTGCTGGGGCTGGCGGCCCGCGGGCTCGAGCCGGCGGTGCTGACCCCCGAGCTCTACGGCGGACTGCTCTTCCTGTGCCTGGTGCCGTCGACCATCCAGTCCTCCATCGCCTTCACCTCGATGGCCCGCGGCAACGTGCCCGCCGCGATCTGCGCCGGCTCCTTCTCCAGCCTCGCCGGCATCGTGCTCACCCCGCTCCTCGCGGCCCTGCTGCTCGGCGGCGCCGCGGGCGGCTTCTCGGCCGAATCACTGCTGCGGATCGTGTTCCGACTGCTCGTACCGTTCCTTGCGGGCCAGTTGCTGCGCCGCTGGGTCGCGGGCTTCCTGGCCCGCCGCAAGAAGGTGCTCGGGTACGTCGACCGGGGCTCGATCCTGCTCGTCGTCTACACGGCCTTCAGCGAGGGCATGGTCGCCGGCGTCTGGCACCAGGTCACCCCGGTGCGGCTCGGGGCGCTGCTCGCCGTCGAGGCGGTGCTGCTGGCGGCGATGCTGACGCTCACCTGGTTCGGCGCCAAGCGCCTCGGCTTCGGGTGGGCGGACCGGGTCGCGATCCAGTTCGCCGGCTCGAAGAAGAGTCTGGCGGCCGGACTGCCCATGGCGACGGTGCTGTTCGGCGTGCAGGCGAGCCTGGCGGTGCTGCCGCTGATGCTGTTCCACCAGATGCAGCTGATGGTCTGCGCGGTGATCGCGAAGCGCCGCGCCCGCGACACGCCGCACCCCGCCGAGTCCGTGGGGCGAACGACGCCGCCTACGGCCCTGCGAACCCGGTGAACGCGGCCGGGCCCGTCGACGGGCCGCGGTCTCGGCGTCTGCCTCCGGAGTGCCTCCCCTGAGAAAACAGGCCACCTCGCCCAGGCCGGTGGGTTCCGGCAACGTGCTGGAAGCGGGACTCCCTCACGTCGGCAGAGGCACCGGATGGGATGATCGCCGGGTGACGACGTACTCGATACGCGCCTTCGGCGCCCGGCCCTGCACGCTGGTCGTCTGCCGTGGCTGCTGCTGCGGCGACGCGCGCAAGAACCCCGGTACCGACCATGCCGGGCAGCTCGCCAGGCTGCGTGACGCGGCGGCTGCGTCGGGTGGGCGGCTGGCGGTGCGGACCAGTGACTGTCTCGGGCCCTGCGGGCAGGCCAATGTGATCGTCGTGCAGCCGTCCACCGAGGGGCGCAGCCGTGGAGCGCGGGCCGCGTGGATCGGGTGGGCGCTCGACGACGACGCGACGGACGACGTGCTGGCATGGGCGGCGGCCGGCGGGCCGGGGGTCGCCCAGGCCCCCGCGACGCTCACGCTCCAGATGATTCCACCGCCGTCCGATGCCAGGCGCCGCGCCGGGCGCTGAGCAGCGGGCGGACGGAAGGACACGGCCGCGCCGGGGGCGCTCCCCGCCGGCCGGGCCCGTATCGGGGTGGCCTCACACCCCAGTGGTGAGCGCGATGCGCTCGTCGCCCGCGTACACGTTCATGTTGGCGCCGCGCAGGAAGCCGACCAGCGTGAGACCCGTCTCCGCGGCCAGGTCCACCGCGAGTGAGGACGGGGCGGAGACGGCCGCCAGGACCGGGATACCCGCCATCACCGCCTTCTGCGCCAGCTCGAACGACGCCCGCCCCGACACCAGGAGAATCGACCGGGACAGCGGCAGCCGGTCGTCCGTCAGTGCCCGGCCGACGAGCTTGTCGACCGCGTTGTGCCGGCCGACGTCCTCACGGACGTCGAGCAGTTCGCCCTCCGGCGAGAACAGCGCCGCCGCGTGCAGGCCCCCGGTCCGGTCGAAGACCCGCTGTGCCGCGCGCAGCCGGTCGGGGAGGCCGGCGAGCAGAGCGGGTTCGACCCGGACCGGGGGAGTGTCGGCGATCGGGAAGTGCGCGGTGGTGCGTACGGCGTCCAGGCTGGCCTTGCCGCACAGTCCGCACGAGGACGTCGTGTAGACGTTGCGTTCCAGGGTGATGTCCGGCACCTTCACACCGGGCGCCAGCGCCACGTCCACCACGTTGTAGGTGTTGCTGCCGTCTTCCCGGGCGCCCGCGCAGTACACGATCGACCGCACCTGCGCCCCGGAGTGGATCACACCCTCGCTGACCAGGAATCCCGCGGCCAGGGCGAAGTCGTCGCCCGGGGTCCGCATGGTGATGGCGAGGGGCTTGCCGTTCAGCCTGATCTCCAGCGGCTCCTCGGCCACCAGGGTGTCGGGACGGGTCGACACCACCCCGTCCCGGATGCGGATGGTGCGGCGGCGCTCGGTGACCCGTCCCATGAGATCAAACCCGATTCTGTACGTGTTGGTAGCCGAAGCGGCCCTTGATGCGAGGCTGCCGTGGGTCACCGGGTTGTCGTGCGGCGAGGTGACCTTGACGGTCTCATTCTCCTGTACGTGCAGCGTGAGGTCGCAGCCGACGCCGCGGTACGCGCAGCCCGTCGTGGTCCGCCCCTGCGCCGGCTCGGCCTCGTACTCCTTGATCCACTCGGCCGCCGCGGCGTTGTGGACAGGTCGGTCCACGAGGCGTCCGAGTCGGGTACGAGGGTACGAGGCGGGTGCGAAGGTCCGGGGCGCGTGCGAAGACCGAAGGGCGAGGTCCGAGGGTCGCAGGCGGGTCCGAGGCGGGTCCGAGGCGGGTCCGAGGCGGGTCCGAGGCGGGTCCGAGGCGGGTCCGAGGCGGGTCCGAGGCGGGTCCGAGGCGGGTCCGAGGCGTGTCCGATCGGTCGCCCGCCGTGGGGACCCGACGGGATGCTCCAAAGTCCGGGCCCGGAAGCTGTGGGATCACCTGCCGTCGTACCGGTCGGTAGCGGCCGAGACTGTGTGGTTCCTGACTTCTGATCGAGGAGAAGCCATCCATGACCGGCACACGTGTCGTCGCGCTCGGGCACTACCAGCCCACCAAAGTGCTCACCAACGACGACCTGGCGGCCATGGTCGACACCACTGACGAATGGATCCGCAGCCGTGTCGGGATCAGGACCCGCCACGTCGCGGGCCCCGACGAGCCGGTCGACGAGCTCGCCGCACACGCCGCTGCCAAGGCGCTGGCCTCGGCCGGGCTGGCGCCCGCCGACATCGACCTGGTCCTCGTCGCGACGTCCACCGCCGTCGACCGGTCACCCAACACCGCCGCGCGGGTCGCCGCGCGCCTCGGCATGGGCTCACCCGCGGTGATGGACCTCAATGTGGTCTGCGCCGGCTTCACCCACGCGCTCGCCACCGCCGACCACACCCTGCGGGCCGGGGCCGCCACCCGGGCCCTGGTCGTCGGGGCGGACAAGATGGCCGACATCGTCGACTGGACCGACCGCTCCATCTGTGTCCTCGTCGGCGACGGCGCCGGCGCGGCCGTGGTGGAGACCGTCCCGGAGGGGCAGGAACCGGGCATCGGCCCGGTGCTGTGGGGATCGGTGCCCGAGATGGGGCACGCCGTACGGATCGAGGGCACCCCGCCGCGCTTCGCGCAGGAGGGCCAGACCGTCTACCGGTGGGCCACCACCCAGCTGCCGCCGATCGCCCGGAAGGTGTGCGAGCGTGCGGGCGTCACCCCCGAGGAGCTGGCGGCGGTGGTCCTGCACCAGGCCAATCTGCGGATCATCGAGCCGCTCGCCCAGAAGATCGGCGCCGTCAACGCCGTCGTCGCCCGCGATGTCGTCGAGTCCGGCAACACCTCGGCCGGATCGATCCCGATGGCCCTGTCCAAGCTGGTCGAGCGCGGTGAGATCCGGTCGGGCGACCCGGTGCTGCTCTTCGGCTTCGGTGGAAATCTTTCGTACGCGGGCCAGGTGATCCGCTGCCCCTGAGATTCATGGGCAGACTGGCGAGATGGTGACGAAGCGAAGCGCCGGGCTGCTGCTGTGGCGGCGGCGCCCGACCGGTGTCGAGGTGCTCATCGGGCACATGGGCGGCCCGTTCTGGCAGTCGCGCGACGAGGCGGCCTGGTCGATCCCGAAGGGCGAGTACGAACCGGACGAGGAGCCGATGGCCGCCGCGCGGCGGGAGTTCGAGGAGGAGCTCGGCCTCCAGGCCCCGGACGGCGAGTGGCAGCCGCTCGGCGAGGCGCGCCAGTCGAACGGCAAGGTGGTGACGGCCTGGGCGATCGAGGGCGATCTGGACACGTCCCTGGTCGTGCCGGGGACCTTCACCATGGAGTGGCCGAGGGGCTCGGGAGAGGTCAGGGAGTTCCCGGAGGTCGACCGTGCGGAGTGGTGCGGGCTGGAAGAGGCGCGGTCGAGGCTGGTCAACGGTCAGCGGGTCTTCCTGGAGCGGCTGCTTCCGCTCGTCGAACGGGACGGTTGAGATGGCCGGTTCGGCTGCTTGCGGCATGACCGGTTCGGCCGCGGGGCGTGACGGCAGCGGACGCCTGCCGGGTGACCGGTTCGTGTACTTGTGGCATGACCGGCATCTTGCTGTCGGTGACGATTGCGCTCGGTGGACGATAGTCATTTCCGCGATCACTGATGCCGTCCGTTGCTCGTCCGCTCCATCGCCCGGAAGGGGGCCCGCCGACGCTGTCCGCAGGACTGCAGCAGGGAACCGCGCCCAGGCTGCAACGGCCGGGCCCACTGCGCGAACGTGTGTTGGGGCGCTGCTGGAACTGACCACCACCCGCGCGTCGCGGCCAGGCCGGCATCCGGTCGAGAG
Source organism: Streptomyces sp. NPDC048389 (assembly GCF_040706335.1). Lineage (NCBI taxonomy): Bacteria > Bacillati > Actinomycetota > Actinomycetes > Kitasatosporales > Streptomycetaceae > Streptomyces > Streptomyces sp. NPDC048389. The sequence continues at coordinate 26,228 of NZ_JBEZKP010000062.1, read as the reverse complement.
CGAACCCGCCGGCAACGTCGCCCTGGCGGAGTTGGCGGGGCAGGTCGAGCGCCGTCTCCGCTGGTCTGCACCCCGGTCGCCCGGCAGCGTGGGCACCAGTCGTGGATCGAGCACCGCGAGCTGATCGCGGCGATCTCCGCCCGCGACGAGAAGCGCTCGGCAGAGGTCATGCGCGCACACGGAGCACACCCGTACGACTTACCGTCAGCGCCAACAGTCCTGACCGGGCATCAGCCGTTCGGGGGCGCGAGTCCCGGGTGGCTGGGGTGCGAAGGTCCGGGCGTCGGGGGTGTCGGAGCCAGGGGTTCACGGCCGGGGCTTCGACTGCTGGACGATGGTGCGGGGGACCATCCCCGCGGGTGCGGGGAGCAGAACCACAACATGGCTGCCGGGGCGCGGCAGGCGGGACCATCCCCGCGGGTGCGGGGAGCAGGACATGGCGTCCAGCGCGGCGGCCTGCAAGGTGGGACCATCCCCGCGGGTGCGGGGAGCAGGGCGGCGTCCATGGCCGTGGCGAGGTCGAGGTGGGACCATCCCCGCGGGTGCGGGGAGCAGTCCGGGTCGACCTGACAGAGCACGATGGACTGGGGACCATCCCCGCGGGTGCGGGGAGCAGCGCGCGGACCACCGGGGTGTGTCGACTTATTGGGGACCATCCCCGCGGGTGCGGGGAGCAGATCCCCGGCGGCGCCGCGCTCGTCCTGGCCGCGGGACCATCCCCGCGGGTGCGGGGAGCAGCTGACCGGCGGCGGGCAGACGAACAGCATCGAGGGACCATCCCCGCGGGTGCGGGGAGCAGTGGACCGGTGCGCTGAGTTCCCCGACGCTGTCGGGACCATCCCCGCGGGTGCGGGGAGCAGATGTAGAGGCCGTTTCCAGCGTTGAGGAAAGCGGGACCATCCCCGCGGGTGCGGGGAGCAGACCCCCCACCCTGGGCCGCCACCTGCGCTGGCAGGACCATCCCCGCGGGTGCGGGGAGCAGGTATGCCGCCGTCTCGCGCCTGATCGGCGGTAGGGACCATCCCCGCGGGTGCGGGGAGCAGAGGTGAACGGCCTGGCGATCGCCGACCGGGCGGGGACCATCCCCGCGGGTGCGGGGAGCAGTCCTCCGGGCTCACCCAGCCCACGACCGCACAGGGACCATCCCCGCGGGTGCGGGGAGCAGCCGGACGAGATGTCCTTCAGCGCTTGCACCGGGGGACCATCCCCGCGGGTGCGGGGAGCAGCGCCATGGTCAACCCCTTTCCGTGAGTGTGGTGGGACCATCCCCGCGGGTGCGGGGAGCAGGGGACCGACCCGGGCCCGAGGGTCACCCGGCCGGGACCATCCCCGCGGGTGCGGGGAGCAGGAGAGCGTCGCCGAACTCGCAACCACGGCCGAGGGACCATCCCCGCGGGTGCGGGGAGCAGTCGATAAGGCCGCTGATCAGCCGGTAGCCCGCGGGACCATCCCCGCGGGTGCGGGGAGCAGTTTTCGAGGCTCTGGCCCCGGTGATCAAGACGGGGACCATCCCCGCGGGTGCGGGGAGCAGCGAGGCTGGCGTCATGCGGGGTTCGTAGGCCGGGGACCATCCCCGCGGGTGCGGGGAGCAGTGCCCGTACGGGATGATCAGTGCGGGGGTCTGGGGACCATCCCCGCGGGTGCGGGGAGCAGACGACGAAGCTGTAGCCGATGTCGGACCAGCCGGGACCATCCCCGCGGGTGCGGGGAGCAGACCCGGACACGGACGAGGCGAGGCAGCGTGTCAGGACCATCCCCGCGGGTGCGGGGAGCAGCTGAAAGCGGCCGCCGCGGCCGAAGGGCTGCCGGGACCATCCCCGCGGGTGCGGGGAGCAGCGCCGCATCCGGTTCGATGTGACCACGTTCCCGGGACCATCCCCGCGGGTGCGGGGAGCAGTGCAGTCCAGTGCCTCCGCCTCGGTGGGAACGGGGACCATCCCCGCGGGTGCGGGGAGCAGGCGGATGTTCCAGAGGTCAGAAGGTGTCTGACGGGACCATCCCCGCGGGTGCGGGGAGCAGACTGTGCGACCTGCGGGTTTATGCCGCAGGGGCTGTGGTTTTCATGAGTTTCACCGAGTCCGGCAAAAGCCGCATAGCGCTCCCCTTGGTTCCCGCTGTCGCGGCTGGTCAAAGGTCCAACCCTAGGTTCTTCCGTCTGCGGCTGTCAGCTGGATGATCTGAAATACCACCAGGAAGTCCCTGTTTTCTTCATATGGGCTTCACGGTGTGTGCCCAGCCTGTATTCATCTGGCATGACAGGTGAGGGGGCCGCCCGTACCGGGCTTCGTGCCCGGTTGGACGGGCCGGCGTCGAGTGTGTGGGCCAAGCACGATCGTGACGGGGGCGGCTGGCTGCCGTTGTGGCGGCACATGGACGACAGCGCCGCCGTGGCCGGGCGGTTGTGGGACGAATGGCTGCCGGTGGCCGTCCGGACGCTGATCGCTGACGCGCTCCCCGGTGGTGAAGCCGATGGCCGCCGGCTGGCGGTGTGGCTGGCAGGTGTGCACGACATCGGGAAAGCGACGCCCGCGTTCGCTTGCCAGGTCGAGCAGTTGGCGCAAGTCATGCGCGCCCGCGGGCTGGAGATGCGCTCGCGGCAAGCGATGGGAGCGGACCGGCGGCTCGCGCCGCACGGGCTGGCCGGGCAGGTGCTGTTGGGGGAGTGGCTGGAGGCGCGACACGGCTGGACGGTCAAGCAGACCGGGCAGTTCACGGTCGCGGTGGGTGGCCATCACGGGGTGCCGCCCGAGCACGGTCAGATCCAGGCACTCGACAGTCACCCCGACTTGCTGCGGACGCGCGGTCCGAGCCGGGCGTCGTGGCAGCGGGTGCAGGAGGAGTTGCTCGATGCCTGTGCGGACGAGTTCGGCGTACGGGAGCGCCTGACGGCGTGGCGGACGGTGAGACTGCCGCAGCCGGTGCAGGTGCTGCTTTCCGCACTGGTCATCGTCTCCGACTGGATCGCCAGCAATCCCGACCTCTTTCCCTACTTTCCCGAGGACGTGCCCCGAACCGGTCCTGAGCGCGTCACCGCCGCGTGGCGTGGCCTGGACCTGCCGGGACCGTGGCGTGCCGAGGAGCCGGCCGGGGACGCGCAGGAGCTGTTCTCGGCCCGGTTCGATCTCCCGCCGGGGGCGAAGGTCCGGCCGGTGCAGGAGGCCGCCGTCGAGGTGGCCCGGTCGATGGACGAGCCGGGTCTGATGGTGATCGAGGCGCCGATGGGGGAGGGGAAGACGGAGGCAGCGCTTGCAGCCGTCGAGATTCTTGCCGCTCGGTCCGGGGCGGGTGGTGTGTTCTTCGCGCTGCCGACGATGGCCACCGGCAACGCGATGTTTCCCCGTCTGCTGGATTGGCTGGAGCGCCTGCCGGCAACGGAAGCCATCCGCCGTTCGGTGCTTCTCGCCCATTCCAAGGCCGCCCTCAATGACGACTTCGCCGGTCTGATGGGCAAGGGAAGCCGGCGGATCGCCGCGGTCGACGTGGACGGGCCCGAAGAGCGGGAGTGGCGGCCGTCGAGCCGTGTCCGTTCCGCTGCGGCCGAACTCGTCGCGCACGCGTGGCTGCGGGGGCGGAAGAAGGCCATGCTGTCGTCGTTCGTCGTCGGCACGGTCGATCAGTTGCTGTTCGCCGGGCTCAAGAGCAGACACCTGGCGCTGCGTCACCTGGCGGTCGCGGGGAAGATCGTTGTGATCGACGAGGCGCACGCCTACGACACCTACATGAGCGTCTACCTCGACCGGGTGCTGTCCTGGCTGGGCGCGTACCGGGTGCCGGTGGTGGTACTTTCCGCGACGCTGCCCGCCGGTCGACGGCGGGAGCTGGTCGAGGCGTACGCGGGACGTGCCACCAGCGGGGACGTAACCGGCTTCGACGCTGTTGCCCGGGCAGGTGACTATCCGCTTCTGACGGCGGTCACGCCCGGCGGGGTACCCGTGATGCGGCGCCCGGCGGCCTCGGCCCGGGGTACCGACGTCGAGCTGGAGCGGCTCGATGACGATGTGGACGTCCTCGCCGACCGGCTGGAGACGGAACTCGCCGGAGGCGGCTGCGTTCTCGTCGTACGCAACACCGTTCGCCGCGTTCTTGAAGCGGCGGCCGTGCTGCGGCAGAGGTTCGGGGACGCGAACGTCACTGTGGCGCACTCCTGCTTCCTGGATGTCGACCGTGCCGCCAAGGACGCCGACCTCCTCAAGCGCTTCGGGCCGCCGGGCAAGGCCGACGAGCGGCCGGAGGGCGCGCACATCGTCGTCGCCAGCCAGGTCGCGGAGCAGTCCCTCGACGTCGACTTCGACCTGCTGGTCACCGACCTCGCCCCGGTCGACCTTCTGCTGCAGCGCATGGGACGCCTGCACAGGCACCTGCGCGGCGGCGCAGAGCAGAGTGAGCGGCCCGAGCGGCTGCGCCGGGCACGCTGCCTGATCACCGGCGTCGAGTGGGAGGCGCCCGTGCCTGCGCCGGTGAAAGGCTCGGTCGCCGTGTACGGGGCGTACGCGCTGCTGCGTTCCGCAGCCGCCTTGCTGCCGCACCTCGACGGCAAACTGCAGCGCCCCGTGAGGCTGCCTGCGGACATCAGTCTCTTGGTGCAGCGCGCCTACGCCGACGGGCCCGACGGCCCGGACCACTGGGCGCAGGCGCTCGACACCGCCCGCGCGCGTCACGAGAACCACCGCGCGGACCAGGCGGAACGGGCCGCGACGTTCCGGCTCGACGCCGCCGCTCGGCCTGGCCGTCCGCTGTTCGGCTGGATCGCGGCGGGGGTCGGCGACGCGGACGACACTCGCGAAGGGCGTGCCCAGGTACGCGACAGCCGAGAGAGCCTGGAGGTCGTGGTCGTGCAGCGGCGCGCGGACGGCACGCTGGCCACGGTGCCGTGGCTGGCACCGGACCGCAACGGCCGCCCGCGCGCAGGGCTGGCGCTGCCCACGGACCAGGTGCCGACCGCCCTCGCGGCACGCACGGCGGCAAGCTGCGGACTGCGGCTACCGATCCAGTTCAGCTACGCCGACGTCATGGACGAAGTGATCGCCGAACTGGAGGAGCTTCACGTTCCAGCCTGGCAGGTCAAGGACAGTCACTGGCTTGCCGGCCAGCTGATTCTGCCGCTCGACGAGGACTGTCGGACCCACCTGGCAGGCTTCCGTCTCCGATACAGCAAGAGCGACGGCCTTGAGGTGACCCGTGCCTGAAACAGATCAGTGCAGCGGCGACGGCGTGCCGTCGTTCGACCTCACCACTCGCCCGTGGATCCCGGTGCTCAGGCGGGACGGCAGCCAGGACGAGCTGTCGCTGCGCGAGGTGTTCGAGCAGGCGCACGACCTGCGGCGGGTGGTCGGCGACCTGCCCACCCAGGAGTTCGCCCTGGTGCGTCTGCTGCTGGCGGTCGTGCACGACGCCCTCCAGGGACCCGGGGACACCGACGCGTGGTCGCAACTGTGGGCGGACGAGAGCTGCTTCGCGCCGGTCGAGGCGTATCTCGAGGCCCATCGTGGGCGGTTCGACCTGCTGGACGCCGACGCGCCGTTCTTCCAGACCGCATGCCTGCGGACGGCCAAGGACGAGGTGTTCTCCCTCAACCGGATCGTGGCCGACGTCCCCAACGGGGAGCCGTTCTTCACCGCCCGGATGCCCACCGTCGAACGGCTCACGTTCGCCGAGGCGGCCCGCTGGGTCGTCCACGCGCATGCCTACGACACCTCCGGCATCAAGACCGGCGTGGAGGGTGACAAGCGCGCCAAGGGCGGCAAGGTCTTTCCGCTCGGCGTCGGCTGGGCCGGGAACCTCGGCGGCGTGTTCGTCGAAGGGCGAACCCTGCGCGAGACGCTACTGCTGAACCTGGTGGCCGCCGACACCTCCAATCTGGAGGTCGACGACCAGGACGCCCCGGCGTGGCGCAGGGAGCCGTGCGGCCCGGGCGGCGCCGAGCGCGCCCCGACCGGTGTACGCGACCTGTACACCTGGCAGACACGGCGCCTGCGCCTCCACTTCGACGGGAACGGCGTCCACGGCGTCGTGCTCGGTTACGGCGACCCGCTTACCGCGCGCGACCGTCAGCACCGAGAGCCGATGACCGCCTGGCGGCGCAGCAGACCTCAGGAGAAGAAGCTCCGGAAGACCCCGGTCTATCTGCCGCGCGAGCACGATCCCGAGCGCTCCGCGTGGCGCGGGATCGGCGCCCTGGTCGCCAACGCTGCCGGGAAGGCCCAAGGACCTGAGCCGGCCGACCACCTGCGGCCGGGGATCCTGGAGTGGGTGGCCCGCCTGGTGACGGAGGGAGAGCTGGAAAGCGGCTTCCTCGTCCGAGCCCGGATCGTCGGCGCGCGCTACGGCACGCAGCAGTCCGTGATCGACGAGATCGTCGACGACCACGTCTCCATGGCCGTCGTCCTGCTCCACCAGCAGGACCGGCGCTACGCGGAGCAGGCTGTCGCAGCCGTCGGCGACGCCGACCTCGCGGTCCGTGCGCTCGGTGACCTCGCCACCGACCTTGCCCGCGCGGCCGGTACCGAGAGCGACGGGCCCCGCTCCACCGCACGCGACCTTGCCTATGGCCTCCTGGAGGCCCCCTACCGCACGTGGCTCGCCCGCCTGGCCGACACCGAGGACCCGTACGAGCAGCGCGGCGCATGGCAGCAGCAGGTGTACGGGATCGTCAGCCGGCTCGGCGACCGGCTGATGACCGCGGCCGGGGACGCGGCCTGGCAGGGCCGGACCGTCCAGCTCAAGCACGGCACCGAGTGGCTCAACTCCGCGCTGGCCGACAAGTGGTTCCGCGCCGCTCTGTACAAGGGTCTGGGGCGCCCCGACTCCTCCGACACGCCGCCGGACACGGCCCCGGCGACCGACACCACCGTGAAGGCACCCGCATGACCACCGTCACCGCACCCGCCACCCCACGCGACCGGGTCGCCCGGCTCGCAGCCGACCACATCGGCGTCCTGCAACGGGGCTGTCTCGCCGACCGGCCCCAGGCGGTCGCGGCCCTCGCCAGACTCCGTCGCGGCGCCGGCAGGGAGGCCGGGCAACTGCCCGACCTGTGGGCCCTGATCGACACCGGCCCCCTGCACGACACCCCGGACGGCGCCCGGCCGATGAGTGAGAGGGAACTGGTCCGGGCCGAGGACGCCCTGCATGTCGCGCTCACCCTCTATGCGCTGCACCAGCAGTCCCGTTCAGCGGGCATGCACCAGGCCGACCAGCCGGATCGTCGCCGGGGTCTGGGAGCCGCAGTACGCCGGATGATGAAGCCCGGCGAGATCGACGAACCCGTGCACAAGCGCCTCGTTCGCGCCGGCACCGCGCCCGATCTGGCCACCCTGGCCCAGCGCTTGCGCGACATCGTCGTCCTACTGCGCCGCGAGGGCTTCGAGCTCGACTACGGGCTTCTCGCCGGACAGCTCTACACCTGGCAGTGGCCCGGCGGCGCGGACACCGTCCGCAGGGAGTGGGGCCGTTCCTTCCACGCCTGGCAGGACAAGCCCAAGCACGCCGGCCGGCCCTCAGTCGACGGCCTGGCCGGCACCCCCGACCCCACCAGCACCACGGACACCGACAAGGACGCCTCGTGAACCGCATCTTCCTCGACGTGCACGCCCTGCAGACCATCCCACCGAGCAACATCAACCGCGACGACACCGGGGCGCCGAAGACCGCAGTGTACGGGGGAGTGCCGCGCGCCCGTGTCTCCAGCCAGGCATGGAAGCGCGCCACCCGCACGTACTTCGGCCACGAGCACCTGCTGGACGCGAGTGAACTCGGGGTGCGGACCAAGAAGATCGTGGAGGCGGTCGCCGACCGGATCACCGCCCTCGACCCCTCGCTCGCCGGGGAGAGGGCCCTGCGGATCGCGGACGAGACGGTGAGGGCCACCGGGCTGAAGACCGAGGTCCCCAAGCGCAGGGCCGGCAACGCCAAGGACGGTGAGCCCGACCCGGCGCCGGAAGCGAAGTACCTGGTGTTCCTCAGTACCCGTCAGCTCGACGGCCTGGCCCGACTCGCGGTCGACGGCGCCGCCGACATCACCGCCTTCCTGAAGGAGAAGGAGAACAAGGGCCGGGCCAAGGAACTCGCCGACACCCGCCACTCCGTCGACATCGCCCTCTTCGGCCGTATGGTTGCCGACGCCCCGGACATCAACGTCGACGCCGCCGTCCAGGTCGCCCACGCCATCAGCGTCCACCGCGTGGAGAACGAGTCCGACTACTACACCGCCGTCGACGACGAGAACAGCGACGCCGAGACGGGCGCCGGCATGATCGGCACCGTCGACTTCAACTCCGCCACCCTCTACCGCTACGCCGCTCTCGGCGTTCACCAGCTCGCAGCCAACCTCGGCCAGGGTCTGCGCGAGGACGAGCCGCGTACCGACCCGGTCCGCCGGGCCGTCGAGGCGTTCGTCCACGGCTTCGTCGCCTCGCTGCCCACCGGCAAGATCAACACCTTCGGGCACCACACGCTGCCCGACGCCGTGATCGTCAAGCTTCGCACCACCCGGCCCGTCAGCTTCGTCGCCGCCTTCGAGGAGCCGGTCCGCGCCGAGACGAGCGGCCACGTCCGCGAGGCGTCCGACCGCCTGGCCCAGTACATCCCCGACATCGAGCGGGCGTACGGCGACGACGACTCCACCCTCACCTGGGTGCTGCGCGTCGGCCCGAACACCCAGAAGCTCGCCGGGATCGGTACCGAGTCGCAGAACATCGCCGAACTCGTCGCCGCCGTCGGCCAGGCCGTCGCCGAGCGCCTGGAGAAGCCCGTATGAGCGTGCTCACCCTCCGGCTCGCGGGCCCCCTGCAGTCCTGGGGGGCCTCCGCCCGCTTCACCCGCCGTACCACCGAGTCCGCGCCCACCAAGAGCGGCGTCATCGGCATGCTCGCCGCCGCAGCAGGCGTCGAACGCGGCGACGACCACCGACTCGCGTCCCTGGCCGCCCTCAGATTCGGCGTGCGCATCGACCAACCCGGCACCCGCGTAAGGGACTTCCACACCGCCCACCACGCCGTCACCGGCAAGTCCATGCCCCTCTCCGAACGCTTCTACCTCGCCGACGCCGTCTTCGTCGCCGCCCTGGAAGGCGACCGTCTGCTGCTCGACGAGCTGCACGCCGCGCTGCGGGCCCCGGTGTACGCACCGTTCCTCGGTCGCCGTTCCTGCCCGCCGTCCCTCCCCGTCGAGCTCGGCCTGCACGACCAGGGTGGTCTGGAGGATGCCTTGCGCGAGGAGCCGTGGCAGGCATCTGCCTGGTACCGCAGGCACCATCGTGGCCGGCACGAGGTGGAACTGACCGTGCTGCGTGAGGCGGACGAGCACGAGCAGGAGGCCGCGGACACCCTGAGGGACCAGCCACTCAGCTTCGCCTCCGAACACCGGCGCCACACGCTGCGCACCCGGGTCACCAGCAGTGTGCGCATCCCCAACCCGTTTGTCCGGCAACTGCCCCGGCACGACCCGTTCGACGCCCTGGCCGAAGAGAGCGCCTGATGTTCCTCACCCGATTCCGCGTGAACACTGCACGCCCCGGCGCCCGGCGCATCCTCTCCTCCCCGCAGGCCATGCACGCGGCCGTCATGTCGTCCTTCCCGGCGCTGCTGCCCACCGACGCACCCCCGGCGGACGGCCCCCGTGTGCTGTGGCGCCTCGACCACACCGCCCGGGCCGAGGTCATGCTGTACGTCGTGAGCCCCGACCGGCCCGATCTGACCCATCTCGTCGAGCAGGCCGGCTGGCCCGCGGCGGCCGCCGCCGACCCGGCAGAACCCGGCTGGCAGAGCCGCCCCTACGGCCCGTTCCTCGACCGGCTGGCGGCCGGTGACCGGTGGGCGTTCCGGCTCACCGCCAACCCCGTCCACCACGCCCGCCGCAAGGACGACGAGCCGACCAAGCGCACCGCGCACCTCACTCCGGTGTACCAGATGGGCTGGCTCCTCAAGCGCCAGGAAACGTGCGGCTTCCGCGTCCTGGAGAAGCCGGACGACAAGCGCGTCCTGCCCAGTGGCACCACCCACACCGGGCAGCCGCACCACGGCGACCGGTACGAACTGACCGTCCGCGACAAACGCGCCCTCGCCTTCGACAAGTCCCGCAGCACCGGCGCCCGGAGCAGCCGCAGGGCACCCGTCAGCCTGGTCACCGTGACCTTCGACGGTCGCCTCGAGGTCACCGACCCGCAGCTGCTGCGTCGCAGCCTCACCCAAGGGATCGGCAAGGCCAAGGCCTACGGCTGCGGTCTGATCACCCTGGCGCCGCTCGGCAAGGAAACGTGAGACGGTGACCACGGTCTCGAAGCGCGCCGCGCTCACGCCGCGTCAGCTCACCCGCACCGGCGAACGGCTCTCGTTCATCTATCTCGAACGTTGCACGGTGCACCGGGACGCCAACGCCATCACCGCCGACGACGCCGACGGCACCACCCACATCCCGTCGGCGACCATCGGCACCCTGCTTCTCGGGCCGGGCACGCGCATCACCCACCAAGCCATGAGCGTCCTCGGCGAGACGGGCGCCGCCGTCTGCTGGGTGGGGGAACAAGGCGTCCGCTACTACGCCGGCGGTCGCGCCCTCACGCGCTCCTCCGCCCTCGCCGAGGCCCAGGCCGTGCAGTGGGCGAACACGCGCAGCCGACTCGCCGTCGCCCGCGCCATGTACCGCCTGCGCTTCCCCGACGAAGACCCCGCCGGCCTCACCCGCCAGGAACTCCTCGGCCGTGAAGGCAGCCGCGTCAAGAACTGCTACCGCGCCCAGTCCGCCCGTACCGGTATCCCCTGGCGCGGCCGTCGCTACACCCCCGGCGACTTCTCCAGCGGCGACCCGGTCAACCAGGCCGTCACCGCCGCCGCCCAGTGCATGTACGGAATCGCCCATGCGGTCGTCGCCTCGCTCGGCTGCAGCCCCGCCCTCGGCTTCGTCCACTCCGGCCACGAACTCTCCTTCGTCCTGGACATCGCTGACCTGTACAAGACGGAGATCGGCATCCCGCTCGCCTTCGACGTCGCTGCCGAGGACGAGGAGGACGTCGGCCCACGCACCCGTCGGGCGCTGCGGGACCGCATCAACGACATGTCCCTGCTGGACCGTTGCGTCAACGACATCAAACGCCTCCTGCTGCCGGAGACTCCCGCGGCCGGAGCGGCGAACGACGATCTCGACGTCGTCGCACTCCAGAGCGACGGCGGCCACACCGTCACGGCCGGCCGCAATTACGGCAGCGGAACCGACGGCCATGATGACCACGACGACCCGGAGCTCACCTGGTGACCGTCATCGTCCTCACCAACTGCCCACCCGGCCTGCGAGGCTTCCTCACCCGCTGGCTGCTGGAGATCTCCGCCGGCGTCTTCATCGGCAACCCGTCCGCACGGATCCGCGACCTGCTCTGGGACGAGGTCCAGCAGTACGCCGACCGGGGCCGAGCCCTCCTCGCCCACACCACGAACAACGAACAGGGCTTCACCTTCCGCACCCACGACCACGCCTGGCACCCGGTCGACCACGAGGGCCTCACTCTGATCCGCCGCCCCAGCGCCCAGAGCGCCTCGGACGCCGCGAACACCCAGCGCAAGGGCTGGAGCAACGCGGCGAAACGGCGGCGGTACGGCAGGGGCTGACGAGGAATCGTGGCCATTGTTGCTGTTTCGTCTGAATCGGTGAAACTGAGGCAGAACAGCCTGCCGCCGCGATTAAGCCGCAGGTCACGCAGTGTGCTCCCCGCACCCGCGGGGATGGTCCCGGTCGGCGGTAGCGGGACGCACGTCCTGACGAGTGCTCCCCGCACCCGCGGGGATGGTCCCGAGACGCCCGCCGACTCCAACGACTTCGTCTTGTGCTCCCCGCACCCGCGGGGATGGTCCCGCTCAGTGGACGCAGTACGCCACGAACCAGCTGTGCTCCCCGCACCCGCGGGGATGGTCCCCGGTTGGCGGCTTTGGACCCAGCGTGGAGGGCGTGCTCCCCGCACCCGCGGGGATGGTCCCGCCTCCGGATCGTCCATCGCCGCCCACTCCTGGTGCTCCCCGCACCCGCGGGGATGGTCCCGGTAAGGGCACATTGCGCGACGCGATCGCGGCGTGCTCCCCGCACCCGCGGGGATGGTCCTGACCCGGAGGCGGACGACGCGCGTCATGAGGTGTGCTCCCCGCACCCGCGGGGATGGTCCCCATCGGGTGATGGTCGGCAGTGTCTTGACGACGTGCTCCCCGCACCCGCGGGGATGGTCCCGATGCGCAACAAGCAGCAACAGAGTAAGGGTGGTGCTCCCCGCACCCGCGGGGATGGTCCCCACTGCCACCCGGCAGAGCCCTGACGCCGTCAGTGCTCCCCGCACCCGCGGGGATGGTCCCGACTCGGACTTGTCCTTCACACGCGGGAACTCGTGCTCCCCGCACCCGCGGGGATGGTCCCACGGAGATTGGCGAGGCCGGTGTGGGGCGGGGGTGGTGAGCGTGGCGTCCGGTGTCTCGACGGGGGCGACGGCGGCGGTCGCGACCAGGGTGGCGATTCTGACTCTCGCTCCGGAGTGCATGTGCAGCGGGCGGCCCACGGCCTGGAGTGGGCTGGGCATTGAGCCGTCGACCTTCGCGAAGACAGTCCCTATGCGGTGCAGGGGGCCCGGTCCTTGGGGGGAGGTGCCCGCCGTGCCGCCGATGCCCCTGGCGTGGCTGCCGTCAACGTGCTCGGCAAGGGTCGGCGACATGCCTAGGACGACGGCCGCGTCGCCAGGCTTTGTCTCGAGTGTGGGAAAAGTCGGGTCGGATCTATGCGCAAGTTCTTCCCAGCTCGGTAAAGCGCTGCTACGTTCCCCTCGAAAGCCCGACGGAGACGGCCGACCGGGTCCCCGGCCGCAGGCCAGGGGAGGGGAGGGGTACGTGAGACGGATGACCGCTCGACCCGCGAACGCGCATCAGGCGCGACTGCTGCGCCTGTTGCGTGACGGAGGGCCCAACTCCCGTGCGCAGCTCGGCGATCAGGTGGACCTGTCCCGTTCGAAGCTCGCCGTCGAGGTGGACCGGCTGCTGGAGACCGGGCTCGTCGTCGCCGACGGGCTCGCCGCCTCCAGGGGCGGGCGTCGCTCGCACAACATCCGGCTCGCGCCCGCGCTCCGATTCCTCGGCGTCGACATCGGCGCCACCTCGATCGACGTCGCCGTCACCAACGCGGAGCTGGAGGTCCTGGGGCACCTCAACCACCCCATGGACGTCCGCGAGGGCCCCGTCGCCGTCTTCGAGCAGGTGCTGTCGATGGCCGGGAAGCTCAAGGCGTCCGGTCTCGCGGAGGGGTTCGACGGCGCCGGGATCGGCGTCCCCGGCCCGGTCCGCTATCCGGAGGGCGTGCCCGTGGCGCCTCCGATCATGCCGGGCTGGGACGGTTTTCCCGTACGCGAGGCGCTCAGTCAGGACCTGGGCTGCCCCGTCATGGTCGACAACGACGTGAACCTGATGGCGATGGGGGAGCAGCACGCGGGCGTCGCACACTCGGTCGGCGACTTCCTCTGCATCAAGATCGGCACCGGCATCGGCTGCGGCATCGTGGTCGGCGGCGCCGTCTACCGCGGTACGACCGGCAGCGCCGGCGACATCGGCCACATCCAGGTCGAACCGGACGGCCGCGCCTGCGCCTGCGGCAACCGCGGCTGTCTGGAGGCCCACTTCAGCGGGGCCGCCCTGGCGCGCGACGCCGAGGACGCGGCGCGTGCCGGCCGCTCGGTGGAACTCGCCGTCCGGCTGGAGGCGGCCGGGTACCTCACGGCCGCGGACGTGTCGGCGGCGGCCGCTGCCGGCGATGCCACCGCCATCGACCTCATCCGGGAAGGAGGCAACCGTCTCGGCCAAGTCATCGCCGGGCTCGTCAGCTTCTTCAACCCTGGACTCGTCGTCATCGGTGGTGGAGTGACCGGTCTCGGCCACACGCTGCTGGCCAGCGTACGCACCCAGGTCTACCGGCAGTCCCTGCCGCTGGCCACCGGCAATCTTCCCATCGTGCTCGGCGAGTTGGGGCCGGCCGCCGGAGTCATCGGCGCGGCCAGGCTCATCAGCGACCACCTGTTCTCGCCGGCCTGACCGGGCCGGACGACACGTAAGGCACCACCACCGGTACCGCCACAACTACCGGTACCACCATCACTGCCGGTACCGCCACCACCGGTATCGCCCCGCAGTACCGCACAAGCGCAGCACCCGCACCGGTCGCGTGACACCCACGCCACGCTTTCACCACCCGCTCCATCCGCCCGACCTCGTAGGCCCGGCCCGCCCGACGCCAGGGGCGGCCGAGAACCGTCGGCACCCGCACATCGGTATCCCGCACCGCACCGGTATCCCGCACCAGTGTCCGCAGCAGCCCGACCCGGCTGCATCCGCATCGGTATCCCGCACTGCCCCGCATCCGCCCCGCCCCGCATCCGCCCCCGCATCCCGCCCCGCCCGGTCACCGGCCGCACCCGCCGAGGGGATTCGTCATGGCACCAGAACCACCCCTGCTCACCATGTCCGGCATCACCAAGTCGTTCCCCGGCGTCCGTGCCCTGGACGGCGTGGACCTGGAGGTCCACATCGGCGAAGTCCACTGCCTCCTCGGCCAGAACGGCGCCGGAAAGTCCACCCTCATCAAGGTTCTCGCCGGTGCCCACCAGCCCGACGGCGGCGAGATCACCTGGCGGGGCGAGCCCGTGTCGCTCAGGTCGCCGATCGCCGCCATGCGCCTCGGTATCGCGACCATCTACCAGGAACTCGACCTGGTCGAAGGGCTGTCCGTCGCGGAGAACGTCTTCCTCGGGCACGAGCCGACCTCCGCCGGCTTCGTCGTCCGCGGCGCCGCAGCCCGTACCGCCACCGCCGAACTGCTGAAACGTCTCGGCCATCCGGAGATCGACTGCGCGCGGCTCGTCGGCGATTTGTCCGCCGCCCAGCGGCAGATCGTCTCCATGGCCCGCGCCCTCTCCCACGACGTGCGCCTGATCGTGATGGACGAACCGTCGGCCGCGCTCGACCCCGACGAGGTCGACAACCTCTTCCGGATCGTCGGCGACCTGACGGCCGACGGCGTCGCCGTCGTCTACATCTCCCATCGCCTCGAGGAGATCCGGCGCATCGGCGACCGGGTCACCGTTCTCAAGGACGGCCGGGCCGTCGCGGTCGGACTGCCCGCCGAGTCCACCCCGACCCGTGACGTCGTCGCACTGATGACCGGACGCAACGTCGAGTACGTCTTCCCCGAGCGGCCGGCGGGCGCTGCCGCCGCGGGCAAGGAGCCAATGCTGCGGGTCGAAGGTCTCACCCGGCGCGGCGAGTTCGCCCCGGTCGACCTGGAGCTGCGACCCGGCGAGATCGTGGGTCTCGCCGGGCTCGTCGGCTCGGGCCGCAGCGAGATCCTGGAGACGATCTACGGTGCGCGCAGGGCGGACGGCGGCCGCGTCCTCGTGGACGGCGCCGTGCTGCGGCCCGGCAGCGTACGGGCCGCTGTCCGCGCCGGCATCGGGCTCGCCCCCGAGGAGCGCAAGGCGCAGGGGCTGCTGATGCTCGAATCCGTCACCCGCAACGTCTCCGTCTCGTCCCTCTCGCGCTTCTCCCGCGCCGGCTGGCTCGACCGCCGTGCCGAGCGCGTCGCCGCCCAGCGGGCCACCAGGGAACTCTCCCTGCGCCCCGACAACCCCGACGCCCGTATCCGCACCCTGTCCGGCGGCAACCAGCAGAAGGCGGTGCTCGCGCGCTGGCTGCTGCGCGGCTGCAAGGTGCTGCTGCTCGACGAACCGACCCGGGGTGTCGACGTCGGCGCGCGGGCCGAGCTCTACGCGGTGATCCGCCGACTGGCCGACGAGGGTTTGGCCGTACTTCTCGTATCCAGCGAAGTACCCGAAGTGCTGGGCCTGGCCGACCGGGTGCTGGTGATCCGTGAAGGCAGCGTCGTGCACACGGCGGACGCCCGGGAGCTCGACGAGCACCGTGTACTCGATCTTGTGATGGAAGGGAGCTGAGACGGCATGACGCAGCCGGCCACCCCGGCGCAGCAGGACGCGCCGATGCCCGCCGCCAAGTCCGTACCGGGCCAGGGAGGTCCACGCCGTCCGCGGGGACTGCGCCTGGACGTCCGCAATCTGTCGCTGCTCGGTGTCCTCGCCGTGCTCGTCGCGGTGGGCGGTGTCACCAGGCCCGACGAGTTCCTCGCCACGAGCAATCTGCAACTCGTCCTCACTCAGGCGTCGGTCATCGGTGTCGTCACCGTCGGCATGACCTTCGTCATCACCGGCGGCGGCATCGATCTGTCCGTCGGCGCGATCGTGGCGCTCGCCTCCGTGTGGGCGACGACGGTGGCCACCCAGGAATTCGGCTTCGCCGGCATCCTGTTCACGGCCGTGATCGTCGGCGTGGGCTGCGGACTCGTGAACGGTCTGCTCATCGCGTACGGCCGGATGGTGCCCTTCATCGCCACCCTCGCGATGCTCGCCTCCGCCCGGGGCCTCGCCCTGCAGATCACGGACGGCAAGACCCAGATCGTCACCGTCGACTCGGTGCTCGACCTCGGTATCAGGGACGCCTTCATACTCGGCATCCCGCCCCTGGTGCTGGTCTTCGCGGCCGTCACCGTCATCGGCTGGCTCGTTCTGGGGCGCACCACCTTCGGCCGCCGCACCGTCGCCGTCGGCGGAAACGCGGAGGCCGCGCGGCTCGCCGGCATCGATGTCCGCCGCCAGCGGCTCTACCTCTACCTGCTGTCCGGTCTGTGCTGCGGTATCGCCGCCTTCATGCTGATCGTCCTCGCCGGTTCGGGCCAGAACACCAACGGCAACCTCTACGAACTCGACGCCATCGCCGCCGCCATCATCGGGGGCACCCTGCTCACCGGCGGCCGCGGCACGATCGTGGGCTCCGTCCTCGGCGTACTCGTGTTCACCACGATCACCAACATCTTCGCCCTCAACAACCTCGAGAGCGCCGTCCAGCAGATCGCCAAGGGCGCCATCATCGTCGCCGCCGTACTCGTCCAGCACCGCTCGCTGCGAGGCTCCGGCGAGGGCTGAAGGCCCTCCCGCCTCCCGTCCCTCGCCTCCTGTCTCCCGTCGCCGGCCGGCCGGCCGGCGCCGGCCGCCGGCCTCTCGCCTCCCGTCTCCTGCCTCCCGTCCCTCGCCTCTCGCGTCACTTCTCCAGCCCCGTCGCACCGCCCAGTTGAAGGGTTGATCCGTCATGCCAGAAATCCCGTCCACCAGCCGCAGAGGACTGCTGTTCGGCACCGCCGCGGTCTCCGCGGGCGCCCTGCTCACCGCCTGCACCAGCAACGAGCCCAAGACGGAGAAGCAGCCCGCGGACAACGCCCCCGTCGCCGACGACAAGCCGGGCAAGGCCGTCACCATCGGCTTCGCCGGACCGCAGGCCGACCACGGGTGGCTGAACGCCATCAACCAGAACGCCAAGTCCCGTGCCGAGAGGTACTCCGACGTCACCCTGGAGATCACCGAGGGCTCCAACGACACGGCCGCCCAGATCGGCCAGGTCCAGACCCTGATCAACAAGAAGGTCGACGTCCTGGTCATCCTGCCGGCCGACGGGAAGGCGCTCACCCAGGTCGGCCTCCAGGCCATGAGGGCGGGCATCCCCGTCGTCAACCTCGACCGGATCTTCGCCTCGCCGCAGGCGTACCGGTGCTGGATCGGCGGCGACAACTACGGCATGGGCCTCAACGCCGGCAACTACATCGGCGAGCAGCTCAAGGACAAGCCGAACGCCAAGGTCATCGAGCTGGCCGGGCTCGACAACCTGGAACTCACCAAGCAGCGCACCCAGGGCTTCGACGACGCCCTGAAGAACTACCCGAACATCAGGAAGGTGGCCCGCCAGGCGGCCGAGTTCACCGTCGAGTCCGGCCAGGCCAAGATGGCGCAGCTACTGCAGGCCCAGTCGCAGTTCGACGCACTGTGGAACCACGACGACGACCAGGGCGTCGGTGCGCTGCGCGCCATCGCCCAGGCGGGCCGCAAGGACTTCCTGATGGTCGGCGGAGCGGGCGCCAAGTCCGCGATGGACGCCATCAAGGCCGACGACAGCGTGCTGAAGGCCACCGTCCTGTACCCGCCGACCATGGCCGCCTCCGCCGTCGACCTCGCGCGGGCGCTCGGGCAGGGCAAGGGCATCAGCGGTATGGCGGAGCTGGAGATCCCGGCCTCCCTGACCCTCTACTCGGCCGTCGTCACCAAGGACAACGTCGACCAGTACCTGCCCACCGGTTTCAACTGACCGGCCGAGGGCCTGCCCGCCCCACCGAGCACACCGAAGAGACCGTGACTCCGACGAGGAGGATTCCGCTATGGAACTGAGGGACAGTGAGGCCGCACCGCCGACCATCGGCGTCGGCATGGTCGGTTACGCGTTCATGGGCGCCGCCCACTCCCAGGGGTGGCGCACCGCGGGGCGCGTGTTCGACCTGCCGCTGCGGCCGGTCCTTGCCGCGATCGGCGGCCGTGACGCGGCCGCCGTGCGGGCGGCGGCCGGCAGACACGGCTGGGCCGCGGCGGAGACCGACTGGCGCGCCCTCGTGGCCCGCGACGATGTGCAGCTCGTCGACGTCTGCACACCGGGCGACAGTCATGCGGAAATCGCGATCGCGGCCCTGGAGGCCGGCAAGCACGTCCTGTGCGAGAAGCCCCTGGCCAATTCGGTCGCCGAGGCGGAGGCCATGGCCGCGGCCGCCGAACGGGCCAGGGGGAACGGACAGCTGGCGATGGTCGGCTTCAACTACCGCCGGGTCCCCGCGCTCACCTTCGCCCGCCGGCTGGTCGCCGAGGGCCGGCTCGGCACCCTGCGCCATGTGCGGGTGACGTATCTGCAGGACTGGCTGGTCGACCCCGACTTCCCGCTGACCTGGCGGCTCGAGCGTGAGCACGCGGGGTCGGGGGCGCTGGGCGACCTCGGCGCCCATGCCGTCGACGTCGCGCAGTTCCTTACGGGAGAGCTGCTGGTGGGCGTCTCCGCACAGCTGGAGACCTTCGTCAGGGAACGGCCCGTGCTCGAGGGCGCCTCCGCGGGCCTGACCGGGTCCGGGGGTACCGAGCGTGGGCCCGTCACCGTCGACGACGCGGCCGTCTTCACCGGCCGTCTGGCGTCCGGGGCGCTCACCGTGTTCGAGGCGACCCGGATGGCGACCGGCCGCAAGAACGCCCTGCGGCTGGAGATCAACGGAGAGCACGGTTCACTCGCGTTCGACCTGGAGCGGCTCAACGAGCTGTCCTTCCACGACCATCGCGAGCCCGCCGCGACCGCGGGGTTCCGGCGGATCCTCGTCACCGAGGCGGAGCACCCGTACCTGGAGGCGTGGTGGCCGCCGGGCCACGCGCTCGGCTACGAGCACACCTTCGCCCACCAGGCGCGCGACCTGGTGGAGGCCATCGCGTCCGGTACCGACCCGGTGCCGTCGTTCGCCGACGGTCTCCAGGTGCAGCGGGTGCTCGCGGCGGTGGAGGAGAGCGCCCGGAAGAGCGCCGTCTACACACCCGTCCACGCCGTAGGGGCCTGAGGTCCGGCAGCGATCCGGCAGGAATCAGATTTGGAGGCACCATGCCACGCCCGTTCACACTGTTCACCGGCCAGTGGGCCGATCTGCCGCTCGAGAAGGTCTGCTCGCTCGCCCGGGACTTCGGCTACGACGGCCTGGAACTCGCCTGCTGGGGCGACCACTTCGAGGTGGACAAGGCCCTCGCCGACCCGTCGTACCTGGACGGGCGGCACGCCCTGCTGGAGAAGTACGGCCTCAGGTGCTGGGCGATATCCAACCATCTCGTCGGCCAGGCCGTCTGCGACAACCCGATCGACGAGCGCCATCAGGGCATCCTGCCCGCCCGGATCTGGGGTGACGGGGAACCCGAGGCTGTGAGGCGGCGGGCTGCCGCCGAGCTGAAGGACACCGCGCGCGCCGCGGCGGCCTTCGGTGTCGACACCGTGATCGGCTTCACCGGATCGTCGATCTGGCATCTCGTCGCGATGTTCCCGCCGGTGCCGGAGCGGATGATCGAGCGCGGCTACGAGGACTTCGCCGAACGCTGGAACCCGATCCTGGACGTCTTCGACACCGAGGGCGTCCGCTTCGCGCACGAGGTCCATCCCGGCGAGATCGCCTACGACTACTGGACCACCGAGCGGGCCCTGGAGGCGGTGGACAACCGGCCGGCCTTCGGGCTCAACTTCGACCCGAGCCACTTCGTCTGGCAGGACCTCGACCCGGTGGGTTTCCTGTACGACTTCCGGGACCGGATCTACCACGTGGACTGCAAGGAGGCCCGCAAGCGCCTGGACGGGCGCAACGGGCGCCTCGGCTCCCATCTGCCGTGGGGCGACCCGCGGCGCGGCTGGGACTTCGTATCCGCCGGGCACGGTGACGTGCCGTGGGAGGACGTGTTCCGGATGCTGCGCTCGATCGGCTACGACGGGCCCGTCTCGGTGGAGTGGGAGGACGCCGGAATGGACCGGCTGATGGGAGCCCCACAGGCGCTGGCCGATCTGAAGCGGTTCGACTTCGAGCCGCCGACCGCCTCCTTCGACGCCGCCTTCTCAGGCGGCGAGAAGTAGAAAAGGCCAGGTCCGAGCCGGGTGGGGAGAGTCGCCACCGGGCCGGTCCTGCCTGCCCGGGCACGCCTTTGTCCTGCGCTGGGAAGAAGTTCAACTTCGGCGCTGCACAAGGGCTTTCGGTCAAGGACGAACCCGGCTACGGTCCCATCTCGTGTACACGACATAGGTGGTTCGGGAGTGACGGCGCACTCCGGTTCCACGGCACACCGCCCCGTTCGACCGGCACTACCGGAGGACATTCGTGCACCGAACAAGGCCCAGAGGCCGCAAGGCACTCGCACTCCTCACCGGCGGCCTCCTCGCCGCCACTTCGCTGGCCCTCACCACGCCGACCACCGCGTCCGCGGCCGACCCCGAAGCGGCCGTCTCCGCGGCCGCCGAGGAATTCCAGCAGGTCACTCTCGCGAAGGGCGGTGAGGAGACCGGCGAGCCCATGTCGCTGGCCGTGCTGCCCGACCGCAGCGTGCTCCACACCTCGCGCAGCGGCGAGCTGCGGATGACGGACGAGGCCGGCAACACCCGCGTCGTCGGCACCGTCCCCGTCTACTCGCACGACGAAGAGGGGCTCCAAGGCGTCGGCCTGGACCCGGACTTCGAGCAGAACCGATTCATTTACCTCTACTACGCGCCGCCCATGGACACCCCGGAGGGCGACGCGCCGAACGAGGGCACCGCTGCCGACTTCGCCGCGTTCGAGGGCGTCAACCGGCTCTCGCGATTCGTCCTGCGCGAGGACGGCACACTGGACAACGCCAGCGAGAAGAAGATCATCGACATCCCGGCGACCCGCGGCATCTGCTGCCACGTCGGCGGCGACATCGACTTCGACGCCGAGGGCAACCTCTACCTGTCGACCGGCGACGACTCCAACCCCTTCGCCTCCGACGGCTACACGCCCATCGACGAGCGCCCCGGCCGCAACCCCGCCTACGACGCCCGCCGTACCTCCGGCAACACCAACGACCTGCGCGGCAAGATACTGCGCATCAAGGTGAACGAGGACGGTTCGTACTCGATCCCCGAGGGCAACCTCTTCGCGCCCGGTACGGACAGGACACGCCCCGAGATCTACGCGATGGGCTTCCGCAACCCGTTCCGTTTCAGCGTGGACAAGAAGACCGGCGTCCTCTACGTCGGCGACTACGGCCCCGACGCCGGCACCGCCGACACGAAGCGCGGCCCGGCCGGCCAGGTCGAGTTCGCCCGTGTCACCGGCCCCGGCAACTTCGGCTGGCCCTTCTGCACCGGCGACAACGACCCGTACGTCGACTACGACTTCGCCACCAAGACCTCCGGCGCCACCTTCGACTGCGCCGACCTGAAGAACACCTCGCCGCACAACACCGGCCTCGTCGACCTGCCGCCCGCCGAGCCGGCCTGGATCCCGTACGACGGCGGCTCGCTCCCCGAGTTCGGCAGCGGCTCCGAGTCCCCGATGGGCGGGCCGGTCTACCACTACGACGCGGACCTCGACTCCCCGGTGAAGTTCCCCGAGGCGTACGACGGCGACTTCTTCGCCGGTGAGTTCGGCCGCCGGTGGATCAAGCGCATCGACACGGCGGAGGACGGCACGGTCCGGTCCATCGACCCCGTCCCGTGGAGCGGCACCCAGGTCATGGACATGGCCTTCGGCCCCGACGGCGCGCTGTACGTCCTCGACTACGGCACCGCCTGGTTCGGCGGCGACGAGAACGCCGGCCTGTACCGCATCGAGAACGCCACCGACGGACGCTCCCCGGTGGCGGAAGCCTCCGCGAACAAGACCTCCGGCCAGGCGCCGATGCGCGTCACCTTCTCCTCCGCCGGAACCACCGACGCGGACGGCGACGCCCTCACGTACAGCTGGGACTTCGGCGACGGCGCCACTTCCACCGAGGCGAACCCCGTCCACCGGTACACCGAGAACGGCACCTACACCGCGACGGTCACCGCGAAGGACCCGACGGGCCGCACCGGCTCCGCCGGCGTCCGAGTCGTCGTCGGCAACACCGCACCCAAGGTCAGGCTCGAACTCCCCGTCGAGGGCGCGCTCTTCGACTTCGGTGACGAGATCCCGTTCAAGGTGACCGTCACCGACCCCGAGGACGGAACCATCGACTGCGCCGAGGTCACGGTCAACTACATCCTCGGCCACGACAGCCACGGCCACCCCATCACCTCGGCCAACGGCTGCGAAGGCACCATCAAGACCTCCGCGGACGGCGGACACGACCCGAACGCCAACATCTTCGGAGTCCTCGACGCCGAATACACCGACGGCGGAGGCGGCGGCCAGGCCGCGCTCACCAGCCACGACCAGGCGCAGCTCCAGCCCCGGCACCGGCAGGCCGAGCACTTCGGCGACCAGTCGGGCATCAACACCTTCGACAAGGCGGCCGCCCACGGCGGCAAGACCGTCGGCGACATCCACAACGGCGACTGGATCTCCTTCGCGCCGTACAACCTGAGCGGTGCGAAGAAGCTCACCGCACGGATCTCCTCCGGCGGCTCCGGCGGCTTCCTCGAGGTGCGCACCGGGTCCGCGGACGGCCACCTCCTCGGCTCGGCGCCCGTCCCCGTCACCGGCGGCTGGGAGACGTTCCAGGACATCGACGTACCCCTACGAGGCGTGCCGAAGAGGACCACCGAGCTCTTCCTGGTCTTCAAGGGCGGCGCGGGAGCCCTGTACGACGTGGACGACTTCACGTTCTCCGACACCCCCGTCGACCGAAAGGCCAAGCGCGTCCTGGTCTTCTCCAAGACCGCCGGCTTCCGCCACGACTCCATCCCGGCAGGCATCGCCGCGCTGAAGGAACTCGGCAAAAGCGGTGACATCACCGTCGACGCCACCGAGGCGGCGGGCCAGTTCACCGCCGGCAACCTCGCCCGCTACGACGCCGTCGTCTTCCTGTCCACCACCGGCGACGTGCTGAACGCCGACCAGCAGAAGGCGTTCGAGGACTACGTCGCCGCCGGCGGCGGCTACATGGGCGTCCACGCGGCGGCCGACACCGAGTACGAGTGGGAGTTCTACGGCGGACTCGTCGGCGCCTACTTCGACTCGCACCCGCACATCCAGGCCGCGACCGTCCGCGTCGAGGACCACGACCATCCGGCCACCGCGCACGTCCACGGCCCCTGGGAGCGCACCGACGAGTGGTACAACTACCGCACCAACCCGCGTGCGCAGGCCCGCGTCCTCGCCACCCTCGACGAGACCACCTATCAGGGCGGCACCATGAAGGGCGACCACCCGATCGCCTGGTGCCAGACGTACGAGGGCGGCCGCGCCTTCTACACCGGCGGCGGCCACACCAAGGAGTCGTACACGGAGCCGGCCTTCCGCCAGCACCTCCTCGGCGGGCTGCGGTACGCGACCGGGCAGGTCAAGGCCGACTGCAGGCCGCGCACCGGCCACCGAACGATCTTCAACGGCGAGACGCTCGACGGCTGGAAGCAGGCCGGGCCGGGCCGGTTCGACGTCGTCGACGGGGAACTGCGCTCCCGGGGCGGCATGGGCCTGCTCTGGTACCAGGCCAAGGAGCTCCGCTCGTACTCGCTGAAGCTCGACTGGAAGACGGACGGCGACGACAACTCGGGCGTCTTCGTCGGTTTCCCCGCCTCCGACGATCCGTGGTCCGCGGTGAACAAGGGCTACGAGATCCAGATCGACGCCACCGACGCCGCCGACCGCACCACCGGCGCGGTCTACGGCTTCAAGTCGGCGAACATCAAGGCCCGTGACCAGGTCCTGCGGCCGCCCGGCCAGTGGAACAGCTACGAGATCCGGGTCAAGGGCGAGCGCCTGCGGGTCTTCCTCAACGGAGTGAAGATCAACGACTTCACCAACACCGACCCGGCCCGCAGCCTGGCGGACGGCCACATCGGCCTCCAGAACCACGGGGCTGACGACCAGGTGTCCTTCCGGAACATCCGGTTGAAGGAGCTGCCCTCGTAGTACCGCGGGGCCGCCCACGAGCCGGCGGCGGGCGGGGAGGCGCCGTACCCCCCGCCCGCCGTCCTCCACCCCATCGCAGCAACGACCTGACAGGGAGGCAGCCCGTGACAGACGGGAACACACGCACCGGAGTCTGGTTCGTCGGAGCACGCGGTTCCGTGGCCACCACGGCCGTCGCCGGATGCGCGGCGGTCACCGCCGGACTGCACCCGCCCACCGGCATGGTCACCGAGACGCCGGCCTTCACCGGAACCGGGCTGCCCACCCTGCCCTCACTCGTCTTCGGCGGACACGACACCGCCCACTGCCCGCTGCCCAAGCGCGCGGAACACCTCACGGAGGCCGGTGTCCTGCCGCACGGGCTCGCCTCAGCGGTCCGGGCCGAACTGGAGGCCGCCGACCGGGAGATCCGGCAAGGCGGACCCGGCGCCGGCGACACCCGAAGCGACGAGGAACTCATCGCCGCCTTCGCCGCCGACATGGCCGCCTTCCGCTCACGGAACGCCCTGGCCCGCGTCGTCGTCGTGGGCGTCGCCTCCACCGAACCCCTGCCGGAGCCGGGCGCCGTACGGCTGCCGCCCAGCTCCCTCTACGCGGCCGCCGCCGTGCGGGCCGGCTGCCCCTACGTCAACTTCACCCCCTCCACGGGGCTGCGCACCGCGGCCCTCGCGGACGCCGTCGCGGCCGGTGGCCTTCCCCACGCGGGCCGCGACGGCAAGACCGGCCAGACGCTGCTGCGATCGGTGCTCGCGCCGATGTTCCTGCAGCGCGCCCTGACCGTGAGGGCCTGGTCCGGCACGAACCTGCTGGGCGGCGGCGACGGGGCGGCGCTGGCCGACCCTGCCGCGGCCGCGGCGAAGAACGCCGGCAAGGAACGCGTCCTCGCCGACACCCTCGGAACGGTGCCGGAGGGCGAGGTCCACATCGACGACGTCCCCGCGCTCGGCGACTGGAAGACCGCGTGGGACCACATCGCCTTCGACGGCTTCCTGGGCTCCCGGATGATCCTCCAGACCATCTGGCAGGGCTGCGACTCCGCTCTCGCGGCCCCTCTGGTCCTCGACCTGGCCCGGCTGGTGGCCCGCGCCCATGAGGCGGGCCTGTCGGGGCCGCTGCCCGAGCTCGGCTTCTACTTCAAGGACCCGGACGGCGGCCCGGCGGGCCTGTCCGACCAGTTCACCGCGCTGCTGTCCTTTGCGGACTGCCTGCGGGAGGCACGATGACCCGCACCCGGCAGGCCCGTGCCCGCTTGCGTGACTGGGCCGAACTGCTACGTGTCTCCGCGGTGTTCACGGTGCCCGGCGACGCCCTCGCGGGCGCGGCCTGTGCCGGGCTGAGGCCCAACCGGGGCACGGCGTACGCCGTCGGCGCGTCGCTCTGCCTGTACGAGGCGGGCATGGCGCTCAACGACTGGGCCGACCGCGAGGAGGACGCCGTCGACCGCCCGCACCGCCCGATCCCCTCCGGCCGCATCACCCCCGGCGCGGCTCTGACCGCGGCCGGAGCCCTCACCGCGGCGGGCCTGACTCTCGCGGCCCGCGCCGGCCGCCCCGCGCTGGCGGTGGCCACGGCCCTCTCCGCGACGGTGTGGGCCTACGACCTCCATCTGAAACACACCCCCGCCGCCCCGTCGGCGATGGCCGCGGCCCGCGCGCTGGACCTCCTCCTGGGCACAACGGCAACGTTGTCCGCGGCGCCGCCGGCGACTGCCGTGCCGCCCGCGACCGCGCCCAGCCGAGGGCCGGCCACGCGCC
>NZ_JBEZKP010000061.1:0-42110 GCF_040706335.1 Streptomyces sp. NPDC048389 | reverse complement strand
CATCGCCCGCACGGTCGCCAACTGGGCCTTCCGCACCTACCGCCGCAAACCCCTCATCATCCCCGTCATCATCGACGCCTGACGAGACCCGCACGGTCCGGTCGGGGACGCCACCGACGCCCCGGCCCTGTGGCCGGGAGCTCCCCCCGCCCCGCTCCTGCCGGTACCCGGGGCTCCGCCACTGCCCCCCGGGGCCGCGCCTCGGACGTCACCGGTCCGGCGCGCAGGGCCCCCGGGGCCGCCCGGGCCGGCACCGGTCCGCGGGGCCCGGGTGGGCCTGCGCGCCGGACCGGGGCGGCCGGGCGGCGCGGAACGTCACGCGCAGCAGCCGGTCAACGAGGACGAGCTCCACGCTTTGCGCACCCGTCACCGTCACCGCACCGTCCGGGGCGGCAGGGACGGGTGCGGCGCGTGGGGACGGTGTACGCGCGGACGAGGGCGCGATGGCGCACCGTGTCGTGGTCGGCGTTCACCCCTCCCGCGACGGACGGTCGACGTTCGGTGCGCGGCTGACGGGGAGCGGAGCAGACTCCCACAGCGAGAGTAAGTTAGGTTAGCCTTACCTCAAACAAGGGGCTGCCCTCAGACCCCTGCCCGGAGCCGCAACGTCCCGCGAGGAGTCGCCGTGAGTACCGCCGCAGACACCGCCCTGCCCGAGCAGAGCCCGGCGGAGCAGGTCCGCTCCGTGCTGGCCCGGGCCGTGTCCCTGTCACTCACCACGGACGGGCAGGAGTACGACCTGATCGGTATGCACTCCGTGGGCAGCAAGGGGCGGATCACCCTTCACCCCTCCACGGACAGCCCGTTGGCAGTCCAGGCCGCGGCCGCGCCGCGAGGCAGTCTCGCCGCCCTGCTGGAGTTCACCGACATCGCGCCGACGGCCCTGCGCGACCGTGTGCGCGCCCGGGTGACGATCTCCGGCTGGCTCGCTCCGGGCGGCGCCGGGGACGGTGACACGCTCCGTCTCGACCTGGCGCGCGTGACGCTGCGGACCGCGGCGGGGAGCCGGGACGTCGCACTCGACGAGTTCGCCCTCGCCGACCCCGACCCGCTCGCCGTCGAGGAGGCCGCGATGCTGACGCATCTCTGCGACGCCCACGAGGACATGGTGGCCGACCTGGTCGTCCTCGCCGGGTCGCGGCTCCCGCACGGCGTGGTGCGGACCCTGCCGCTCGCGGTGGACCGCTACGGCATCAGCCTGCGCTGCGAGTACCGCGAAGGCCACTGCGATCTGCGCCTGTTGTTCCCGGCCACGGCCCGGGACGCGGCCGAGGCCGGGGAGCAGGTCCGCCGGCTCCTCACGACGCCGCGCTGCGCCCACCAGCGGCACCCTTCCACCCGCCCCTGACCTCGGCACTCACGACCGACCGAGCGGCAGGCACACTTCCGGATCGACGCGTCTCCACACGCGACCAGGGGGCAGACCATGGGACACGGCTGGCAGGGCGTCGCCCTGAAACTCATGCGGGGCAGGGACTTCACCTTCACCGTGCGCTCGAACGAACGGGTCTCGGAGCACCTCCACCGGTTGACCTTCACCGACGGCGGCATGCTCGGCACGACGGGAACGCACCCCACGATGTGGGTGCGTCTCTGGTTCGACGACGCCGGACGGCCGCACCAGCGGGCCTACACGCTGGTGGACCCGGACCCCGGCGCAGGCACCTTCAGCCTGGAGTTCGTCCTGCACCAGGGGCGGGCCAGCGACTGGGCGCGCTCCGCGCAGGCGGGCGACACGATCGAGGCCACCGTCCAGGGCACCGGCTTCACCGTGCCCGATCCCGCGCCGTCGCGGCTGCTCGTGGTCGGTGATCCGGCATCACGGCCCGCCATCAACTCGCTGCTCGCGTCGCTGCCGTTGACCCCGGCCACCATCTGGTTCGAGACCTCGGAGCCCACGGACGCGGACGGTATCGCGCATCAGGGCACCCCGGGCCGGCAGGTGGTCCGCGTCCCCCGGCGCGACGGAGGAGCCGCGCTGGTGGAGACCGTGCGATCCGACCTCCCGGAGCAGCTGGACGCCGACTCCTACGTGTGGATCGCCTGCGACACGGTCACGACCCGCACGCTCGCCGCCTTCGCGCGCAAGCAACTCGGCGTGCCCAAGGAGCGGTTGCACGCGTTCGGGTACTGGCGAGCCGCTTGATCCGAGCCACCCCGGGAAAAGACTTCAGGTTAGGCTCGCCTAATCAATACTGTGCCGCGGCCGAGGTCCTGCCGCTCGACCTTCTGACGCATGAGAGAAACGGAAGAACATGACCGTAAGGGTCGCGGTGGCCGGTGCCAGCGGCTACGCGGGCGGAGAACTCCTCCGCCTGCTGCTGTCGCACCCCGGCGTGGAGATCGGCGCGCTGACCGCGCACAGCAGCGCGGGCCGGCCGCTCGGATCCGTACAGCCGCAACTGGCCACACTCGCGGACCGGGTCCTCGACGAGACGTCGGCGGCTGCCCTGCGGGGTCACGACGTCGTCTTCCTGGCCCTGCCGCACGGACAGTCGGCTTCGCTGGCACGGCAGTTGGAACCCGACACTTTGATCGTGGACTGCGGAGCGGACTTCCGGCTGCGCGACCCGGCGGCCTGGGAACGCTTCTACGGCTCCGCCCACGCCGGGACCTGGCCCTACGGGTTGCCCGAACTCCCCGGCGCCCGCGCCGAGTTGCGCGAAGCCTCACGGATCGCCGTACCCGGCTGCTACCCCACGGCCGTCACGCTCGCGCTGTTCCCCGCCTACGCGGCCCGGCTGGTGGAGCCGGAGGCCGTCATCGTCGCGGCCAGCGGGACGTCGGGTGCCGGACGGGCGCTCAAGCCGCAGCTGCTCGGCGCCGAGGTGATGGGCGCGATGAGCCCGTACGGGGTCGGGGGCGGCCACCGGCACACGCCCGAGTTGACGCAGAACCTCTCCCGCGCGGCGGGCGAGCACGTCACGGTCTCCTTCACCCCGACGCTGGCGCCCATGCCGCGGGGCATTCTCGCCACCTGCTCCGCCCGCCTCCGGCCGGAGGCGACCCCGGGCGGGCAGGACGAGGTGCGCGCGGCGTACGAATCCGCTTACGCCGACGAGCCGTTCGTACGGATACTGCCTCCCGGGCAGTGGCCCTCGACGGCCGCCGTGCTCGGCTCCAACACGGCCCAGGTGCAGATCGCCGTCGACCCGGACGCCGGCCGGCTGATCTGCGTGAGCGCCATCGACAACCTGACGAAAGGCACCGCGGGTGGCGCGGTGCAGAGCATGAACGTCGCCCTCGGTCTGCCGGAACGGCTGGGCCTGCCCATGAACGGAGTGACTCCGTGAGCATGACCGCTGCCCATGGATCCCTTGCGCACGGTGCGGCCGCCGGTGACGGACCGACCGCCGGCGAGCCGGCCGACGACGCCCTGGCGGCCGACGACCTGCCCTGGCTGGAGGAGCTCCAGGGCCGGACCGTCGTCATCAAGTTCGGCGGCAACGCCATGGTGGACCCCGCCCTTCACCGGACGTTCGCCCAGGACGTCGTCGAGCTGTGGCAGGCGGGGCTGCGCCCGGTCGTCGTGCACGGTGGCGGACCGCAGATCAGCGCCATGCTCGACCGCCTCGACCTGGACGTCCGCTTCGAGGCGGGCCTGCGGGTGACCACGCCGGAGACCATGGAGGTGGTCCGCATGGTGCTGACCGGCCAGGTCCAGCGGGAACTCGTCGGCGCGCTCAACGCCCACGGCCCCTTCGCCGTGGGCATGTCGGGCGAGGACGCGCACACGATGACCGCCGTACGGCGGCCCGCGTGGGTGGACGGCCGACCGGTGGACATCGGTCTCGTCGGAGAGGTCGTGGCCGTGGAACCCGGAACCGTGCGCAGCCTGCTGGAAGAGGGCCGCATCCCCGTGATCTCGCCCGTCGCACGGGGTGCGGACGGGGAGGTCTACAACGTCAACGCCGATCTCGCGGCGTCCGCGCTGGCCGTCGCCCTCGGCGCGGAACGGCTGGTGATGCTGACCGACGTCGAGGGGCTGTACGCGGACTGGCCGCACAGCACCGAGGTGATCGACCGGCTGACGGCCGGTGAACTGGCCGACCTGCTGCCGGGGCTCGCGAGCGGCATGCTCCCGAAGATGGAGGGCTGCCTGCGGGCGGTGCGGGCGGGTGTCCGCAGGGCCAGGGTGATCGACGGCCGGGTGCCGCACGCGCTGGTGCGTGGCGTCTTCGCCGAGGACGGTCCGGGCACGACGGTGCTCCCGGATCCGGGAGCGAGCCCCGGCGCGAGCCCCGGCACAGGTACCGGTCCGGGAGCGAGCCCCGGCGCGGGTCCGGGCGCGAGCCCCGGCACAGGCACAGGTACGGGCGCGGACGCTGGTGCTGGCCCGGAGGACGAGAGCGGCGCGTGAGCGCCGCCGTACGCGTTCCGTTCCACGAAGGGGCGGGCCCGGGAGCCGTATCGGCGATGCCGTTGGTGCCGTATCGGCTTCCGGGCCCGCCCCTTCACGTTCCTCGGCTCACAGGACGCGGGCCAGCACGCGGGCGTTGCGCCGGGGGTCCAGGGAGCGGGCCCAGGCCGCGGGGGCCAGGCTTGCGCAGGCCGGTGCGAAGCCCTGCCGGAGGAAGAGGTGGCCGCTGCCGGTCGTCGCCGTGAACACGGTGCGCAGCGACTGGTTCCGTGCCCTCGCCAGCGCGGAGTGCAGGAGCCGGACGCCCATGCCGCACCCCTGCCGGTGCCCGGCGACGCAGAAGTTGTAGAGGACGCCGGCGGCGGGCCGGCCGGCGGGCGGCTCTGCGGGATGGACGCTGAGCCCGAGGCACCCTTCGAGGGTTCCGTCGGCGGCCTCGGCGACGAGGAAGTCGCCCGCCTGGGAGGCGTACTGGGCCCGCGGACGCTCACGGAGCGCTCCCGATCGCACGAACGGCAGGGAGAGGGCGGCGAGCGCGTCGGCGTCGGCGGGCCGCGCGGGCCGGACGGAGAAGGCGCGGAAGCCGGTCGATGGGAGAGTGCGGGGTGACGGCGTGACAGGGCGCGGCGTGGCCGTGATCAAGGCATTCCTTCCTCGGATCCACCGTGCGGGAGGGGCGGTTGGATCACCGCATGACCCCCGGTGGACTTAGAACTAAGGTTAGCCTTGCCTAAGTCGAGAGCCAAGTCGGGTGATCAGAGCCGTCCTCCGTACGGAGCGCGCAGGCGGCCGCGTAGCCCGCAAGAGCCGGCACGTCGGTGACCGACCAACCCGGGACGGCCGCCGGAACGCCCCCGGCACCCACGTACGTGACGGACGGGTCCTCTCCGAGTCCGATGCCGACCCCCTTGAGGTACGCCTCCTTCCGCGCCCAGCAGCGCCCGACGGCGGCGGGACGGGCCGACGGCGCCAGCGCCGCCAGCTCGGCGCGCTCGGTGGCGTGCAGCAACCGCCCCACCTCCGCGGCTGCTTCGGGGCTCGGCCACTCCTCGACGTCGACGCCGACCGGCGCGTCCGCGAAGGCCAGCAGGACGGCGTCGCCGGCGTGCGAGAGGGAGAAGTGGAGCGGTACGGGCGAGGCGCCGGCCACGGCCGGGCGGCCGTGCGGCTCGCCGCACCCGGGACACGGCTCACGCCCGAGACGCACCCCCGCCGGGTCGCATGCGAGGTACGCGCCCAGCAGTTGACGAAGTGCCACATGGGCGACCCGGTACCGGTCCCGGTCGACCGTCCGCACGAAGCCCTGGCACCGGGCCCGCTCGCCGTCGTCGAGCACCGTGTGCAGCGCACCGGCCCGCGCGGCGTACTCGCTCACCCGCACGCTCCACAGCCTGGGCCCCTGCCCTCCCGGCCAGGGCGTCGGCAGGGGGTCCGCTCCCAGGCGCGCCGGGGCCGTCACCGTCCGCACGGCGGGCCCGTGCGGTCGTCGCGCCTCACAGCTTCCCACCCCGCGTCGCCTCGCGTCCGTCCACGAAGGTCGCGACGACCTCGATGTCACCGATCCGGGAGGGGTCGACGCTCCGCGGGTCGTCGCCCAGCACGACGAGGTCGGCGCGCTTCCCGGGGCCGAGGCTGCCCGCGCTGTCGTCCCACCGGCAGGCGTACGCGCCGCCGACCGTGTAGGCGCGCAGGGCCTCGTCGACGGTGACGGCCTCTTCCGGGCCTATCAGCCCGCCCGAGACGGAGGCGCGCTCGACCATGAACTGGACGGCCCGCAGCGGCGATCCGTCGGTGACGGGCCGGTCCGAGCTGCCGACGAGCGTGACCCCGTGGTCGAGGAAGCCCCGGCCGCGGTACATCCACGGCGCCCGGTGCGGGCCCATGATGCTCGCGTAGTCGTCGCCGAAGTAGCGCAGGAAGTTGGGCTGGACCACGGCGCTGAGCCCGAGCCGTGCGAAACGCGGAAGCTGGTCGGGCCGGATCAGCCCCGCGTGTTCGATGCGGTGGCGGGCGTCGGTGCGGGGCCGCAGCGCCTGGGCCCGCTCCAGGGCGTCCAGGGCGAGGTCCGCGGCCCGGTCGCCGATGGCGTGCACGGCGAGCTGCCATCCGGCGAGGTGCCCGTCCACGATGAGGGACGTCAGGTGCTCCGGGTCGTCCTGGAGCTGTCCCGTGTGGTCCGTACCCTCGTACGGGGCCGTGAGGGCGGCCGTACGCGCCATCATGCCGCCGTCGGTGTAGATCTTGAGCGCGCCGACGGACAGCCAGTCGTCGCCGAACCCGGTGCGCAGGCCGAGGTCCAGCGCCCGTGGGATGCCGTCGTCCTCATGCGCGCCGAGCGGCCGGAGGGTGTCGGCCCCCGGCATCAGCTGGACCCGCAGCGGCAGTCGCCCCCGGTCCCGCAGGAGTTGGTAGGCGCCGAGCTCGACGGGGCTGTGGCCGAGCAGGCCGGCGCCGATGCCCGCCTCGGCGCAGGCCGTGATCCCCTCGGCGAGGCAGACGCGGCCGGCGTACTCGATCGCGTCGGCGAGCTCCTCCTGCGCGTACGGAAGGCGCAGCCGCCGTACGGCGCCCATCGCGCTCTCCACGAGGAGTCCGTCCTCGTGGGGGACGCCGGGCGGGAGCAGGTCGAGGACGGCGCTGTTGACCACGCAGGCGTGGCCGGAGTCGTGCATCAGGAACACCCGGCGGCCGTGGCTGACCCGGTCCAGTTCGGCCGCGGTCAGATGGCGTCCGAGGGCCCGCTGGTCGTAGCCGCCGATGTGCACCCAGGCGCCGGGCGCGCCGTGGCGGGAGGCCGCCGCCTCGACGGCGGCGAGGGCGTCCTCGGCCCGCTCGCACCCGGCGATGCTCGGCGAGCTCGCCTTCAGGCCCGTCCATGCCAGGTGGACGTGGCTGTCGATGAACCCGGGCAGCACGGTGGCGCCTTGGAGGTCGACGACCTCGCGTGCGGGCAGGTCGGACACGGCCTCGTCCAGGCCCACGATCCGGCCCTGCCAGATGCCCAGCTCGCGGGCGACCGGGTGGTCGGGATCCATGGTGAGGATGCGCGCGTTCGTCAGCCTGGTGCACAGGATCACGGGCGGTCCGTCCCTAGGAGGTCTCGGCCAGCACGGCGTCGGCGGCGCCGGCCCTTTCGGCCCGCCGCGGGTCGCGCGCGCCGCCCTCCGCCCCGTACCGCCTGGGCGCCGCCGGCACCATCAGCGGCGTGCCGGTCTCGGGGTCGTCGATGATCCGGCAGGGCAGTCCGAACACGTCCTCGACCAGCTCGGCCGTCATGACCGTCGCCGGGTCGCCCTGGGCGGCGATGACGCCGCCGGGACGCATGACGATGAGGTGGGTGGCGTAGCGGCACGCCTGGTTCAGGTCGTGCAGGACGGCGACGACGGTGTGTCCCTTGTCCGCGTGGAGGTCGGCGCACAGGTCGAGCACCTCGACCTGGTGGGCGATGTCCAGGAACGTGGTGGGTTCGTCGAGGAGCACGATGGAGGTCTTCTGCGCCAGGACCATGGCGAGCCAGACGCGCTGGCGCTGGCCGCCGCTGAGGTCGTCCACGGGCCGGTCGGCGAGTTCGAGAACGCCGGTCTGCCGCATCGACTCCACCACGGCCGCCTCGTCCTCGGCGGACCACTGCTTCAGCAGCCGCTGGTGCGGGAACCGGCCGCGCGCCACCAGGTCGCCGACGGTGATGCCGCCGGGCGCGCTCGACGACTGCGGGAGCAGGCCGAGGCGGCGAGCGACTTCACGCGAGCGGTACGAGGCGATCGCCGCGCCGTCGAGGTAGACCTGACCGGCCTTGGGCTTGAGCATCCGTGCGAGCGCCGTGAGCAGCGTCGACTTGCCGCAGGCGTTGGGCCCGATGATGACGGTGAAGGAGTGGTCGGGGATGTCGACGTCCAGGGACGTGGCCACCGTCCGCTGGTCGTAGGAGAGCGTGAGGCCCTCGGCACGCAGCCGGGGCTGCGGGGCGTTCGTTGCAGTCATGCGCGGCTCTTTCGCGACTCGGTGAGTTGCAGTCATGCGCGGCTCTTTCGCGACTCGGTGATCAGCAGCCAGATGAGGTAGAGCCCGCCGATGGCGCCGGTCGCGGTGCCCACCGGAAGGAGGGCGGGCGCGAAGATCCGCTGGACGGCGAGGTCGCTCACGACGAGCAGGAGGGCGCCCATGAGGGCGGAGGGCACCAGCGCCGGCGCGGACGACCGGGTGAGCCTGCGTACCACTTGGGGTGCCGCCAGGGCGATGAACCAGATGGGGCCGGTCACCGCGGTGGCGAACGCGGCCAGGGCGACGCTGATCACGAGGAGGGCGGTGCGCGTGCGGGTCACGTTGACGCCGAGCCCCATGGCGGTGGTGTCGCCCATCTCCACCATGGCGAGGCGGCGGGAGAGGAGGAGGGCGGGTGGCAGCAGGACGGCCAGTGCGAGGCCGATGGCGTTGGCGTGGACCCACAGTCGGTTCCCCAGGCTGCCGATCAGCCATGCCTGGGCTTCCAGGGCCTCCTGGAACGTGGCCCGGGTGATCAGGTACGAGTTGACGGCGAGCAGCAGCGCGCTGACGCCGACACCGATGACGACCAGCCGGAAGCCCTGCAGCCCGCGGCCGATCATGAGGAGGTGGACGGCGAGGGCCGTGGCGAGGCCGCCGATCAGCGCTCCGAACGCGATCTGCGTCATGCTGCCGTGCAGCACGATGATGACGACGAGAGCGCCCACGGCCGAGCCGTTGGTGAAGCCGATGATGTCGGGGCTGCCGAGCGAGTTGCGGGTGAGGCTCTGCAGGATCGCCCCGCTCACGGCGAGGGCCGCTCCGACGAACACCGCGGTCAGGATGCGGGGCATGCGCAGCGTGTTGACGACGAAGTCGGCGGCACCGGATCCGTTGCCGGTCAGTGCCTGGAGAACCTCCCCGACGGTGAGCGGGAAGTCGCCGGTGGTCAGGGTGACGCCCACGACGAGGACGAGGGCGGCGAGCAGCAGCGCGGTGACGGCGACGGTGCGGCCCTGTACGCGCAGGGAGAATGCGCCCGCTCCGGTACGGACGACCCGGCCGCTGATGACACGGGTGACGCGGTCGTCCACGGGCCCGGGTACGGAGGTCTTCGCCTCCCGGACGTCGCTCACAGCATGACCAGCTTTCGGCGGCGGCACAGCGCGATGAACAGGGGTGCGCCGATGAACGCGGTGACGATGCCGACCTGCACCTCGCCCGGAGCGCCGAGCACCCGGCCCAGGACGTCCGACCCGATGAGCAGGACGGGTGCGAGGAGCATCGAGTACGCGAACACCCAGCGCTGGTCGGGGCCGACGACGAACCGGGCGATGTGCGGTACGGCGAGCCCCACGAAACTGATCGGCCCGGCCGCGGCGGTGGCGGCGCCGCACAGCAGCATCACGGCAAGGGCGGCCAGCACCCGGGTGCGGCCGACGTTCACGCCCAGGGCACGCCCCACCTGGTCGCCCATGGCAAGGGCGTTGAGGGACGGGGCCAGCAGGAGGGCGACGACCAGCCCGACGGCGACGAACGGCAGGATCAGGAGGACGATGTCGTAGTAGCGGCCCGCGAGCGAGCCCACGGTCCAGAACCGGAACTGGTCGAACGCCTCCGGATCGAACAGCAGCACACCCCAGTTGAAGGCGTACAGCACGGCGGTCACCGCCGCACCCGCGACGACGAGCCGGTCGGGGGTGGCGAGTTGACGTCCGGAGGAGCCGAGGAGGTAGACGCCCACCGACGCGGCGGCCGCCCCGGCGAGTGCGAACCACACGTAGCCGAAAGGAGCGGCCACGCCGACGAAGGCGATGGCCACCACGACGCCCGCGGAAGCGCCCAGGTTCACCCCGAGCAGCCCGGGGTCGGCGAGCGGGTTGCGTGTCAGGGCCTGCATCAGGGCGCCGGACAGCCCGAGCGCCACTCCGACGAGGAGGCCGAGGATGGTGCGGGGGATGCGGTAGTCGTGGACGATGACGGAAGCCTGCGACCCGTCAGGCCGCCACAGCAGGTCCCATGTCGAGACGAAAGGGATCCCTCGGGTGCCCACCCAGACACTGACCAGTGAGACGAGGACCAGCGCGCCGAGCGTCACGAGGAGTCCGAGACCGCGCAGAGCCACGGCCGCCGGGCGCACCGTCGGCACGACGGGCTCGGCAGGACCCTCGGTCCCGCTCCGGGACGCCGCCTGGGCTTCGACGGACAACGACCACTCCCCCTGGTGGCGGTTCGCGCACCGCACGGTACGCGAGACGCGAAATGAGCTGTGCTGCAAGCGACGTGACACGGCGGACGACGCAACTTAGGTGAGCCTAACCGTACAACTCCGGCAGGTCAATGTGGCCATACGGCCGACCCGGCCACGCCTCCCGAGGGGCCCCGCACGCACCCTTGGCACCAGCCATCATTAAGGTAGCCTTACCTAACCATCCGCTTATGTTCTTGTGGAGGCTCCGCATGCCCGCTGGAGGACCAACGGGAGGCCATGTCCTCCGAAGAGCGCTGGGTGATCAACGCCCCCGCATCGTCGGAGCGTCGCTCCTCGGCATGGCACACCAGGCGTGCGAGGCCCTTGTCCCCGTCGTCATCGGACTCGTCATCGACGAGGCGGTGGCCACCGGTTCCTCCGGTGCGCTCCTGCGGTGGCTGCTGGTGCTCGCCGTCCTTTTCCTCGTGCTGTCCACGTGCTACCGGAACTCCGCACGGCTCACCGAGGGAGCGGGCGAAGGCGCCGCGCACCGCATCCGGCAGGACCTCGCCGCCCGGGTGCTCGACCCGCGCGGCGGCGCCGACAACGGCCGGCTGCCCGGAGCGCTGACCGCCGTCGCGACCGGTGACGCCCGACGGGTCGGCTCGGTGGCCTCCGCCCTGCCGTACGCGCTGTCCGCGGTCGCCGGACTGGCCATCAGCGCGGTGGCCCTCCTGCGTATTTCCGTCCCCCTCGGCCTGCTCGTCCTCCTCGGCGTCCCGCCCCTGCTGTGGATCGGCCACCTCATCAGCCGCCCGCTCGAACGGCGCAGCGACGCCGAGCAGGAGCACGCCGCCCACGCCTCGGGGGTCGCCGCGGACCTGGTCGCGGGGCTGCGCGTCCTGAAGGGCATCGGCGCGGAACCGGCGGCGGTCTCCCGGTACCGGGGTACGAGCAGGAGCTCGCTCGCCGCTGCCCTGCGAGCGGCCCGCAGCCGGGCCTGGCACGACGGCGCGATCCTCGCCCTGACGGGCATTTTCATCGTGGTCATCGGACTCGTCGGCGCCCATCTGGCGATGCGCGGCACGATCAGCGTGGGCGACCTGGTGGCGGCCGTCGGCCTCGCCCAGTACCTCCTCGGACCCTTCCAGCTCCTCACCTACGTCAACGGCGAGTTCGCCCAGGGCCGCGCGTCGGCCGACCGGGTCGCGGAAGTCCTCGCCGCTCCGCACGCCGTCGCGCCCGGGACGGCGGCGCTCCCGCAGCCGGTCGCCGGACGGCTGCGGCTACGGGGCGTCACCCACGGCGCCCTGCGCGGCGTCGACCTCGACATCGCTCCCGGCAGCGTCGTCGGCGTCGTCGCCAAGGACCCGGCCGCCGTGAACGACCTGCTGCTCTGCCTGGGCCGCGAACTCGACCCGGCGGAAGGGACCGTGGAGCTCGACGGCGTACCGCTGGCCGACCTCGACCCGGGCGACGCCCGCCGGGCGATCCTGGTCGCCCACCACGACGCCGACCTGTTCGAGGACAGCCTCCTCGCCAACGTACGGGCCGGAGCGGACACCGACACGGCGGACGTGCGGCCGGCGCTGGCCGCCTCGGCGGCGGACGACGTCGCCCAGGCGCTGCCCGACGGTGTGGACACCGTCCTGTCCGAGCGAGGCCGTTCACTCTCCGGCGGCCAGCGCCAACGGGTGGCGCTCGCCCGCGCCCTGGCCGCCGACCCG
Source organism: Streptomyces sp. NPDC048389 (assembly GCF_040706335.1). NCBI lineage: Bacteria > Bacillati > Actinomycetota > Actinomycetes > Kitasatosporales > Streptomycetaceae > Streptomyces > Streptomyces sp. NPDC048389. The sequence goes on along the minus strand of NZ_JBEZKP010000061.1, from coordinate 29,851 downwards.
CCGGTCCTCGTCGTCCACGACCCGACCACGGCCGTCGACACGGTCACCGAGGCCCGTATCGCCTCCCGGCTGCGCGACCTGCGCCGGGGCCGCACCACGGTCCTGGTCACCACCAGCCCCGCCCTGCTCGCCGGGACCGACGTCGTGGTGATGCTCGACGACGGCACGGTGGCCGCGGAGGGCAGCCACCCGGAGCTCGTCGCCGCCCACGAGACGTACCGCTCGGCGGTGCTGGCATGACGACCGTGCAGGACGGCGACGCACACAACAGCGACGCGCAGGACAACGACGCGCGAGACCGAGACGTGAAGGACGAAGGACGGACCATGAGCGGACCCGGCACGCCCGAACGCGAGCTCCTGCCCACCGCCACCGGCGCCCGGACCCTCTCCGTCGTCCGCGAACTGCTCCGCAGTCACCGCCTCCTGGCGGTGGCCGCGGTGACCGTCCTGGTCGTCGGCACCGGCATCGGGCTGCTGACCGCCCCGCTGCTGGGGCGGATCGTGGACCTGGTCGTGGACCGGCGCGGCACGGACGCGCTGACCGTGCCGATGGTCCTGCTCCTCACGGTGGCCGTGGCCAGGGGCGTCGCGACCGCGATCGGCAAGTCGCTCGTCGCCCGGCTCGGGGAGACGATCCTCGCCGACCTGCGGGAGCGGTTCATCGCCCGGGCACTGCGGCTGCCGCTCGAACGGGTCGAGCGGGCCGGTTCCGGCGACCTGACCTCGCGGGTGACGGGTGACGTCACCCTGATCGCGAAAGCGGTACGGCAGGCGCTTCCCGAGTTCGCCGGAGCCTTCCTCACCATCATCTTGACCCTGGTGGGTCTGACCGTCCTCGACTGGCGGTTCCTGCTCGCCGTGCTGGTGGCCGTGCCGGTCCATGTCCTGACGGTGCGCTGGTACATCCCGCGCGCCGCGAGGATCTACGCCGCGCACCGGGTGGCGACCGGTGCCCTCCAGCACCAGCTCCTCGACAGCGTCGGCGGAGTCCGTACGGTACGGGCGTTCCGTCTGACGGACCGGCACGCCGAGCTGGTGGAGCGGCGGTCGCAGACGGCCGTCGACCTGGCGGCGCGGGGCATGCGCCTGGTCTCGGGCTTCTTCTCCCGCCTCAACATCGCCGAGTTCATCGGCATGGCGTCGATCCTCGTCACCGGCTTCCTCCTGGTCGACGGCGGGTCCGTGAGCCTTGGTACGGCGACCGCGGCGGCGCTCTACTTCCACGGCCTGTTCAACCCGATCAACGCCGCGCTCTTCCTCATCGACGACGCCCAGTCCGCCGGGGCGAGCCTCGCCCGCCTGGTCGGTGTGTCGAGCCTCCCCGCCGAACGGGAGCCCGACGGGCCGGTCGCGGCGCCGGTCGACGGGTCCGTCAAGGTGACGGGGCTCGGCCACGCCTACGTGGACGGCCACCCGGTGCTGAGTGACGTCGAGTTGGACGTACGCTCCGGGGAGCGCGTCGCCCTGGTCGGCGCCAGCGGCGCGGGAAAGACCACCCTGGCGAAGCTGATCGCGGGCGTCCACGACCCGGCGGCCGGCACGATCTCTCTCGGCGGCGTGGACACCCGGGAGCTGGGCTCCGCCGGGGTACGGCGGGCGGTCACGTTGATCAGCCAGGAGGTCCACGTCTTCGCGGGGCCACTGGCCGAGGACCTGCGGCTGGCCCGCCCCGAGGCGACGGACGAGGAGCTGCGCGCGGCACTGGCCCACGTGGATGCCCTGGAGTGGGTCGACGCGCTCCCCGACGGCCTGTCCACGGTCGTCGGCGAGGGCGCCCACCGCCTGACGGTGACCCAGGCCCAGCACCTGGCCCTCGCCCGTCTCGTCCTCACCGACCCGCCCATCGCCATCCTCGACGAGGCCACCGCCGACGCCGGCAGCGCGGGCGCCCGCGTCCTCGAGACCGCCGCCCTGCGGGCCCTGGAGGGCCGCACGGGCCTGATGGTCGCCCACCGCCTCCCCCAGGCGGCCACCGCGGACCGCGTCGTCGTCCTCGACCAGGGCCGCGTCGTCGAGACCGGCACCCACGACGAACTCGTCGCGGCGGGCGGACGCTACGCCGAACTGTGGTCGGCCTGGTCCGACAGCCGCCGGGAGCCGGCGGTCCCGGCGTAGGGCGCGTAGGGCGCTCTCTCGTCCGCCAAGGCTCCCGCCCACCAGCGCGTGGTCGGGAGCCTTGCGGTGCGATGCCCTCTCGCATTCCCTTACCGTTGGTACCCGAAACTCGTACGACACTGGTACCGTTTTGTCGTACGACTCGGAGAGAGGGCATGATCATGACCATAAGCGCCAGTGAGGCCCGCAGGGACCTCTTCCCGCTCATCAAGCGCGTTAACGACGATCATGCTCCAGTGCGCATCAGCTCCAAGGGCGGCGACGCCGTCCTGATGTCCGCCGAGGACTACGATTCCTGGCAGGAGACCGTCTACCTGCTGAAATCCCCTGCGAACGCTCAACGCCTGATGGAAGCCGTCGCGCGCGACAGGGCCGGCGTGGTCACGATCACGAAGACGATGGAAGAGCTTGAAGCCCTGGCGGGTGAGGGGTGAGGAGTGTCCACTTCGACCCGGCCGGATGGGAAGACCTTCTGTTCTGGCTGAGCTCGGACCGCGGTACGGCCCGCAGGATCACCAGGCTGATCACCGAGATCCAGCACACCCCGTTCACCGGTATCGGCAAACCCGAGCCGCTGAAAGGCGACCTGTCCGGCTACTGGTCGCGCCGTATCAACGACGAGCACCGGCTCGTGTACCGGGTGGACGACAAGGAAGTCAAGGTCCTCAAGGCCCGCTACCACTACTGACCGCTCACCGACACCGCCGCCCGTGGAGGAGAACCTCCACGGGCGGCGGTGCGTCGCGGCGTGGGCCGTCAGCCCTGCCGGGCCACGAGGCTCGCGGGGCGCAGGTCCGTCCAGTGGGACTCCACGTACGCCAGGCACGCCTCGCGCGTGTCCTCGCCGAAGACGCTGCGCCACCCGGCCGGCACCTCCGCGAAGGACGGCCACAGCGAGTGCTGGTTCTCCTCGTTGACCAGGACCAGGAAGCGGCCCTGCGGGTCCTCGAACGGGTTGGTGCTCATGCGGTTCCACTCCTTGTGGACAGTTCGGTCATGGCGGTGAACAGCTCCGAGAGCGGCTGCTCCGGGTCGGCTGCCACGGTGCGCAGCAGCCTGAGTAGTTCGTCGGCGAGCCGCTGTGCCTTGGCGGTGCCGAGCAGGCCGGTCGCGTGGATCAGCCCGCAGTGGACGGGGCCCTCGCCCCGCGGTTCGTAGAAGCTGAGCGTCAGTTGCGCCCGCGTCGAGCCGGTCGGCACGGCGTCGAGTGAGCCGACGCCGCCCTCCAGCTGCTCCAGGTCCGCCTGCTCATGGTGGATCACCATGACCTGCGGGCCCTGTGGAGGCAGACCGGTCGCCCGGACGATCTCCTCGAAGGGGACCTCCTGGCGGTCGAGCGCGCTCAGCGTGGTCTCGCGTACGCGCGACAGCAGCTCCGCGAACGTCGGGTCGCCCGCGGTGTCGGTGCGCAGCACGACCGTGTTGAAGAAGCAGCCCACCAGGTCGGCCAGCTGGTCGTCGCTGCGGCCGGCGACCATCGTACCGATGGGCAGGTCCGTGCCCGCGCCGTGGGCGGTGAGCAGCGCCGCCAGGGCGGAGTGCAGCACCATGAACATGCTGGTGCCGGTCGCCCGGGCCAGGTCGTCCACCGCCGCGTGCAGCCGCTCGTCGAGGACGAAGCCGACGTGGTCGGCGCCGGGCGCGGACGAGTCGGAGCCGTCGGCCGGGAGCGCCAGCTCGGCCGGGACGTCCTTCAGCGTGTCCCGCCAGTAGGCGAGTTGGCCCGCAGCGCGGCTGTCGGGGTCGTCCGGGGCGCCCAGGACCTCGCGGGCCCAGCGGCTGTAGTCCGCGTACGAGACCGGCAGCGGCTCCCATTCGGGTGCCCGGCCCTCCGCGCGGGCCGCGTACGCCGCCGTCAGGTCACGGAAGAGGGGGACGACCGACCATTCGTCCACCGCCAGGTAGTGCATGGTCAGGAGGAGCGCCTGGCTTCCTGCGGCCTCCGTCAGCAGGTGAGCCCCGAGAGGTGCCTCGCGGTCGGGCCGCGGTGCTCCCGCGGCCAGCTCCGCCAGGCGGGTCTCCAGGTCCGCGCACTCCTCACGCGTCAGTGCCGGGGGCTCGGCGTCCCGTTGGTACAGCGCGCCGTCCCGTTCCGTGAACGCCGTCCGCAGCGGTTCGTGGCGGGCAGCCACATCGGCGAGCGCGGCCGCCAGGGCGTCCGCGTCCAGACCGCCGGGCGAGCGGAGCACGAGTGCGTGGTCGAAGCCGGGTGCGCGGCGGTGGGCGTCCCAGTGCCAGCGCTGGACGGGGGCGGCCGGGAGCGGTTCCCTGTGGTCCCTCGCGGGACGGAGCGCCGGACGGGCGGTCGCCGCGCCCTTCAGCTTGCCCTCGATGCCGGCGACCGTCAGCGCGTCGAAGACGTCACGGATGCTCAGCTCGACCCCGAACTCGGCGCGGATGCGGCCCAGGAGCCGCATCGAGGCCATGGAGTGGCCGCCGAGTGCGAAGAAGTTGTCGTGGACGCCGACCTTCTCCAGCTTGAGGATCTCGCAGAACAGCTCGGCGAGCTTGGCCTGCGTCGCCGTCGCGGGGCGGGCGTCACCCGTCATGGCCGCCCAGTCCGGCGCGGGCAGCGCCTTGCGGTCGAGCTTGCCGTTGGGCGTGAGCGGCAGCGGGCCGTCCAGCGGGACGACGAGCGCCGGGACCATGTACTCGGGCAGGACGCCCGCCACATGGGCGCGCAGCTCGTGCGGGGCCGCCTGCCCGGCCTCTCCCGCCTCCAGTACGGCGTAGCCGACGAGACGGACGATGTCGCCGTCGCGGTCGGGCACCACGGCGGCCTGGGCCACCGACGGGTGCGCGGTGAGCGCCGCCTCGATCTCGCCCAGCTCGATACGGAAGCCGCGCACCTTCACCTGGGTGTCGACGCGTCCGAGGAAGTCGAGGTTGCCGTCCGCGCGCCAGCGGGCACGGTCACCGGTGCGGTACATCCGGCTGCCGGGCGGGCCGTACGGGTCGGCGACGAACCGCTCCGAGGTCAGCCCGGCCCTGCCGAGGTAGCCGCGCGCGAGGCCGCGTCCACAGACGTACAGCTCGCCCGTGACACCCGGCGGGACGGGCCGCAGGTGGTCGTCGAGGACGTAGCAGCGGGTGTTGGGGTCGGGCCGGCCGATGGGCACCCGGCCGGACGGGCGGCCTCCGTGCTCACGGGCGGGCCACAGCGTGGAGTTGACGGTCGCCTCGGTGAGCCCGTACGCGCAGATCAGGTGGGCCGTGGCTCCGAAGCGTTCGAACAGGTCCGGCGGCACGGTCTCCGTACCGACGAGGACGGTCGACCCCTCGGGCAGTTCGCAGCCGGGCGGCAGCGCGGACACGAGGGACGGCGGCAGGATCATGTGGGTGATCCGCTGGTCGGCGAGGAAGTCGGTGAGCGCGGGGCCGGCGACCCGGGCCTCGTCGGTGATGAGGACGAGGCGGCCGCCGTGGCAGAGCGCCATCGACAGTTCGAAGGCGAAGACGTCGAAGCCGATCGAGGCGAACTGCAGGACACGGCTGTCCCGTTCCAGGCCCATCCGGTCGACCGCGGTGGCGACCAGGCTGGCGATGCCCTCGTGGGGGACGACCACGCCCTTGGGGCGGCCCGTCGAACCGGACGTGTAGATCACGTACGCGGCCTGGTCCAGGCCCGTCGGCTCGCCCCCGAGGGCGGTCTCCGGCAGGGCCTCCAGCTCGGCGGCCACCGAGGGCTCGTCGAGCAGCACCACCGGCACGCCCGCCACCTCGGGGATCTTGCCCGCCACCGGCTCTGTGCCGACCACGAGGGCGGCCCGCGAGTCCTCGATCATGTAGGCGAGGCGGTCGGCCGGGTGGACCAGGTCGAGCGGCAGGAACGCGGCGCCCAGCTTCAGCGCCGCCAGCACCGCGGCCACCATGTCGACCGAGCGGGGCACGGCCACACCGACCACGCTCTCGGCACGCACACCGCGGGCGGCCAGCAGCCGGGCGATGCGGTTGGCGCGGGCGTCCAGCTGCGCGTACGTCACGGAGCGGGAGCGGTCGACGACGGCGACCGCGTCGGGGCGCTCGGCGAGCCTGCGCGCGAACAGGGCCGGGAACGACTCCTCCTCGACGTCGCGGGCCGTGGCGTTGAAGCCCTCCAGGACCAGGCGCCGCTCGTCGTCGCGCAGGATCCCGGCCTGCGAGACGGGCCGCTCGGGAGCGGCCACGAGCTCCGCGACGAGCGCCCGGAGGCGGTCGCCGAGACGCTCGGCGGTGTCGTGGTCGAACAGCTCCGTGGCGAACTCCAGACGGCAGCCCAGGGAGCCCGTGCCGCCGTCGGCCGGGGTGTGCTCGGTGAAGCTGAACACCAGGTCGAACTTGGCCGAGCGGATGCGGAAGGGCACGTAGTCGGCGTGGAGGCCGGGCAGTTCCAGTCCGTCACCCGTGCGGGCGTGGTAGCCGACCATCACCTGGAACAGCGGGTTCCTGGACAGCGACCGGGTCGGGTTCAGCTTCTCGACGACCGACTCGAAGGGCACGTCCGCGTGCGAGAACGCCGCGAGGTCCGTCTCCCGTACCCGGCCGAGGAGCTGCGTGAAGCTCGGGTCGCCGCTCAGGTCGGTACGCAGCACCAGCGTGTTGACGAAGAAGCCGACCAGGTCGTCCAGCGCCTCGTCGCCGCGCCCCGCGATGGGCGAGCCGAGGGGGATGTCCGTCCCGGCGCCCATGCGGTGCAGCAGGGCGGCCACGGCGGCGTGCACCACCATGAACATGCTGGCACCGGTCCGGCGGGCGAGCCTCTTCAGACCCTCGTGGACGTCGGTGTCGAACGTGATGTCCAGTTCGGCGCCGGTGAACGCCGGCCGTGCCGGGCGCGGCCGGTCCGTGGGCAGCTCCAGTTCCTCGGGCGCGCCGTCCAGCGTCGTACGCCAGTACTCCAGCTGCCGGGCGGCCAGGCTGTCCGCGTCGGCCGGGTCGCCGAGGAGGCGCTGCTGCCACAGCGCGTAGTCGGCGTACTGGACCGGCAGCGGCTCCCAGTCCGGTGCGGAACCGGCGACGCGGGCGGCGTAGGCGGTGGCCAGGTCGCGCAGGAACGGGCGGTCCGACCACTCGTCGGTGGTGATGTGGTGGAGCAGCAGAACGACGACATGGTCCTCGGGGGCCAGCTCCACGACCGTGGCGCGCAGCGGCAGTTCGGCGGCCAGGTCGAAGGGCCTGCCCACGGCAGCCTCGACGATGCCGGGCACCTCGTCCTCGGTGGCACGCAGCCGCTCGACCACGGGCCGCGCCTCGTCGGCGGGCAGCACACGCTGGAACGCCTGGCCGTCGCGCTGCGTGAACACCGTGCGCAGGGCCTCGTGCCGGGCGGTCACATCGGCCAGCGCCGTGCTCCACGCGTCGGTGTCGAGGGCGCCGCGCAGCCGCATCACCAGCGGGAAGTTGTAGGCGGCCGAGGTGCACTCGATCTGCTGGATGACCCACAGCCGCTGCTGGGCGTGGGACAGCGGCAGCTCGTCGGGCCGCTCGCCGGCGGTCAGCACCGGCCGGGCGGCGCCGCCGGAGCGGGCCGCCCGCTCGACCAGTTCGGCGACGGTGGGCGCCTCGAACAGGTCGCGGATCGCCAGTTCGGCGTCGAGCGCCGTACGCGCCCGGCTGACGAGGCGGGTGGCGAGCAGCGAGTGGCCGCCCAGCTCGAAGAAGTCGCCGTCGATGCCGACGCTGCCCTCGGGCAGGCCGAGCACCTCGGCGAAGAGCGCGCACAGCGTCTCCTCCCGCGGTGTGCGCGGCGCGCGGCTGGTGCCCCCACCGGCGAAGTCGGGGGCGGGCAGGGCCCTGACGTCCAGCTTGCCGTTGACGGTCAGCGGCAGCGTGTCCACGGGGACGAGCGCGGACGGGACCATGTAGTCGGGCAGCCCGGCCTTCAGGTGGTCGCGCAGCCGCTGGAGCAGGTCGTCGCCCGGCTCCGTGCCGTCCTCCGGTGCGAAATAGCCGACGAGGCGCTTCGTGCCGGTGCTCTCGTTGACGACGACCGCCGCGTGGGCGACATCGGGATGCGAGGAAAGGGCGGTGGAGATCTCGCCCAGTTCGATGCGGTAGCCGCGGATCTTCACCTGGTCGTCGGTGCGGCCGAGGAAGTCGAGGAGGCCGTCGGGCCGCTGCCGTACGAGGTCGCCCGTGCGGTACATCCGCTCCCCCGGCTCCCCGAAGGGGTCCGCGACGAACCGCTCTGCGCTCAGGCCGGGACGGTCGTGGTAGCCGCGGGCCAGGCCGGTGCCGGAGATGTACAGCTCGCCGGGGCAGCCCGGCGGGACCGGGCGCAGCATCGTGTCCAGGACGTAGGCACGGGTGTTGCGGATGGGCATGCCGACCGTCGGGGTCGCGCTGTCCGTGGTCGAGCCGCCGAGGGTGTTGATCGTGTACTCGGTCGGCCCGTACAGGTTGTAGCCGTAGGTGCCCTCGGTGCGGCGCAGCTTCGTCCACACCGTGTCGGACACGGCCTCGCCGCCGAGCAGGACCAGCGCGGGCCGGTGGCGGCCCGTGTTCTCGTCCTGGTCGAGGAGGCCCTCCTCGATGAGGAGCTGGGCGTACGTGGGCGTCACGTTGACCACGTCGACCCGGTGCCGGTCGCAGTAGGCGACCAGGGCCTCCGCGTCACGGCGCAGCTCCTCGTCGCAGACGTGGACCTCGTGGCCCTCGACGAGCCAGAGCAGCTCCTCCCACGACATGTCGAAGGCGAAGGACACGGTGTGCGCGATGCGCAGCCGCCGCCCGCCGGCCGAGGCGATGGCCGGGTCGAAGATCTCCTTCTGGTGGTTGAGCTGCATGTTCGTCAGGCCCCGGTAGGGAGTGACGACGCCCTTGGGCCTGCCGGTCGAGCCGGAGGTGTAGATGACGTACGCCGGGTGCTCCAGGCGGCCCGGCACGTCGTGTGCGAACGCCGGCCGCTCGGCGTCCGTGATCCCGTCGCCGGGCAGGGCGGCCAGCTCGGCGGCCACGGCCGCGTCGTCCAGGAGGAGTTCGGGGGCGACGGGGCCGTCAGGTCCGCGAAGCGTCGGGGCGACGGCCGTGGTGGACACCAGGCACAGCGGGCCCGTGTCCTCGGCCATCAGCCGCAGCCGGTCGGCGGGGTGGTCCAGGTCCAGCGGCAGATACGCGGCGCCGGTGCGCAGGACGGCGAACAGCGCGGCCACCATGTCGATGGAGCGGGGCAGCGCCAGCGCCACGACCTTCTCCGGTCCGGCACCCCGGGCCAGCAGCAGCCGGGCTATCCGGTTGATGTGCGCGTCCAGTTCGGCGTACGTGAGGGCGCGCTCGCCGAAGACCAGCGCCACCGCGCCCGGGGTACGGGCGACCTGGGCGGTGAGCATGTCGGCGATCGTCTCGTCCGGCACGGGCTCGCGGCTGCCGGCCCACTCGGCCGTCAGGGCGGCGCGCTCCGGCGGCAGCAGCAGGTCCACGCCGACGGTCCGGGCCAGGGCGGCGTCCGGGGCGGCGAGGGTCTCCGCGAGCCGCTCCAGGACGGTCGTGAACCGGCCGAGGATCGTGGTCGCGGCCTCCGCGTCGAACAGGTCGGGCCGGGCCGCCAGGGTGACCCGCAGCCGGGTCTCGGGCGTGACGATCAGGGTCAGCGGGAAGTGGGTGCCGTCCACGTTCGACACGTCGGTGATGCCGTGCCGCTGCCGGAGCGCCGCGGCGCGGTCCTCTCCGTCGGCGGAGCGGAGCACGAACAGCGTGTCGAACAGACGGCGGTGGCCGGTCTCCTGCTGGAGGGTGCCGAGGCCCACGTACTCGTACGGCATGACCGCGGCCCGCTCGGACTGCATGCGCCGCAGCAGGTCGAGCAGGGGTTCGTCCGGGGCGAAGGCGACGCGCGCCGGGATGGTGTTGAGGAACATGCCGATGATGCCGGCGACGTTCGGCACGTCCGCGGGCCGTCCGGCGACCGCGGTGCCGAAGGCGACGTCGCCGCGGCCGGTCATCGCGGAGAGGACCAGGCCCCAGGCGGCGTTGAGCACCGTGTTCAGGGTGAGGCCGTGGCGGCGGGCCAGGGAGCGCAGCCGGTCGCTGGTCTCCCGGGTCAGCAGCGCGTCGAAGTCGGCCGGGATGACCGGGCCCGCGTCGCGGCCCGTCGGGGCCACCAGGGTCGGCTCGTCGAACCCGGCGAGCGCGGCGCGCCACGCGTCGACGGCCCGGGTCGTGTCCTGCTCGTCCAGCCAGGACAGGTACGCGCGGTACGAGCCGGGGGCGGGCAGACCGGTGGTGTCGCCGGCCCGCTCGTACAGCGTGAACAGCTCCTCGAGGAACAGCCACGCGGACCAGCCGTCCCACAGGATGAGATGGTGGGTGACGACGAGCCGGTCGCGTCCGTCACCGAGCCGGATCAGCTGGAGGCGGCACAGGGGCGGCGCGGACAGGTCGAAGCGCCGGCGGCGGTCGGCCGCCAGCAGCTCGTCGACGCGGGCGCGCCGCTCGTCGGCGGGCAGGGCGGACAGGTCGCTCTCCACGAGCGGGATCTCAGCGCCGTCCGCGACGAACTGCACGGGCCGCGGCAGGCCGTCGCTGGTGAAGCCGGCGCGCAGGCCGGCGTTGCGTTCCAGCAGAGCCCGGCACGCGGCGCGCAGCCGGTCGGCGTCGAGGCGGTGGTCGAAGTCCAGGGTCTCCTGCGACAGGTAGACGTCGAGGGCGTCGCCCGTGTCGTAGGTGGCGTGGAAGTACATGCCCTCCTGGAGCGGCGAGAGCGGCCAGATGTCGGCGACGGGCAGCCCCGCGACGGCCTCGACGCGGGCGGTCTCCTCCTCGGTCAGCTCCAGTCCGCCCAGGGGGGCGGAGGCGGCCGGGGGCTGGGTGCCCGCGGCGGCGGTCAGCTGATCGAGGAGTGCCTGGAGGGCGGGGTCGACCGCGGCACCGGGGCCCTGCTGCGCCAGCATCGCCTGGAGGGCGGCGGCGGCCTGCCCGGCGTCGGTGGCCGAGACGGTCACGGCCGGGGTCTCGGTGCTGTCCTGGGAGTCCGGAGCCTCGGCGGCCGCCGCGGCGAGCGCGGCGGGCGTACGGTGCTCGAACACGTCACGCGGGCTGATCGTCAGTCCCCTTTCCCGGGCCTGGGTGACGACGGCGATCGAGGTGAGGCTGTCGCCGCCGAGCATGAAGAAGTCGTCGTCGGCCCCGATCCCCTGCATGCCGAGAACGGCGGTGAAGATCTCGCACAGCGCGCTCTCGCGCTCGTCGCGGGGCGCGCGCCCACCCGCCCTGGGGGCGGCGGCCGGCGCGGGCAGGGCGTTCTGGTCGAGCTTCCCGCTGGGCGTCAGCGGCAGTTCGTCCAGGGCGACGACGGCGCCGGGCACCATGGCCTGGGGCAGCACGCCGGCGAGCGCGTCGCGCAGGGCGTCGGTGTCGAGGGCCGGCGTGTCCGAGGCCGCCACCGCGTAGCCGACGAGCGCGCCGTCGCGGACGACGACGGCCGCGCGGGCCACGCCCGGCGAATTCGCGAGGGCCGCCTCGATCTCGCCCAGCTCGATCCGGTTACCGCGGATCTTCACCTGCCGGTCGGTGCGGCCGAGGTACTCCACGGCGCCGTCGGCACGGCGCCGGACCAGATCACCGGTGCGGTACATGCGGGCTCCGGGCTCGCCGAACGGGTCGGCGACGAACCGTTCGGCGGTCAGGCCGTGCCGGCCGTGGTAGCCGCGCGCCAGTTGGACGCCCGCGAGGTACAGCTCGCCCGGCACCCCGTCCGGGACGGGCCGCAGGAAGGCGTCCAGCACGTGGAGGCGGGTGTTCCAGACGGGCCGGCCGATCGGGACGGCGAGCTCGGTGCCGCCCTCGTACGGGAAGTACGTGACGTCGACCGCGGCCTCGGTGGGCCCGTACAGGTTGTGCAGCGGTACGGGGCCGCGGCCGTGGCGGGACGTCAGTTCGGACCAGCGCCGGGCGTCCGGGCCGGTGAGCGCCTCGCCGCTGCAGAACACCCGGCGCAGGCTCGCCGCCCAGTCGGGGGCACCGGTGCCGGCCTCCATGACCTGGACGAACGCCGCCAGCATCGACGGTACGAAGTGCATCGTCGTGACCCGCTCGGTGCGGATCAGCTCGGCCAGGTACGCCGGGTCGCGGTGGCCGTCGGGCCGGGCGAGAACGACGGTGGCGCCCTCGACCAGCGCCCAGAAGAACTCCCACACGGACACGTCGAAGCTGGACGGGGTCTTCTGGAGCACCCGGTCGCCGCGGTCGAGCCCGTACTCGCCCTGCATCCAGGCCAGGCGGTTGACGATCGCCCGGTGGGTGACGGCGACGCCCTTGGGGCGGCCCGTGGAGCCGGAGGTGTAGATCAGGTAGGCGGGGTGGTCGGCTCCCGCCTCCACGCGGGGCGTGTCCGGTGCGACCTCGTCGTGGTCCACACGGACGTGTTCGAGGCCCGGCACGTCGGGCAGCCGCCCGGTGGATTCAGCGGTGGTCACGACCGTACGCGCCCCGGAGTCCCCCAGCATGAACGCGACCCTGTCGGCGGGGTAGTCGAGGTCGACGGGCAGGTAGGCGGCGCCCGCCTTGTGGACGCCGAGCAGCGCGACCATCAGCTCGGCCGAGCGGGGCACCGCGACGGCGACGAACCGCTCGGGGCCTGCGCCGCGAGCCCGCAGCCGGCGGGCCAGGGCCTCGGCGCGCCGGTCGAGCTCGGCATACGTCAGGGTCGTGCCCTCGAACACGACGGCGGGCGCGTCGGGGGTCCGTGCCACCTGGGCGGCGAAGAGCGACGCGAGGGTGGCGTCCGGGTCGGGGAGCGGGCGAGCGGTGGCGTTCAGCTCGGTGATGCGCTCCTGCTCACGGCCGGACAGCAGGCCGACGCGGGCGACGCGGCGGCCGGGGTCGGAGACGACGGTCCGCAGCAGCGTCTCGAACCGGTTGGCGAGGACCGCCACGGCCAGTTGGTCGAGCCGCGCGGCGTCGTACTTGAAGCGCAGCGACAGATGGCCGTCGCGCGCCTCGACGATCAGCGCGAGCGGGTAGTGGACGGCGTCGAACACCTCGGCGCCGGTGACGAGCGGCGTGGCGGACCCGCTGCCGGCCGTGAGGTCGCCGGACGGGTAGTTCTCGAACACCACCAGGGTGTCGAAGAGTTCCCCGCCGCCCGTGATCCGCTGGATGTCGGCGAGCCCGAGGTGCTGATGGTCCAGGAGGGCCGCGTGCTCGTCCTGGACGCGCCGCAGCAGGTCGGTGAGCGACTCGTCGGCGCGCGGGCTCACACGGGCCGGGACGGTGTTGATGAACAGGCCCACGGCAGTGGCCAGGCCCGCGACGTCGGTGGTGCGCCCGGACACGGTGGTGCCGAAGACGACGTCCCGGCTGCCGGTCAGCCCGCCCAGCAGCAGCGCCCAGGCGCCGTTGACGACGGTGCTCAGGGTGAGGCCGTTCGCGCGGGCACGGGCCGTCAGGTCGGCGGTGAACGCCTCGGGGAGCCGTACGTCCACGTGCTCGGGGCGGGCGGGTGCCGCGGCCGGAGCACCGTCCGTGAGCGCGTCCGGCAGCCGGGTCGGCCCGTCGAGTCCGGCCAGGGCGCGGCGCCAGGCGTCGCGGGCGGCGTCCCGGTCCCGGCCGGCCAGCCAGGACAGGTAGGCGTGCGGGTCGACGGGCTCGGGCAGGGCGTCGCCCTGGTAGGCGGCGGTCAGTTCGCGCAGCAGCACGGACACGGACCAGCCGTCCGCGATGATGTGGTGCAGGGTGAGCAGCAGCCGGTGGCGCCGCCCGTCCCGCACCAGGGTGGCCCGCATCAGCGGCGGCTGTGCGAGGTCGAAGCCCTCGGCGCGGTCCTTGCGCAGCAGTTCCTCCAGCGGCGTCCGTTCGGTGTCGGCCTCCCGCCACGGCAGCGCGACGCGCTCGGCCGTCCGCTGGACGACCCGCCCGCCGGGCAGCTGCCGGAACGCGGCCCGCAGCAGGGCGTGCCGGTCCAGAAGCCGCTGCAGCGCTTGCCGCAGCCGCTCGGGGTCCACCGTGCCCGCCATGTCCAGCAGCTCCTGAACCACGTACAGGTCCCCGGCCTCCCGGTCGAACTCCGCGTGGAAGAAGAACCCCTCCTGGAGCGGGGAGACGGGCAGGGCGTCGGCGTCGAGCTCGACGACCGGGGCGGCCACCGCCCGCGGAGCCTCCCCCGCGGCCCTGGCCAGCGCGGCCACCGTGCGGTGCCGGAACACGTCGCGGGGGGTGAGCGCGAGACCGCTCTCGCGGGCGCGGTTCACCAGCTGGATCGCGACGATGCTGTCGCCGCCCAGTTCGAAGAAGCTGTCGTGGACGCCGACCGAGGGCAGGCCGAGCACGTCGGCGAACAGCGCGGCGAGCGCGCTCTCCGCGGGGGTGGTGGGCGCGTCGTCACCCGCCATCGCGGTCCACTGGGGTGCGGGCAGGGCGCGGCTGTCGAGCTTGCCGTTCGGGGTGAGCGGCAGGGGGCCGTCGAGGCGTACGAGCGCGGACGGGACCATGTAGTCCGGGAGACTCTCCGCGATCCGGGTGCGCGCCGCGGCCACGGAGGTGTCCGGGTCCGTGCCGGCCTCGGGCACGAGGTAGGCGACGAGGCGCTTCACGCCCCGGTGGTCCTCGCGGACGAGGACGGCGGCCTGGGCGACACCGGGGCAGGCCATGAAGGCGCTCTCGATCTCGCCCGGTTCGATGCGGTGGCCGCGTATCTTGATCTGGCCGTCGGCGCGGCCGAGGAACTCCAGGTTGCCGTCGGCTGCCCAGCGCACCCGGTCACCGGTGCGGTACATGCGGGCGCCGGGCTCCTCGGCGTACGGGTCGGCGACGAAGCGCTCGGAGGTGAGCCCCGGCCTGCCCCGGTAGCCGCGGGCCAGGCCGCGCCCGCCGACGTACAGCTCGCCCTCGGCTCCGACGGGCACCGGGCGCAGCGCCGAGTCGAGCACGTAGGCGCGGGTGTTGGGGTCGGGACGGCCGATGGGCGCGGCGCCGGGCCTGTCGGCCTCCGCGAGCCACAGCGTGGAGTTGACGGTGGCCTCGGTGAGGCCGTACGCGACGACGACCTTCACACGTCCGGCCCAGCGGGCGATGAGCTCGCTGGGCACCGCCTCCGTGCCGACGACCAGTACGGCGCCGTCGGGCAGTTCGCACTCCTGCGGCAGCGCCGAGACGAGAGACGGCGGCAGGATCATGTGGGTGGCGCGGTGGTGTGCGATGTAGTCGGTGAGGGCGGGCCCGGCGACGCGGCGCTCGGTGGGGACCATGATGACGCGGCCGCCGACGCACAGTGACATGACCAGGTCCCAGACCGTCACGTCGAACCCGGCGGACGCGAACTGCACGACGCGGCTGTCGGCGGTGATGCCGATGCGGTCGGTGGCGGTGGCGATGAGGCTGCCCACACCGTCGTGCGGGACGACGACGCCCTTGGGGCGGCCCGTGGAGCCCGAGGTGTAGATGACGTACGCGGCCTGGTCCAGGCCGGCGGCGACGCCGAGGTCCGAGGGGTCGAGGGCCGCGCACTCGGCGGCCACGTCGGGCTCGTCGAGCAGTACGTGCTCGACCCCGGGCGCGTCCGGCAGGTCGGCGGACAGGTCGCGGGTGGTCACGACCGTACGCGCGCCGGCGTCGTCCAGCATGTAGGCGATGCGGTCCTGCGGGTGGTCGGCGTCCAGCGGCAGGTACGCGGCTCCCGCCTTCATCACGGCCAGCAGGGCGACGACGAGCTCCGGGGAGCGGGGCAGCGCCACGGCGACGACGTCCTCGCCGCCCACGCCCCTCGCCACGAGGAGGCGGGCGAGGCGGTTCGCGGCGCCGTTGAGCTCCGCGTACGACAGCTCCCGGTCCTCGCGGACGAGCGCGACGGCGTCGGGGGCGTGACGCACTCGCTCCTCGAAGGCCGCGGGCCAGGTCGTCTCGGGCGAGGGGCGGGGCGCCACGCCGAACTCGGCGAGCAGCCGGGCCCGTTCGCCGCCCGACGTCAGTTCGATGTGCCCGATGGGCAGGCGGAGGTCCGAGGCGAGCGTCTCGAGCACCATGAGGAAGCGGCGCTGGTGCTCGGCCAGCGTCCGCTCGTCGCAGACGTCGGCGTCCGCGTCGAGGTGGATGCGCAGGCCGTGGCCCTCCTCGTAGTCCCCGAACGTCAGGGCGAGGTCGCTGACCGGGCCGAGCCACAGCGGGACGAACTCGGCTTCCGCGTCGCCGAAGCGCAGCGCTTCCGGCTGGGGAAGGATGTTGACGGTCGGGCCGACCAGCTCCTGCACGCCGTCGACCAGGCCGAGGTCCCTGGCGAGGTCCTCGGCGCGGTAGCGGCTGTGGGCGACGGTCTCGGAGACCGCCGTGCGGACGGTGTCCAGGAGCTGAGCGCCGGTCATGTCGGGGCGGACGGTGAGGCGCAGCGGCAGGATGTTGGACACCATGGCGGGGACGCGCCGCGTCGCAGGGTCCAGGCGGGTGGTGACCGGCAGGCCGAGGACCAGGTCCTGCTCGCCGGTGACGCGGTGCAGATAGGCCGCGGAGGCGGCCAGCAGAAGGCGTGACAGCGGCATGCGCGATGCCGTCGCCAGGGCGCGCAGCGGGGCGGCGGCCTCGGGCGCGAGCTCCGTGGTGCGACGGACGCGGCGCTTCATCGGCGTGGCCGCGCGCTCGACGAGGCGGACGGGCTCCGGCAGGCCGGCCATCCGCTCCAGCCAGTACGCCCGGTCCTCGGCGTACTGCTCACAGGCGCGGTACGCGGTGTCCGCGTCGACCAGCCTGGACAGGGTCCAGTCGGGGGCGGCGGCCTCGTCGCCGACCGTGTAGAGGTCGCCGGCGCGGCGGGTCATCTCGGCGATGCCGGCACCGTCGACGACGATGTGGTGGTAACGCTGGTACCACCAGACGCGGTCGTCGGCGAGCCGGAGCAGCACCTGCGCGAACAGGGGGCCTTCGGCCAGGTCGGCGGGGCGGTCACGGTCCGCGTCCATCCACCGGTGGGCCGCGTCCTGCGGGTCGGGCTCGCCCCTCAGGTCGACGCAGGGGACCTCGACGGGAAAGCGCGTGGGCACCTGCCGCGGCGCGCCCTTGATGTCGGCGAACCGGACGTGCAGGCTCTCCGCTTCCTCCGTGGCCTGCCGGACGGCGGCCGTCAGGCGGTCCAGGCCGATGTCACCACGGAGTTGGAGGACGAACGAGATGTTGTAGGCCGAGCCGTCCGGCTCGATCTGCTGGGCCAGCCAGATGCCGGACTGCCCGCCCGTGAGGGGTGTCCCGGAAGCGGACGTCCGGTCCGACTCGACGTCAAACATCGTTCGAAAGGGCCTTTCCCTGGTGGTGCGTCAGTGATGTGTGGTGATCGGGGCGCGGTCACGCGGAGCGTTGCCGCCGCCACTGCCTGATGGCCTCGAGCCGCACCACGGCCTCGTACCGGCGGACACCGTGGACGGCGGGTACGGGGCCTTGCCTCTCAGGGAGTCGTGCGGTGCGCGCCCCGCCCGTCCGCGGGGTGGGCCGGCGGACGGGCGGGACGCACGATCGGGGCGGCCGGCGGCTACTTGACGGCCGTCAGCAGCGGCTCGATCTCGTCGATGGCGTAGGGGATCGACAGGACCGTGTTGAAGGAGAAGGCGGCGCCGATGTCCGGGTCCTGGTACGGAACGAACAGGTCGCGCTTGTCCTGGTTGACCTTCAGCTTCTTGTAGAGCGGTTCGGCCTTGATGCGGTCGTTGGCCTCGGTGCTGGAGGTGACCCAGACGAGGCGGTCGACGTCGAGCACGTTCAGCTTCTCCGCGCTGAGTTCGGCGACGTTCCAGCCCGGCTTGGCCATGGTGTCGATCTCGGGCTTCAGCTTGAAGCCGAGTTCGGAGAAGAAGATCGACTTGGGGTCGGTCTTCGTGAAGGCCGAGTACTTGCCGGCCTCGAAGCTGTCGGCGACGGCGAGGGTCTTCGTCGCCCACTCGGGGTGCTTGTCGCGGACGGCCTTGAACTGGGCGTCGACGCCGTCGATCAGCTTCTCGGTCTCGGCGTCCTTGCCGAGCGCCTTGCCGATCTGGCGGGTCATGACCTGCCAGGGGGCGCCGTAGTCCGGGTGCTCCTTGGGCTGGGCGACGACCTTGGTGAACTTGGAGAGCGTGTCGTACTGCTCCTTCTTCATGCCCGAGTACTGGGCGATCACCAGGTCCGGCTTCAGCGCCGCGATCTTCTCGATGTTGTACTCGTCGCGCTCGCCCACGATCTGCGGCGGCGTGTCGCCCCACTTGTCCTTGGCCCACGGCCACTTGCCGTAGGGGTCCTCCTTGAACCAGTCCACGGAGCCGACCGGCTTGATACCGAGGGCGAGCACCGCGTCCTGGTCGGACAGGCCGAGGGTGACGACCTTCTTCGGCTCCGCGTCGATGGTCGTGCTGCCGTACTTGTGGTCGACGGTGACCGGGAAGGCGGCGGACTTGGCGGCGCCGGCCTCGGCCGACGGCTTGGACTCGCTCTTCTCCGTACCGCCCCCACAGGCGGACAGAGCGAGCGCGGCGACGGCGGCGACTGCCACGCGGGGGACGTTTCTGACGAACCGCGTCAGCGCGGGGCGTGTACCAATGGACACGGATGTTCCTTTCACGGGGGTTTCACAGTGCGGCCACGCCCTGCCCGGGTACGACGGCGCTACCCGGTGGAGCACGGCTGTGTGGGGGGCTGGACCTGGGTCGGTCCGCGTGGAGCCTACGCGGGACCTGCTGGGACCTGCGCGGGACCTAGCGGGCCGTGCCGATTCCGTCGGCGACCGGACGGACCGCGTCGACGGATGCCTTGAGGCCCCGGTCGAGGACCGAGTCGAGGATCTCGCCGACCCGGATCGCCGTGTTCGACAGCAGGGAGGACGTGATGCCGTGGGTGTGTTCCGTGCCGCCCTGCAGGTAGATACCGCAGCGCAGTTCGGGGTCGGTCGCGAGGCGGTAGTCGCGCTCGACGCGGACGCGGCCCTGCCCGTCCCGGTGGCAGCGGTCCGCGACCGGGCCGAGGAGGCCGAGGGCGTCGGCGCTCGCGTAACCGGTGGCGCAGACGACGACATCGGCGTCCAGCCGGCTCTCCTCCCCGGTGACCAGGGAGGTGATGGTGGCGCTGACCGTGTCGTCGTTCTCCGCGACCCCCGTCAGACGGGACACGTTCAGGAAGCGGAGGCGCTCGGTGCCCAGGACCTTCTCCTGGTACGCCTGCCGGTACAGGTCGTCGATCAGGTCGATGTCCACCACGGAGTAGTTGGTGTTGCCGTGGTAGTCCATCAGCTTGCGCTTGATGTCGTCGGGCGCCGTGTAGTACTCGTCGACCGCCTCGGGGTCGAAGATGCGGTTGGCGAAGCTGCTGTCGTCGGCGGGGCTGTAGCCGTAGCGCGAGAAGACGGCGCAGACCTCGGCCTCGGGGAACCGGCGGTGCAGATAGGCCACGTTCTCGGCGGCGCTCTGGCCCGCGCCGACGACGATGAACCGGGAGGGGTCGGTGCCCTCCAGGCCGTCCACCTTGGCGAGCAGGTCGGAGTTGTGCCAGACGCGGTCGGTCCGCTCCACGCCCTCCGGCATGAGGGGGCGCAGCCCGGTGCCGATGACGAGGTTGCGGGCCCGGTGGACGACGGTCTCCGCGCCGGAGCGGGCCGTCACGTCGAGGTACTCCACCACACCGTCGCGTACGACGGGCTCGACGGAGACGACCTCGTGGCCGTACGAGACCATGTCGTCGACCTTCGCCGCGGCCCACTCGAAGTAGTCGTGGAACTCCACGCGCAGCGGGAAGAGGTTCTTGTGGTTGACGAAGTCGATCAGTCGGCCCTTGCTCTGCAGGTAGCAGAGGAAGCTGTACTCGCTGCTCGGGTTCCGCAGCGTCACCAGGTCCTTGAGGAAGGAGACCTGCATGGTCGCGTCGTCGATGAGCATGCCGCGGTGCCAGCCGAATTGGGGCTGCCGCTCGAAGAAGTGAGCGGTGACCGCCTCCTGCCTTCCGACGCTTGCGTTGTGCTCGCTGAGCGCGATCGCCATGGCCACGTTGGACGGCCCGAAGCCGATACCTATGAGGTCGTGGATCAGTGGTGCGTCGTCAGGAAGAGCCTGTGACATGTCACTCCCATCGTGCGGGACAGCCGCCTGTCAGGCATGCTGTCAGGCGTGGGGGAAAGGCGGAGCCCGAGCACACCGGTGAGCCGGCCGCCGAGCGAACTTAGGTAAAGCTAACCTGATCTGGCCAAGCTGTCGACGGGGCAAAACGGACACCGCGACCGTTCATGGGCCAACTGGGCGGCGAATTATGGCGCGTTGCATCCTTAGGTAAGGCTTGCTTTACTTGTCGCCGGTCATTCGCTTTCTGAGGAGGAACCCCCATGCGGGTCGTCATGTTCGGTTATCAGACCTGGGGCCACCGCACGCTGCAGGCGCTCCTGGACTCCGAGCACGACGTGGTGGCGGTGGTGACGCACCCGAAGAGCGAGCACGCCTACGAGAAGATCTGGAGCGACTCTGTCGCCGACCTGGCGGAGGAGCACGGCGTCCCCGTCATCATCCGCAACCGGCCCGACGACGAGGAGCTGTTCCAGCAGCTCAAGGAGGCCGACCCGGACATCATCGTGGCCAACAACTGGCGCACCTGGATCCCGCCGCGCATCTACACCCTCCCCCGGCACGGCACGCTGAACGTCCACGACTCGCTGCTGCCCAAGTACGCCGGGTTCTCGCCACTGATCTGGGCCCTCATCAACGGCGAGCCCGAAGTCGGCGTCACGGCCCACATGATGGACGAGGAGCTCGACGCCGGCGACATCGTCATGCAGCACGCGGTGGCCGTCGACCCCACGGACA
Source organism: Streptomyces sp. NPDC048389 (assembly GCF_040706335.1). NCBI lineage: Bacteria > Bacillati > Actinomycetota > Actinomycetes > Kitasatosporales > Streptomycetaceae > Streptomyces > Streptomyces sp. NPDC048389. Next base: position 9,027 of record NZ_JBEZKP010000061.1, on the reverse strand, counting down.
CGGCGACCGACCTCTTTTACAAGACCGTCGACCTGATCGCCCCGGTCACCATCGGCGCCCTCGACCTCATCGCCTCCGGACAGGCCGAGTTCACCAAGCAGGACCGCTCGCAGGCCACCTTCTTCCACAAGCGCGCCGAAGAGGACATCCGCATCGACTGGACCTGGCCGGCCGAGGACCTGGAGCGCCTGGTCCGCGCCCAGTCCGCCCCGTACCCGAGCGCCTTCACCTTCCACAAGGGGAAGCGGCTCGAGATCGTCTCCGCCGTCGTCTCGGAAGGCCGCTACGGCGGCACCCCGGGCCGCGTCTTCTACCGGGAGGGCGAGGGCGTGGCGATCGTCGCCGGTGGCGACGCCCGCACGGGCCGCAACCACGGCCTGGCCATCACCCGCGTACGCACCGACGACGGCCGCGAGCTGCCCGCCACCGAGTACTTCACCTCGATGGGCGGCTACCTGACCAACCGCCCCTGAGGCACGGGCGCCTGGAGCCCGGACGGCCCCGGACGGTCCCGGGGCCGTCCGGGGAATTGCCCAGCGGCCTGACCGCCCGGCCCGGGGCCTGGCGCCGGCATCGCCCCGCGGCGCCGGTCGCGTGCGCGAAGCTTCCTGCGCTTCCGCCCGTGGGACGGAGCCCGGCCCCACATCCCTTTACGCGCCCGCGCTGAGGCTCAGCGCGGGCACGTACCGCTGAACACCGCTGTGCACCAGCCCCGGGTAACCTTGCACCTTCTTCCACTGCGGGGTCACGGATCCGATGCCGTCGCCGGGCGCGGCGAGGGCGTCGATATGTGCCTGCTCGCTCTCCCACTCCGCGTAGTTGAGCACCCGGGTGCCGTCCAGGCTGGTGTGGAAGTGGCCGGAGATGGCGCCGGGGTGGGTGACGGGATCGGTGTCGACGGCGTCGAAGACCCGGTCCACCCAGTCCCGCTGCCGACCGGGGTCCGGCCCGTCGAACTCGGCCTCGACGATCACCACGCACCCCGGGACCCGGGCCTCTCTCCCCGTCAGGCTGCGGTAGAGGGCGTACGCATGGATGGCGACGCGTTCGACGCCGGGCACCGCCGCGTCGATCTCGGCGTTCCGATCGTCCTGGTGGGAACGGACGAACGTGTGGTGGTCCTCCTCGCTCCGCCACTGCGAATAGTGCAGCAGGGTGTCCCCGTCAGAGCCGATGTGGATGCTGTACGAGAGCAGCCCCTCGTCCGGCCAGTCGCGGCTCTGCCACGCCCGGGCGATGGCGTCGACAGCGGCGCGCTGGCGCTCCGGTGTGCCGACGCGCCACGTGCTGACCATGGCGACGCCCGCTCCGGGGCGTCCGATGCGGGGACGGGCGTGCGGTTCGGCGGTCACGGACATGGCTCGGCCTCCTCGGTCGCCGCGCGGTGCGGCACGCCACCATCCTCAAACCTGAACCTGAGTTGAGGTCAAGAAGGCAGGAGGCCAAGGGCTCGAGCCCGTTCGGTCGTCATCCTCCGCGTCGGGCGGGCCACGTTCCGGTGGGCAGGCGGACACCGGCCGCGCCACCGCGGTCGACAGCCGCCCTGACCACGGCGAAGATCGCGTCGCCCCGCAGGACCGCTGCCGGCAGGATCTCGGGCAGTTCGTGGGAGAGCCGTGCACGCCAGTGCCGATGTCGCAATCCGCAGAACACCGGCGCGCTTGACGTGGCCCTCCCGGCTGACCGACTGCGCACGATCACCGACGCGTCCGTGGTGCCAGTGCGCCGGGGGCGTCCTGTCCGCAGAGCCCGTACCGCCGTCACCGCCGTCACCGCCCCAGCACCGCGAACCGCACCGCTGATCGCCCCCAGCCATCCCAGCAGTCGCTGCCCGACGAATCCGCCGCCCGCGGTGAGGATCAGGCCCATGGCAAGGACCCCTGCGGTGTGGGTGGCCGTGACCGTTGTCCCCACCGCCAGGGCGGCGCGGACGCCGCCTGGGAGGCGCCTCAACGAGCCCGTGTCTCCAAGTCCGACAACAGATCGTCGAGCACCATTTCCTCTTCCACACGAACACGGTGCTCGGCGAGAGCGACGGCCAGCTCCGGATCCCACGGTGTAGCGGCGGGAGAGCCCGTCATTCCCGGCACCTCGGCCACCTTGGCCACCGCTGCTCGGTAGTGGCGGGTCGTGTAGCGCCACGGCCGCCAGTGGACGCTCCGCCGCAGCGCCGTGGCGATGCGCACACCACCCCAGTCGAAGTCGCCGTGGTAGAGAAGGACGGCTCCCCGCGCGGACAGGCCGCGCAGCAGCGTGAGGGCAGCGGCTGAGGGCTGTCCCTGGAGGCATACCATGGGCGGGCACGCCGGGCCGAAAGTGTCGGCGGCGGCGGACAGCACGGCCGGGTTCTCACAGACGTGGACGGTTCCCGTCGCCGGGACGGCGGGAGCCGGTGTGTGACGGGCGAGACAGCGGAGCGTCAGGACGACGGGCTCACCGGCGTCGGCCATCCAGTCAAGAGCCGGAGTGCCGCGCAGGTTGAGGGAGAGGACGGTCGACGAGACGTCGTCCTTGAGCAGACCGGCCGACGCCCATGCTTCCCGTCGCCATTCGGCACCGGCGCCGTCGGGGAAGCCCGTGAGAGCACGAATTCCCGACAGAACAAGGGTCGCGAGAGGTGTCCCGTCGTCCAGAGCGTGGGCGCCCCCGAGAACGCGTGCCGCGAACGTCGCGCGTGACGTCGGAGGCACGACGGGCAAAGCACACAGCGCCCGCACGGCGGCGTCCGCCAAAGGACCGGCGGCCTCCGGAGTGCGCGCGAGTCGCCGTACGAGACCGTCCCTGCGGATCCGCTCCGCCCACTCGGCCAGCTCGTCATCCAGGACACCGAAAGGGGCATGCGCACTCTCCCAGGCCCGCTCTGCTCTGTCCCGCGCCTCTGCGTGAAGGGTGACGGGGCCGGTGAGTGCCACGACGGCAGGCACCAGTCCGTCAGGGCTGACACCGGAGCGGCGCAGGATCGCGTCCACCGTCTCGAGACGTACGCTCAGGGAGCGACCTGCGCCCGGTGCCCGCCCCAACAGACTTTCGACGCATCGACGTTGCGATTCGGCCGGGTTGGACAGGCTGACCAGGCCGGTGAGCGGCTGGGCACGCGCGATGCGCTGCCGTATGCGCTCCACGAGCCAGGCGAGGGCGGGGTCACCGAGCAGACGGGTGAGGCGTTCGGCGTCGACGGCGGTCCGGTCGCCGTCTGGTGACGGCCCGGCCGAAGCCACGCGGTCGCCGCCGGATGACCGCCCGGCCGGGGCCGCGTCCACGGTGGCGTCCGCCGGAGCCGCCCGTCCGGTTGCCGCCCCGACCGGGTCGTCGGCGGGCGGAGTCGCACGCGGGTTCACGTCCACAGGGACTCCTGTGCGCCGGTGCCGTCGTGGACGGTGATCCGCCCCGGCTCGCCGACGGAACCGACCTGCCCGGCGGCGGCCTCGCCGGCGCCGTCGGCGTCGGCGTCGGCGTGGGAGTTTGCCCCCGACGCCCCCGACGCGCCCGCCCGCGCGCCGGGCTCCACGCCATGCCGCCGATCACGGCCGTCCCACTCCCACCGCGTCACCAGCACGGCGGCGATGTCGTCGACACGCGAGAGCTGGGCGATGGCGATGCCCGGCACCTGCGGGTAGCAGGCCCATTCCCGTTCGCTGGTCATGACGACGTCGAGGTCGAAAGCGCGCAGCAGGCCCAGACACTTGGCGCGCGAGTCGTCGTCGACGCCGGCGAACGCCTCGTCCAGGGTGACCAGGCGCGGGGCGTGGAGGCCGCCCGCGCTCGCGTAGTGGGACGACGCGGCGGCGAACAGGGGCACGGACGCGGCCAGTACCCTTTCACCGCCCGAAGCGGGCCCGGTGGCCGGCACCCACTTGCCGTGCTGGTGGCGTTCGACGCCGAACTCGTGCCAGGCCCGGTAGTCGAGTGCGGCAGTGAGGTCCTCCAGCCAGCTGCCGGCGCTGTCGTCGGCCTGCCGGCGGGCGATCTGCTCCTGGAGGAACGCGCCGACCGCTGCCCGGTCCTCGAGCGACCATGCGTCGGCGGACTGGCGCAGCCGTTCACGGGCCTGGGCCAGCCCCTGCGGTGCCCGGCGGGAGGCCCGCCACACCAGCCGCAGCTTCATACCGGTCGAGGTCGGGCGCTCCTCCAGCTCCTTGTTCATGGCGCCGACCTGTCGTTCGGCGGCCCCGATCAGCTCCTGGAGCGTCCCGGCGACCTCGGTGATCAGGTGCGTCTGAAGGATCTCGCGTTCGTGTGCGGACAGGATGCGGGTCAGTTCGGTGACCTCGACGGCCAGCGCCTCGGCGAGTTCGGGCACGGCCCGTTCCCGGCCCTGGTAGACGATGTCGACCCGCATGCCGTCCTCACTCGGACGGGCGGTGGCGGCGTGGCCGTGCCGGGACAGCGCGTCCTGGAGCCTGCCGAACTCCTCGCTCAGCCGTTTCTGCACGCGTTCCCAGGCCGCGTCGGAGTCGTCGACCGACGAGAGCCGGGACTCGACTGCGCGCGCGAGAGCGACGGCGGGGGTCGCCGCCCATGGTGCTCCGTCGTCGTCCGGTACGTCGATGTCGGGGAGGGCCACGGCGAGCAGCCCCGTCGCGGCGAACCGCTGGAGCGCCGCGACGGCTTCCTCACGCGCGGCGGTCACGTCGGTGACGTCCTCGGCGAGCCGCTCGATGCGCCCCTCGGCGCGGCTGGCCCGCCGGTCCGCGTCACCGAAGTCCGCCTGTGCCTGCCGCCGTTCGCCGTCGCAGACACGAGCCGCCTCCGCCGTCTCCTCCAGCCGCCGCTGGAGTTCGGCGACGGCCGCTCCGACGGTGGAGCGCAGGGTGGTGAGGTGTTCGTCCGCGGCGGCGGCGCCCCGGGCGGCCTCCGTCGCCCGTTCCGCGAGTTCGGACAGGCGGAGTTCGGCCCGGTCGGCCTCCACCTGCTCGTCGGCCACCGCACGCCCGGCGTCGGCGTGTTCACGCAGCGCGGGCCACAGCGCCGTCAGGAGGACCGTGTGATCGGCGAGCGTCTGGCGTACGGAGCCCAGTGCCGCCGTGTCGGCGGAGAGATGCAGGGCGGCCGCGCTCTCGGCGAGTTCGGCCGCCGCACGGTCGGCCTGATCCGCCGCCGGAGCCAGCTCCGCGGCCCGCTCGCCCTGCCGGACACGGGCCCGGTGGGCCGCGTCGGCGGCGGCGGTGACACGTGCGTGGGCGTGGCGCAGATCGTCGTCGCCCGGCAGTGCGGCGAGTTCGGCGTCCAGCACGGCGCGGCGCGCGGCCACGGCACGGGACTCCTCGGCCAGTCGGCCCCGCTCGGTCGCCAACGCGTGCAGCTCGGTGCCCAGTTCCCCCATCCGCACCCGGCGTGCCTGTTCCCGCGCTCCTTCTCCCACGTACTGGGCGCTCTTCTTGGCCCAGCTTCCGGTGAGCGCACCGACCCGGAAGCGCCCGTCCGCGCAGACCCAGGTGTCGTGGCCCCCGGCTTCCCCGGATGCGTCCTCGGACCGGTCCCGGTTTCCCGCGGCCAGCCCGATCGAGGCCAGCAGGCGCGCCACCCTCTCCTCGCCCACGGCGGCGGCCCCCACGTCCGCGGGGTCGACCGCCGGGCACAGCGCACCGTCAAGGCCGGTGCCGCCGAGCAGCCCGACCGGGTCGATCAGCACGTCGTGGCCGTCCGCCGCGACCGCGGAGCCGTCCGGCCGTACCCAGGCGTCGAGGAGCCCCGACGCCTCCAGCGCGGCTTCCAGGCCCGCGCGGTCGGCCTCGGCGACGTGCGGTCGGAAGTCGACGAGCCGCCACAGCGGGGCGCCGAGGGCCCGGTCCCGCACGTCGGGCGTACGGGTGTGCGGCACCGACGGGCCGCGCTCGCCGCCCGCCTCGAGGGCGGTCAGCTCCCGGGCCGCCAGCCGCTGCCGTTCCGCCCTGTCCGCCTCGCGGCGGGCAAGCCCGGCAGCCTGGTCGGCCAGGCGGGAGGCTGCGGTGCGATGGGCCTCGGACGCCGCCGTACGGGCCGGCAGGGGGCCGTCCAGACCGCTCACCCAGTCCTGCACCGCGTCCAGAACCCCGGGCAGCCCGCCCACCCTCAGCTCCACGCATCCGGCGAGGTGCTCCCGCACGGCCGTGACCAGTGCCCGTCCCTCCCCGGCGGCCTTCTCCTCCGCCTCGGCCAGCCGCTCCCCGCTGTGCACGACGTCCTCGTCGGCCTCGTCCGAGCGCAGCCGGGCGACCCTGCGCTGCTCGTCGGCGCGCTCGGCGCGCGTGGCGAGTTCCGCCACGTGCTCGACGGCCCGCCGCCTGGCGGCCGTCGCCTCTTCCGCCTCCCGGCGCAGGACCGCTTCGGGGGCTCCCGCGGTCCGCGGGACGTCGAGCCGGGCCGCCGCGGCACTCTGCGCCACCCGGTCCCGGATGTCGTCCAGCGCCTCCTGGGCCGCCGTGAGCCGGTTGCCCGCGGTGGCGAGCCGGCCCAGGGCCCGGGTGTGTGCTTCGGCCGCCGTCCGCCGGTCGGCCTCGGTCCGGGTCAGCTCTACGGCCGTACGGGAGGCGTCGGCCGCCGCCCGGTCGAGTGCCTGGGCATCTCGCATCTCGGGCCCGGACCGCAAGGCGGCGTCCTGGGCGGCCAGCCGCGCGGCCCGCTCACCGAGTGCGGCGCCCCTCGCGCGGGCCTCCTCGCGGTCCGTCAGGGCCTGGTCCCTGTCTGCCTGTGCCTTGGCGAGTTCCCGCTGGAGGTTCTCGTAGCGGGCGTGCTCGCGACGGGGCAGGCGGGCGCGGCGCCGGGAGGCGAGTCGGGCGTAGCGCCGGTAGTGGTCGAGGAACGCCGAGGAAGCCTGCTCGGCCTCGCGGGCCGCCCGCAGTTCCTCCTTCTCCTCGTCCAGCGACCGGAACGCCTCCGCCGCGTCGGCGACGACCGCCTGGTCCATCGGCGGCAGCGCCTCGGTCAGCGCCCGGGACAGGGCGGCTTCGTTGGGCCGCTTGGACAACTGCGGCTGGCGCAGCTGGATCAGGAGGTCGACGAGCGCTCCGTATCGCCGTTCCCCGAGCCCGAAGAGTGCTTCGTCGACCGCTCTGCGGTACGTCCTCGCCGTGTCGTACACCATGCCGTGACCGCCGATCGCCTCGGCGAGCCGGTCCCGGGACAGCGCCGTACCGGTGGCGTCCAGCAGGTCGAGGCCGACGCCGATCCGCTGGTCCGTCACCGCGAACCAGTGACGGGCGATACCGCGTCCGGCGACCGCCTTCAGCCCGCACAGCAGCGTGCGGAAATGCGCCTCGCCCGAGGTCTCGTCGAGCCGTCCGAACTCGATCCAGGTGTAGCCGAGGCGTTCCGGGTGCGGGTGTTCACCGCCCAGGAGCAGGTTCCACTCCATCCGCTTGCCCGGGTCGCCGTCGGGTTCGACGCGGCGGGCGGAGAGGTCGCCGTCGAGGAGGAACGGCAGGGTGAGGGCGAGCACCTTCGACTTGCCGGTGCCGTTGTTGCCGCGCAGCAGCAGCCGGCCGTCGCGGAACCAGAACTCCTCGACGTCGTAGTGGAACAGGTCCACCAGCCCGATGCGCAGGGGCCGCCACCGGCCGGGTGCGGGGAGTGGCAGCGGCGCGGGGCCGGCGGGCAGCGGCGCGGAACCGGCGGGCGGCGCAGGGTCAGCGGGCAGCGGCGCGGGGTCGGGCAGCGCGGTCACGGCGCGGTTCACCTCTCGTCCTTCATGTCGTTCTGCACGGTCGCTTCCGCGGGCGCGGGAGCGACCGGGTGGTGACGGGTGGACCCCGGTTCCTTGACCACGGGCTCGCCGACCGCGTACCGCGCGAGCGCAGGGCGCGGTACGACGCCCCGCTCCGTACGCTCGGCGAGTCCCAGTGCCACCAGTTTGGTCAGCGCCCGCTCGACGAGTTCCGGCTCCGTGCCCGGCTCCCGTGCCGACTTGGACCAGAAGCCGCCGTGCTCCACGGCCAGTTCCCGTACGCGTGCCGCCAGCTCCGCCGGTTCGACGGGCCCGGCGGCCCGCGCCAGGTGCCCTGCCAGCAGCAGGGTGATGTGACCGTGCGTGCCCTGTTCCGGCATGCGTACGTCCGTGAGGTCGTCCAGGGGATCGACCATGGCGATGCCTTCGGCTCGGACCTCCGGGACCAGCCCGGTCAGTTCGCTGATGCGCGCGGTGATGAAGCCGCGCTGCCGGGTGAGGTAGGCCAGTTCGTCGTCGGCGAGGTCGTCGTAGTAGAGCACCGGGTCGTCCAGGAGGCGGCGGGTCAGCTTCCAGCGGATCGCGCGGAACCTGAGCTCGTCGCTGTCGAGCGCGCTCTGCGCGGTCATCTCCGTCAGGCGTTCCTCGAAGTCCTCGGCCCCGACCAGGGAGGGGCCGCGCAGGGTGGCCGGCATCCCGGCCAGCACGCGCCGCCGCACGTCGTACAGCACGTCACCCGAGCCGCTGACGTACGCATCCTCGTCGCCGGCCACCCGCCGCAGCACACCGAGCCGCAGCAGCAGGCGGACGACGGCCGCCAGGTCGAGGCGCTCGTCCCGCCGCTCCAGGGTGAACGTGATCCCGGCGGCGAGGAGTTCGGGATCGGCGGCGGCCAGCACGACCTGCTCGGCGAGACGTCCGAGCGCCACCTGCGACTCGCCCCGCTCCAGTGCGGCCAGCGTCAGGCAGAGCAGGACGTAGCGGCGGCGGGTGAAGGGCAGCGCGGTCCGGGTGGCCTCGCGGGCCGGGTGCGTGGCATCGGTGAGGGTGCCCGGCGTCTTGCGCAGGCGTGCGGCGTCGGGGTCCGTGCGCAACGACCAGCCGACGTTGCGCTCGAACCACTCCCGCAGCTCGGCGGTGTGCCGGCGCACCAGCCGGAAGGCGTCGGCGTGCGGTCCGTCGGCGGTGAGCAGCGGCTCCTTCAGCAGCGCTCGCGCGGCCCGTTGCAGGTCGGCCTGGTGCTGGCCGTCGAGGACCTCGGCGAGGGGGCCGGTCATCGGGTCTCCGGGAGAAGGTGGGCGGGCGGGGAGGGCTGGAAGGGGCGCTTTCCAGGGCGCCCTACAAGGCGCTTTCCAGGGCGCCTCGGGGGGCGCCCTGCAAGGCGC
>NZ_JBEZKP010000060.1:0-42467 GCF_040706335.1 Streptomyces sp. NPDC048389 | reverse complement strand
CGCGGGGGGGGGGGGGGCGCGGCCGGGGCCCGTGCCGTCCGTGCCCTTTGCGTGTTGGTGGGGCCGGGCCCCCGCCCCCCCCCCCGCCGGCGGGGGGGCCCCTCGCCTGCGGACTACGGGACGTCACTTGTCGGTGTCGTCCTTCGTGTCGTCGCCCTCTTCGCCCTCGACCACGGGGATGAGGGAGAGCTTGCCGCGCGAGTCGATCTCGGCGATCTCGACCTGGACCTTGGACCCCACGGCCAGGACGTCCTCGACGTTCTCCACGCGCTTGCCGCCGGCGAGCTTGCGGATCTGCGAGATGTGCAGCAGACCGTCCTTGCCGGGCATGAGGGAGACGAAGGCACCGAAGGTGGTGGTCTTGACGACCGTACCCAGGTAGCGCTCGCCGACCTCCGGCATGGTCGGGTTGGCGATGCCGTTGATCGTGGCGCGGGCGGCCTCGGCCTGCGAGCCCTGGGCGGCACCGATGTAGATGGTGCCGTCGTCCTCGATCGTGATGTCGGCGCCGGTGTCCTCCTGGATCTGGTTGATCATCTTGCCCTTGGGGCCGATGACCTCACCGATCTTGTCCACGGGGATCTTGACGGTGATGATCCGCGGGGCGTTCGGGGACATCTCGTCCGGGACGTCGATGGCCTCGTTCATCACATCGAGGATGTGGAGGCGGGCGTCACGGGCCTGCTTCAGCGCGGCGGCCAGGACCGAGGCGGGGATGCCGTCGAGCTTGGTGTCGAGCTGGAGCGCGGTGACGAAGGTCTTCGTACCGGCGACCTTGAAGTCCATGTCACCGAACGCGTCCTCGGCACCGAGGATGTCGGTGAGGGCCACGTAGTGCGTCTTGCCGTCGATCTCCTCGGAGATCAGGCCCATGGCGATACCGGCGACGGGGGCCTTCAGCGGCACACCGGCGTTCAGCAGCGACATGGTGGAGGCGCAGACCGAGCCCATGGACGTCGAGCCGTTGGAGCCGAGAGCCTCGGACACCTGGCGGATCGCGTAGGGGAACTCCTCGCGCGTCGGCAGCACCGGCATGATGGCGCGCTCGGCGAGCGCGCCGTGGCCGATCTCGCGGCGCTTGGGCGAACCCACACGGCCGGTCTCACCGACGGAGTACGGCGGGAAGTTGTAGTTGTGCATGTAGCGCTTGCGGGTCACCGGGGAAAGGGTGTCCAGCATCTGCTCCATGCGCAGCATGTTCAGGGTGGTGACGCCCAGGATCTGGGTCTCGCCACGCTCGAACAGCGCGGAGCCGTGCACGCGCGGGATGGCCTCGACCTCGGCGGCGAGCGTACGGATGTCCGTGATGCCGCGGCCGTCGATGCGGACCTTGTCCTTGATGATCCGCTCGCGGACCAGCTTCTTGGTCAGCGCGCGGTAGGCGCCCGAGATCTCCTTCTCGCGGCCCTCGAAGGCCGGGAGAAGCTTCTCGGCGGCGAGCTCCTTGATGTGGTCGAGCTCGGTCTCGCGCTCCTGCTTGCCGGCGATGGTGAGCGCCTGGGCGAGCTCGCTCTTGACGGCGGCGGTGAGCGCCTCCAGGACGTCGTCCTGGTAGTCGAGGAAGACCGGGAACTCGCCGGTGGGCTTGGCAGCCTTGGCGGCGAGGTCGGACTGCGCCTTGCACAGGACCTTGATGAAGGGCTTCGCGGCCTCGAGACCGGCGGCGACGACCTCCTCGGTCGGCGCTTCCGCGCCGCCCTTGACGAGCTCGATCGTCTTTTCGGTGGCCTCGGCCTCGACCATCATGATCGCGACGTCGCCGTCCTCCAGGACGCGACCGGCGACCACCATGTCGAAGACGGCGTCCTCGAGCTCGGTGTGCGTCGGGAAGGCGACCCACTGGCCCTTGATCAGCGCGACACGGGTGCCGCCGATCGGGCCGGAGAAGGGCAGGCCGGCGAGCTGCGTGGAGCAGGAGGCGGCGTTGATGGCGACCACGTCGTACAGGTGGTCGGGGTTGAGCGCCATGATCGTCTCGACGATCTGGATCTCGTTGCGCAGGCCCTTCTTGAAGGAGGGGCGCAGCGGCCGGTCGATCAGGCGGCAGGTGAGGATCGCGTCCTCGGAGGGCCGGCCCTCACGACGGAAGAAGGAGCCGGGGATCTTGCCGGCTGCGTACATCCGCTCCTCGACGTCCACCGTGAGGGGGAAGAAGTCGAGCTGGTCCTTGGGCCTCTTGGAGGCGGTGGTCGCCGACAGCACCATCGTGTCGTCGTCCAGGTACGCCACGGCGGAACCGGCGGCCTGCTTGGCCAGGCGGCCCGTCTCGAAGCGGATGGTGCGGGTGCCGAAGGCGCCGTTGTCGATGACGGCCTCGGCGTAGTGGGTCTCGTTCTCCACTATGGGTTTCTCCTACGTGTTCGTCTTTTCGTCCGCCGGCCCGTGTGGCCGGGGACGGTGGTGGAGGAGAAGCGCCTTGGGTGCGGGCCGGTCTTCGATCGAAGCACCCGGGGATGATGCCCGGGGGCCACTACCGAGGACCGGCGGCGAGGAGGCGGCTTCTCGCTCATGGGGTGTGTCGTTGTGCGACCAGACTAATTGGCGTCCGGCACATCGCGCACGTACAGCAGCGTGTGCGGCAGGTACGGGGTAACGGCGGGTGCCGCAGGTACGGCGAGTACGGCAAAGGGAGCGGCCCCCTCAGTACGGGAACCGCTCCCTTCACGGCGACTTACTTGGCGCCGGCCGCACCGCGGCGGATACCGAGCCGGTCGACCAGCGCACGGAAGCGCTGGATGTCCTTCTTGGCCAGGTACTGCAGCAGACGGCGGCGCTGACCGACCAGGATCAGCAGACCACGACGGGAGTGGTGGTCGTGCTTGTGCGTCTTGAGGTGCTCGGTCAGGTCCGAGATACGGCGGGAGAGCATCGCGACCTGGACCTCGGGGGAGCCGGTGTCGCCCTCCTTGGTGCCGAACTCGCCGATGATCTGCTTCTTCGTAGCGGCGTCGAGAGACACTCGGTACTCCTCATGGTGTTTCGATGCGCCCACGAGTGCCCCTGGTCTCTGTCTCAGGGGAGCTTCCGTGACTCGGAGGCGAAGGCCGATGGGCGCAGCACCCGGATGATCCGGGGCGCGTACACAAACGGCCGTCACACAGCGTACCAGCCCGTTTAAGACGTCAGCGCCCGGATGGAGTGGTAGACGTCGAAGACGGCGAGGCAGAGCGGTACGAGCGTCAGCAGCACGAAGGTCTCCGCGATCTCCAAAAAGCGCCCCCAGAACGGGGTGACTCCCTTGAGCGGCACGATCAGCCCGATCGCGACGATCAGTGCGGCGACCCCGGCGATCGCCGCGGTGAGCCAGACGGTACGGATGTCCAGCGCCCCGGAGTCTCCCTGCAGCGCATCGCGGAACAAGGCTGCGGGCGGGTTCAGCGCGAGCCCCAGACCGAGCAGCACCAGCGCGCCGAGTCCGGCCGCGAGAGCGCACCCCACCTGGGTCGTGTAGCGGAACAGATGGGCCCGCATCAGCATGGCGACGCCGGTGGCCAGGGCCAGCAACTGCCCCCAGACGTTGTCCGAGAAGCCCAGAACCGCGGCGGAGCCCACAGCCACGAGCGCGCAGCCACCCACGAGACCGAGCAGCAGCTCGTGGCCGCGCCGGGCCTGGGCAGCGATCCGCCTGGCGTCGACGGGCCCCTGGGGCGCGGGGTCGTCCCCGTAGTCACCGACCGTCGTCCGGGGCGGTTCGAAACCGATGGGAAGACGGGCGAAGCGGGTCGAGAGCCCGGGCAGGAAGGCGAGCGACCCCACAGAGACAGGGGCGCACACCGCGGCCGTCTCGCTCGGGGTCATCCCCGTCATGATTGCGACGAAGGTCACCAGCAGCCCGACGACGGAGGCGAAGACGAATGCCACGAAGGGGCCGTCTCCACCCGGAGAGACGATCGTGAGGATCACGGAGACGACCAGGACGGCCGCGCAGGCGAGCAGGAACTGCAGCTTCCCGATGCCCTGCCCCTGGGCGAGCGGCAGGAGCCCCGCCCCCGCGACAGCGGCGTTCGCCATGGCACCGGCGCCGAGGGCGACGGCCGAGCCGCGGTCGTCGTACACGCGGGCCCGTACACCCGCGAGCGCCAGCAGCAGGACGCCGGCCACTGCGGCCAGGATCCCGGGCAGGCCGTGCATGTCGTGGCGAGGGTCGGCCGTCCACAGCACGAAGGCGAGCAGCACCAGCAGCACCGACCCGCCGAACAGGCCGGACGCACGCATCAGGCCGTCGGTCCACAGGGTCCGGTCACGGGCGACGGCGGAGGCCACGGCGTCCGCGACGTCGTCGAAAACGGCCGGGGGCAACGACTCGGAGAAGGGGCGCAGGGACAGCAGCTCACCGTCGAGGATGCGCTGGGCGGCCAGCGAGCGGGACCCGTCCAGCACACTGCCGTCACGACGGACGAGGTGGTATCCCACGGGGGCGCCCGGCGAGGGGCTCTGCCCCGAGAGACGCAGAATCTCGGGGTAGAGGTCGGCGACGGGAATGTCCTCGGGCAACGCGACGTCGACGCGGCCGTCCGGCGCGACGACCGTGACCCGGCAGAAGCCGGTTCCGCCGCCGGACGGGGCCGCGGGAGCGGGCCGGCCGGTTCCGATGGCCGCGGCTGGGGCCGTCATACTCACCTGCTGCTTCCCCTCGTGGTTCTCGTCGATCCTGGGCCTGGGAGGTGGATCGTACGGATCGTATGCCGGGCGGTCGGATCGCAGGCACCGGCATTGCGCTCCGAATGACCCTTTTTTTGCGGTAGTTCATCGTTACGCAAACACGTCGCGCCACCCTACCGCCCGCCCGTCACCGCCTACGCAAGTAGGATCCCTCCCCGCGGATGGAACCCGTCGCCACGGGGGCGCCGATAGGAACATTTCCGTCCGGCAAGGGAATTGGTGAGCTGTGAGTCAGATCGTCGTCAAGCGCCCACCACGGGCCCTGCCGTCCGAAGTGCCCGGCGAGCAGGTGCAACTGCAACCCCCGCCCGAGCTGCCGCGAGGCCAGCAGGAGGGTGCGCTGATGCAGCTGCTGCCGATGCTCGGTATGGGCGGTTCCGTCGTCTTCTTCTTCATGACCCCGAATCCGATCATGCGGATCATGGGCATGGTGATGATCGCCTCGACGGTCGCGATGGCGATCGCGATGCTGGTCCGCTACCGGCGCGGCACACAGGGCCAACTCGCGGACCTGCGACGCGACTATCTGAAGTACCTGAACCAGACCCGCCGCACCGTACTGAGGACCGCGCGCCTCCAGCGGGACGCCCAGTTCTATCTGCATCCCTCGCCGGAGCAGCTGTGGGCCCTCGTCGCAGAGGGCAGCCGCGTGTGGGAGCGCCGTATCGGCGACGACGACTTCGCGCAGGTACGTATCGGCCTGGGCAGCCAGCAGCTCGCCACCCCGCTGATCGCCGCGGAGACCGCGCCGGTCGACGACCTGGAACCGCTCACGGCGGGAGCGATGCAGCACTTCCTGACATCGCACAGCACCCTGGACGGCCTGCCGATGGCCGTCTCACTGCGCGCCTTCTACCACCTGACGGTCAGCGGTGACGCCGAGTCCGTACGGTCGGCCGCACGATCGATGGTCGGCTCCCTCGCCTCGCTGCACTCCCCCGAAGACCTCGTCATCGCCGTCGCCGCGGGCCCGGGCGAGGTCGCGCAGTGGGAATGGGCCAAGTGGCTGCCCCATGTCCAGGCTCCCGGGCCGGGCGACGGCGCGGGGAGCAGGCGTTTCATCACCACCGACTCACGCGACCTGCAGGACATGCTCGCCGCACGCCTCGAAGGCCGCCCGCGCTTCCAGGGCGGCAACCACCCGCTCCTGGACCAGCCCCACATCGTCGTCGTACTCGACGGCCAGTCGGTCCCTGCCATGTCGGCGCTCGCCGCGGCGGAGGGCCTTCAGGGCGTCACCCTCATCGAGATCGTGCCCGGGGAGCTCACCGGAGCGCGCGGCGGCCTGTCGGTGGTCGTCCATCCCGACTCCCTGCAACTGGTCTCCGGCCACGGCCTCGTCTACGACGGCTCCCCCGACCGGCTCAGTCTCGAGGCGGCGGAAGCGCTCGCCCGGCAGCTGGCTCCGCTGCGCGTGGCCACGGGCGGGGACGACGACGAACCGCTGCTGGCCAACCTGGAGTTCACCGACCTCCTCAACCTCGGCGACGCGTCATCCGTCGACGTCAGCCGCACATGGCGGCCCCGCTCGCAGTCGGAGCGCCTCCGCGTGCCGATCGGCGTCGGCGAGGACGGCGCGCCGGTCATGCTGGACCTCAAGGAGGCCGCCCAGGAAGGCATGGGGCCGCACGGGCTGTGCGTGGGTGCCACCGGTTCCGGCAAGTCGGAACTCCTGCGCACCCTCGTCCTCGGCCTTGCCGTGACGCACTCCTCGGAGACGCTCAACTTCGTACTCGCCGACTTCAAGGGCGGTGCCACGTTCGCCGGCATGTCCCAGATGCCGCACGTCGCCGCAGTGATCACCAACCTCGCGGACGACCTGACGCTGGTCGACCGCATGGGCGACTCGATCCGCGGCGAGCTCAACCGGCGGCAGGAGATGCTCCGCGACGCCGGCAACTACGCCAACATCCACGACTACGAGAAGGCGCGCGCCGCGGGTGCCGCGCTGCAGCCCATCCCGTCCCTCGTCCTGGTCATCGACGAGTTCAGCGAACTGCTCACCGCCAAGCCGGACTTCATCGAGATGTTCGTGCAGATCGGCCGCATCGGCCGTTCGTTGGGCGTTCACCTGCTGCTCGCCTCGCAGCGCCTCGAGGAAGGCCGGCTGCGCGGCCTGGAGACGTATCTCTCGTACCGGGTCGGTCTGCGCACGTTCTCCGCGGCCGAGTCACGCGCCGCCATCGGCGTGCCGGACGCCTACACACTTCCCAACGTCCCCGGTTCCGGCTTCCTGAAGTTCGGCACGGACGAGATGGTCCGGTTCAAGGCCGCCTACGTCTCCGGGGTGTACCGCGCGGGCAGCCACCGCGGCGCGGACTCCGGGGGCGCGCTGCCGGTCGACCGCCGGCCGGTGCCGTTCACCGCGGCGCCCGTGCCCGTGCGCTACGTCGAGCCCACCACGCAGGCCCGCGTGCCCGACGCCCGCAGGCCGGAGGACGACGCACTCGCCGACACGGTCCTGGACGTGATCGTGCGCAAGCTGGAGGGCCGCGGCGCCGAAGCGCACCAGGTATGGCTGCCGCCGCTGGACAACCCGCCGTCGCTCGACGAACTCCTGCCCGGGCTCAGCGGCGTGGCGGGCCGGGGCCTGACGCAGCAGGGCTACGAGGGCGCGGGGCGGCTCGTCGTACCGCTGGGCGTGGTCGACAAGCCCTTCGAGCAGCGCCGGGACACCCTGTACCGCGACTTCTCGGGTGCCGCCGGCCACATGCAGATCGTCGGCGGCCCGCAGTCGGGCAAGTCGACCTTGCTGCGTACTCTCGTCGCGGCCTTCGCGCTGACGCACACACCGCACGAGGTCCAGTTCTACGGTCTGGACTTCGGTGGCGGCGGCCTGTCGGCGATTGCCGGGCTGCCGCATGTGGGCGGGGTGGCGTCGCGCCTCGATCCGGAGAAGGTGCGGCGCACCGTCGCCGAGGTGTTCGGCATCATGGCCCGCCGTGAGGAGTACTTCCGCAGCGCGGGCATCGACTCCATCGCCACGTACCGCCGGCTGCGGGCCCGCGGTGACATCTCCGTCGAGGAGCAGCCCCACGGTGACGTGTTCCTGGTCGTCGACGGCTGGGGCAACTTCCGAGCGGACTACGAAGGTCTCGAGCAAGCGGTCGTGGACATGGCGGCGCGCGGCCTCGGCTACGGCATCCATGTGATCGTCACTGCCTCGCGTTCGATGGAGGTCCGCTCCAACCTCAAGGACCACCTGATGAACCGGCTCGAGCTGCGCCTCGGCGACACCATGGACTCCGAGGTGGACCGCAAGATCGCCGTCAACGTCCCCAGCGGCGTGCCCGGCCGCGGTCTGACACCGGAGAAGCTGCACTTCATGGCGGCCGTGCCGCGCATCGACTCCATCAACTCCGACAGCGACCTCTCCGAGGCCACTGCCGCGATGGGCCAGGAGATCAATCGCCACTGGACCGGTCCCGCCGCCCCGAAGGTTCGTCTGCTGCCCCGAGAACTGCCGGCGCAGAGCCTTCCCACGGGAGCCGCGGAGCCGTGGCGCGGAGTGGCGTTCGCCATCGACGAGGACAATCTGGAACCCGTCTTCGCCAACTTCGACCGCGACCCGTTCTTCCTGGTGTTCGGTGAGAGCGAGTCCGGCAAGTCGAACCTTCTGCGGCTTCTCATCAAGCAGCTGACGGAGAGGTACGACGGGAACGCCGCCAAGTTCTTCGTGATCGACAACCGGCGTGCACTGCTGGACGTCACCCCCGCCACCCACCTGGCCGAGTACGTCCCCATGTCCAACAACATGGACCACCACGTGGACGCGCTCGCGGAGCTCATGCAGCGCCGCACCCCGTCCGCGGACGTCACGGCCCAGCAGCTGCGCGACCGGAGCTGGTGGCAGGGCCCGTACGTCTACGTCGTGGTCGACGACTACGACCTGGTGTCCACGTCGAGCGGCAACCCGCTGGCCAAGCTCACCGAGCACCTGCCGTTCGCCCGGGACGTGGGCGTCCGCTTCATCATCGCCCGCAACAGCGCGGGTGCGAGCCGCTCCGCGTACGAGCCCTTCATGCAGCGCATGACTGAACTCGGCGCACAGGGCATGCTGCTCTCCGGCGACCCGCACGAGGGCGAGGTACTCGGTGCGCGGATGCGGCCGATGCCTCCCGGCCGGGGCTTCTTCCTCTCCCGGCAGCGGGGCACGCCTCTGGTGCAGACGGGCTGGCTGGGGGACCCGGAGTGAGCGGCTGCCGGCGATTCGGGGCCTTGTTTCCGCACGGTTCTCCCATACCGAAGGCGCGTGCGGGGAGGCAGGCGGCATGAAGGCGATCGCCGTCCTCATGGTGGTGTTCGGCCTCGCGTTCGTGGCACTGGGGTTCGCCAACCATCGCGCGATCCGGTGGCGCTTCCAGGCGCGCCGGTACGCCGATCCGGCGGCCCACGAGCCGTCCGGGGCCGGCTTCCGCCTCCATCGTGTGCTGTGCTTCGCGGTCGCGGCCATGGCGTTCTGGGGTTCGTTCTCCGCGTACCGCCTCGTGACACCGGACCGGATCGACCACGACGAGCTGCTCGAACGAATCCGGTCGGTGGCCGAGGCGCTGGACGGCGCGACGAAGCCGTCGGTGCCGGGCGAGGAGGACGGGTCCTGGGACGACTACATCGACCCTGAACTCCGCGGCCCTGAAAGCGACGACCCCACCGCTTGGCCGGCATGGCGTTCGGGCCCGCTGAAGCCGGACGGCAATGAGGAGCGCTACGACGTGAGCGGCGAAAACGCCACCGTCTGCCTGACCGTGACGGCCGAGCCCTCCCCGGAGCAGCCGGTTCCGGATCACCTGGGACCTGTCTGGTTCGACCTGCGGGCGGACGTCGCGGACGGGGAGTGCACGCAGGAGTGACAACGGCCTTGTCGGGTGCCGCTCCGGCGCCCGACCTACGAGGGGAAGGGCAAACACATGGCCTGGGACGAGTGGGAACAGTTGAAGGCATCGGCGGCTGAGCAGCAGTCGTCGACGCAGATGCAGCTGAACG
Organism: Streptomyces sp. NPDC048389; assembly: GCF_040706335.1. NCBI lineage: Bacteria > Bacillati > Actinomycetota > Actinomycetes > Kitasatosporales > Streptomycetaceae > Streptomyces > Streptomyces sp. NPDC048389. The sequence continues at coordinate 32,822 of NZ_JBEZKP010000060.1, read as the reverse complement.
GTCTGCCGGAGGAGGACCGGCCGAACGCCGGCAACCCGACAGGGGACCTTCAGGTCCACCAGAAGGACCTGGCGGCCATCGGTGACGAGGCGTTCAAGCTCTACAACCGGCTCTGGAAGGAAGCACGCGTCGCTGACACCTACTCCACGGGCAGCGACCTCACGAGCCAGGGCTTCGCCCTCGGCGGGGCCTTGACGCACGTCTCTTCCCGGTGGGACAAGCAGCTCGGTTCGGTCATGGACGCCTGCGCGCTCATCTCGAACCACATGGACTTCACGAAGAACGCTCACGCGGGTGACGAGATCTTCATCGAGCGCCACGTGAGCAGCATCCACACCCTCGACAGCGGATTCGACGAGTCGTACGCCCCGCGAGGCGAGAAGAACGGGATCTACGGCGAGAAGAACAAGAAGGACGAGAAGGACTGAGGAAAACGACCGATGGACTTCGAAGACCTTCACTCCGCCAAGTTCAGCCTGCTCGACGACCTGGTCACCGACTGGTCGAGCATGCTCACCAAGCTGAAGACACTCGAGACGGACGCTCGAGACGGCCTGCAGGGTAAAGCAAGTAAGGCAAACTGGGCCGGCTACAACGCGGCAGTTTCGCGGGAGTTCATACTCAAGACTGCTGGTGAATTCGGCGATGCCCATACGCAGGCGACATCCATCCACAACATCCTGAGGGACACGCGCGATGAGCTGAAGACCCAGCAGCGACTACTTAAAGAGGCCATCGAACGAGGGCGCGGCAAGAACCTGACCGTCACCCCGAGCGGCGGCGGCTTCACCGTCCGGGAGAACCCGGACAAGGAGGCACCCAACGGCGAGACGGACGTCACCGGACTCCGCGACGAACTTCAAGGCATCCTGAACAAGGCCACGGAGATAGACAACTCCGCCTCGAAGGCGCTCAAGGCGTTGGTGGACCTTGCCGACTACGGCTTTTCCGGCGCCAAGTACACGGACCGCGACACAGCGGACGCCGCACTGAAGGAGGCGGAGAGGCTCGCCGGCCTGGCAAAGAAGAAGCCGGAAGATCTCACCCCGGCAGACTTCGACGCGCTCAACGCGGGGCTGAAGAAGTACTCCGGCGACGAATTGTTCGCCGAGCACTTCGCCACCACGCTCGGAGCAAAGGGCACACTGAACTTCTGGGCGGGCATCAACGACCCGCGCATGGCATACGATCTGGGTTCCCAGCGTGTGGAACAGTACGACGAGTTGCAGAAGCACCTGAGCCTCACGCTCGCCACCGCCACACAGGCGGACACGGCAGAGATGTGGACCTGGAAGGGCGACATGGTTCGCGCCGGGGACCAGCCCATCTCGAAGAACAGCACCACCATGGGTTTCCAGGTGATGAGCAACCTCATGCGCTGGGGCAACTTCGACGACCAGTTCCTCAACAGCTACGGCACCAAGCTGATCGAGACGGAGAAGAAGCTCACGGACAACGGGAGCCGTCCTCCGATGGCTTGGCAGCACTTGGGCATGGACCCGCTGCTGAACCGGACGGGAACGGACTCGGGGTCCGACCCGATGACGGGTTTCATGAAGGCCCTGTCGAACAGCCCCGACGCCGCCACCGAGTTCTTCAACGCCGACTTCGTCACGAAGGACGAAGACCATGAATTCGTGCATGACACGGACGGCGACGGAAAGATGGGCAGGAGGACGCTCAGCAACTTCGACTACCTCTTCGAGGAGCGGGACTGGCCCGAGGACCGAACCGACAAGGGCGACGACAGCATCGCCGGCCGCAACAACATGGCGTTGGCCCTGGAGGCGGCGACGACCGGCCATCCGGCGGGTGAGATGCCGACAATTGACACACCTGCCCACAACACGGAGCAGGCGAAGCTGGTCGAGGACATTTTCCAGTCGGTCTCCGAGGACCCGAAGCGCCTGACCGACCACGGCTACATGTCGGACAGCTTCGGCCAGATCGCAGCAGAGTACATGCCGGACGTCAACAGGGGGCTGCACCCAGGCAAGGAGAACGAGGAGAATCTGTTTCCTCAGGCCGGGAGCCGGGCCACGCTGAGCGAGCAGGACATCACACGGTTCCTGTACACGGTGGGCCAGAACCCCGACGGCTACGCGGCCATCAACGCCGGGCAGCACAGCTACACCACATCGGTGATGGAGTACCACTTCGCCAACCCCGGGGCCTACCTGTCGGACCCGAACTACAGCGAGGCCGACAATCTCAAGAAGTCGATCGAGGACATCGCCAGAGTCGCCGGCGAGATAGAGGGAACGATCGGGACCGGTCGTGCGTACGCCAACGAAGTCGAGGGCGGCGCGAAGGACCAGGAGTTCAATGATTCTCTCAAGAATGCGACTACCTGGGTGGGCAGTGGAGTCGGCATCGGCATCGGCTTGGCCACAGCGCCTGTCGCCGGTCCGGGCGGAATTGTCGCGGGCGGCCTCGCCGGAACTGCGGCGAACGAGATCCTCGGGAAACTCACCGAGGGAATGATGAAGGACAGCACCGATGAAGTGATCTACCGGAACGGCAAGGAGATCAACGACACTCGGGAGTCCACTTACACACTCATCGAGGCAGCCGCGCAGAAGGCTGGCGAGCACGCCAATAACCCGTCCCCGCATATCGTCTCCGCAGCGGCCACAGCCGCCGAGCAGGGGTTCAACAACGCCAAGACAAACGTCGCGGACTTCTGCGACGGTCAGGGAGTTCCCAAGGCGTTGGACAAGGAAGGGTAAGTCTGTGAAACACCTCCCCATGAAGCTCGTGCTTCCGATCGCGATCATCGCGATCGCGGGCGCGGTCTCCGTTCTCGCTTACGTCACCGGAACTCCCCCGTTCGAGCGACGCGGAGACATCAAAGCCCAGAATGTGTGTGAATCGCTGGGGAACAAGAAGACGTCAGTGGCGGCGCTGAAGGACGTCTTGCCCAAGAAATCTGACTACGCCTTCGAAGACAAAGTCGACGGCAAGACAGTGGCACAGGGCGGTTCAAGCTTCACCGCGGACTGCCTGGTCTGGGGTGAAGGTTCGGTGCTGCTGAGCGCGCGGACGCAGATGATGGTCGCCGAGCCGTCTCGGAGCTGGGTAGCGGAGGGGATCGGAGACGAACTCGCACCCCGCGCCAAATCCTTCAAGGCAGGGGACATGGGTGTCATCGCGGGAGGAAAGGCGGCGGTGCTCGTCCCGTGCTCAGCTCCAGGGAGCGTTGTGGGCGGCAGCTACAGCCTCAGCGTTGTGGTCAACCTGAGGAATCACACTGACTCGGACCAGCCGAAACTGGAAGAGCGCTTGGTGAATCTGACCCTGGGTGCAGCGCGCTTTGCACATGAGGCGGCTCGATGCGACCTGCCTTCCAAGATCCCGGATGCCTCTCCAACAATTGGCGCCAAGTCGCTTTGACCCGAAGGTCGAGTCCGCATCGAGTTACGAATGCGGGCCCGCCCGTCGACACGACTCGGGGTGGGCACCCCTCGCGCGTGCCCACCCCTGATCAGCGTCTCCAGTTGCCGACTGCAGCGGGACGCATCAGGCGAAGTAGCCGGCGGCCTTCCTGTCGCCACCCATGTAGTCGCCGCCCGCGTTGGAAACGATCTGAGTGATCTGCGTGAGCGCCCGGTGGATGTCCGCGGCTTCCTTGTCCCACTTCACCTGCTCCTGGACGTAGGCAGCGTGCGCCTCGCCCTCCCAGCCGGCAGCAACGCTAGCCATGGCCCTCTTGATGGCCGCCAGGTCCTCTTCGAGCTTCTTGGCCTGGTTACCGAGCACAGTCGCCGTCGCGTCCAGAGCTCCGTACTTGACGACAAGCTCGTCGTGCGAGTTCATGCCCATGATTCCCTCATCTCACCTGTTGTTGTCATTCGGCTCTTGGCATGCCGAGAGCCCGCCCGCCCAGTGGTACTAGAGGCTGCTGAGGTTCGACTTCGCAGTCGTGCCGACACCGAGGTCGACGTTGATGCTCTGCACGGCAGCACGGACGTCGTCCTCCGTGCCGTCCTTGATCTTCCTCGACTGGCTCGTCGCCTCGAGGAACTTCGCAAGGATGTTGCCGAGACGCACCATGGAGGTGTTGATCTCTTCCTGCTTCGAGTTGAAGGCGCCAGCGCCGATACCCTTCCACTGGCCCTCAAGGCTGTCGATCGTGCCCTGAATCTGCTGAAGTTGACCCTTGAGCGAGTTGAACTTGTCGAAGAGCTCCTTCTGAAGCTCGACTACTTGCTGGTCTGAAAGCCGCTGGCCCTGTGACACAGTTTGTTTTCCCTTCTGGACTACGGTTGTGACCGGCTCGGTTGTGCGCCACTCGGCGTTGACGATGGCGCCGGATTCAAGGCGATCGCCTGAATGGTCAGATCAGACACTTCGACGCTTCCGTACGACGGCGAACGCGACTCCTGCGAGGACGACGGCGGCAGCTCCACCGATGACGACGCCCAGTTGGCTGCTGTCGTCCTCAGTCTTCGTACTGGAGCCTGCCACGGCGGCATCGGCTCCGGGCTTGCCCTCGGGGGCCTGTGACGAAGCTGGTGCAGAGGGCTTGGAGGGTGCGGCTTGGTCGGAAGAGCCGCCGCCGGTCGGCTTGTTGGTGATCGGGCTGATGTTCGGGTCACCCGGCTTGCCGAGGCCGCGGTTGATGTGGGCGCCGGGGCGCACGATGCCGTGGCCGAGGTAGGTACTGACCGTGCCTTCCTTCCAGTCCTCACCACGGCCGGCGGACTCGAACATGACACGGAGGACCTGGTTGGCCGTCCAGTCAGGGTGGGCCGACCAGATCAGAGCGGCGGAGGCGGAGGCGATGGCGGTGGCGAAACTGGTCCCATCGCCGTCGCAGTAGGCTGTGAAGGTCTCGTCGCACCAGTGCGGGATGTCGCTGCCTGGTGCGGCGATGTCGACAAAATCGCCGTGCTGGGAGTACTTGGCCACGCGTCCGTCTCGGCCGGTGGCGGCGACACCAATAGCGGCGACATAACTACCTGGATATTGCGGCTTATTTTCCTTGTCGCCACTGTTTCCTGTGCCAGCAAAGAGCAGCTTCCCTTTGCTGGCAGCGTACTCAACAGCCTTACGCTCATCAGTGCCGTAGAAGTCGTTGGCCATCGAAATATTGATGATCTGTGCGTCACTGTCCGCGGCGGCAGTGATCGCGTCATTCATGTCGAATGCGTTGACCTTGTTCTCGTTCTGAAATTCTGTGTCGCTGATTCTGAACGGAATGACCTTGGCGTCGGGGGCGAGGCCCTTGAGACCACCGCCGGCGCCTGTACCCGCGATCAGTTCAGCCATGGTTGTCCCATGGCCCGTATAGTCATCTGTCTCATCGCCCTTGGCGCCAGAGACGTCCTGTCCCTTCAGGACCTGGCCCTTCAAGGAAGGCGTGTTCGGATTTACCCCAGTGTCGATGACTGCGACCTTGACACCCTTGCCCGTCGCCGACTTCCAAATCTCCTCGGCGCCCATGGCATCCAGGTACCACTGTCTCGACCGCACGTCGGCCGCGACCGCGGCAGGGGCAAAGCCCGCAAGGCCGACACTCCACACGCCAACCGCAACCACTGTGCCGAGCAGTCCGCGCCGCAGCAAATACGACCTGTTGTGTCGGCTCATTTGTGCCGTCATCCTGACTTCCGAACCTTCCGTGCGCCTAGTCGATGACCGGTGGTACGGGTCCGCGCCGCCTGGCGGCCCACGTCTCTTCGTCTTCCGCCAGATAATCCGGTCGTTCGGACGCGCTGCGCTCCTGCTCGTCTTCACCGGACTGCCGCTGATTGCGGCGACCGCCTAGAACAGCCGCGCCTCCGGTTGTGTAGCCTCCGGTGCCCGGTCGGGGTCTCTGCCCCGAATTGCGCGGAGTGCCGACGACTCCGTTGGCACCGGCCGGTCCCCGCCCGGTCGTGCGCTGACCTGCATTTCCGGAGCTCGCTCCGGTGACGCCGGTTTGGCCCGGCCTCGATGCCGGCGAACGTCCTTGTGCCGGGGCCTCTCCACCGACGACCGTGCCCTTGGGTATCCGCGCTGCGGCAGACCCTCCAGCGGTGCGCTGTGGCGTGCCTCCGACGATGCCCTCGCTGCGTCCGCCACGCATGCCGGTCGAAGGACCACTGCCAGTACGCCCTGTGGCCGGCTGGCCTGTCGTACCCGCTCGGCCTGCCATCGGTGGCTGGCCGGCAGTTTGTCCGCCACGCCCTGCCTGGGCACCACCGGACCCCATGCCGGTCGGGCGTCCAACGGGGCTACCCGAACGTCCTTCGCCTGGGATCCCGCCGGTACGCGGCGCACCAGTCGGCCCGGCGCTACGGCCGACTGCAGGACTATGCCGGGTGGAACCGGCGCGTCCCACCTTGTCGACGCCGGGTCCTCCGGTCGACCGCGTGATCGGAGGACCGCCGACGCGACTGTTTGGGGTGCGTGCGGGTCCGGACATGGTCGGCATCGGCGGCAGCGGGCCATGCTGACTGTTCGGAGGGCCCGTGGCGGGGGAGACTGGCGGCGTGTTCGGAGCCGTGGTCAGGGACGGGGGCGCTGTGACGGTGTCGATCTGCATCGACACATCCGAGGGATGAATCGGTGCGGTCACACCCCGTCGCTGGGCGGGCGCCGCGACATCATGCCCCTGTGTCTCGGTCTTGGTGCCGATCGTCTGGGATGGAGCCTGCCGCGCGGAGTCCGACCATGCTGCTTCCGCGCTGGAGCTCCCTCCGTCCTTGATCACGGCGGTCGGCTCCGGCACCGCCACGTCCAGCCGCTTCGGCGGCTTCGGCATCTCCTGGCCGGCGAGCGTCGCATGCGACACCGTGTAGTACGACGCCAGACGGTTCATCAGGTTGATGGCCTCCTGGCGGTCCTTCTCCGCCTGGACAGCCTTCTGGTATTCCGGGTTGTCCGGCGTCTTGTCCTTCTCCGGGAACGCCTCGGGCTTCTTCGGGTCGGCCCTGTCGTCGCGCGGCGGCTTGGAATTGCGCACCGAGGCCAGGCCCGTGCTGGCGACCTTCATCTGGGCGCCGACGGCGTTCGCGTACCTTCCGACGTCCCAGGCGTAGGTGACGAGTGACTGGCCGTACGACTCGAAGGCCAGGGATGCCTCGCCCTTCCAGTCCGTCGACGTGACGAAGTCGCTGAGCTCCTTGGCCGCCTTGTTGAGGGCCTTCGTAGCCTTCTCCAGGGTCTCCCCGGCGTGCTCCAGATCGGCCGGGTTCGCGCTCTCCAGGAGATCGAGCATCTCGTTGAGCTTCCGGCCCTCGAAGTTCGACGTGCCGAGGTAGTTCACGCTGACGTTCAGGCCGAAGGGCAGTATGTCGTTCAGCCAGTACATCATGTCCGTACCGGCGTACTGCTGCTTGATCTCGCTGACGTCCTGCTGCTGCTCCGCCTGCTCCCGGAACTGGAGCTGCTCGGGCGTCAGCTCCGGCTTGGGCTGCTTCTCATCGCTCATCGCTGCTCACCTGAGGTCCGTCGTACCGGTCTGGGAGTCGTTCGTCTCCCCCTGAACCTGCGCCTGTCCGTCGCGTTCCTTGTCCAGCCGGGCCTTGATCGTGTGGAACTGCAAGCGGAGGTCTTCCTCAAGGTTGTCGAAACCGATGTCCGCGCCGCGGACGGCGATACGAAGCAGCTCGATCTCGTCGCTCAGCTGCTTGGACAGCGACAGCACCGCCTGGTGCACTCGCTGGTACTGCTCGTAGAAGCCGTCGGCTTCCGCGAAGGAACTTCCGATGCCGAAGGACGCCCGCGTGACCGTGGCTTCCGCGACCTTGGTGCCGCTGGCGTCACCGCCCTCGAGATCGGTGAGAAGGCCGAGCACCTTCTTCTGAAAATCCGTCAGAGCGCCGAGTCCGCGCTCGAGGTCACCTGCTCCGCCCCCACCAACTGCCTCGAGCACGATGCCCGTACCTCCCCGTTTGCTGCACCTGGTCACACATTGCGATCGCGGTGGATCGCCGTCCCGGCGATTGCGTAGCAACCACTCTAGTCACTGGCTATGACAGGCCCAAGTGCCTTATCCCCTACGACGTTTCCCGACTGAGACGCCGCCCGCGGCTGTGCGGTTGCAACCGGCGGATGTCGCTCCCGTCACACCATTCCGGCCCGAGTCGCCCGCCTCGACCGGCGCCGTGAGTCCCGCAGGGCCACCGCACCGCCGGCGATGGCCGCGACGAGGACGCCGCCGCCCACGAGCACGTAGGTGGCGAGGCGGGCGTTGCGTTCGTCCGGGGTCTCGCCGAGGTGCAGCTTGGCCGGGGTGGGAGCCTCGACGTTGGTCACGCCGCCACCGGCGACCGGCTTGTCGAGAGGCTTGTCGTCCTCCGTCAACGCGCGGACCGGGTCGACGACGCCCCATCCCACGAGTCGGTCATGGCCCGCGGTGGAGCGCTCCGCCGTCTGCTGGAGCTGGGCGACGATCTGTTCCTGCTCCCAGTCCTGGTGTTTGCTCTTGACCAGGGCGGCGACTGCCGCGACGTAGGGAGCGGAGAAGCTTGTGCCGTTGTCGGCGCAGTGGCCGCCGCCGGGCACCGTTGTGATGATGTCCACACCGGGTGCGGCGATGCCGACGAAGTCGCCCGACTGGGAGAACGCGGCACGCTCGTTGTTGCGGTCCGAGGAGGCGACGGCGAGTACGCCGTCGTACGACGCCGGGTAGGTCTTCTTGACGTTGCCGCCGAGGCCGTCGTTGCCCGCCGAGGCCACGATCACGACCTCCTCGGCGAGAGCCCTGTCGACGGCCCTCTTGAGCAGGGGCGTGGGCTCGACGGCGTTGGCGGTGTCCTGGGAGATGTTGATGACGCCTGCCTCTTGGTCCACCGCGTAGTCGATGGCCTGGGCCAGGGTCTCCGCGGTGCCGTGTCCGTCGGCGTCGTTCTGCTGGATCGGGATGATCGTGGCGTCCGGAGCGAGCCCGACGAATCCGGTGCCCTTCGCCGGTCGGGCGGCGATGATGCCGGCGACCTTGGTGCCGTGGCCCACGGTGTCCGTGGTGCCGTTCTCCTTGCCGCGCTCGATCTTGTTGCCGTTCTCGTCCTTCAAGTCCGGGGGCAGCAGGTTCTTGCCGCTCCCGGCGTCGACGGCGGGGCGGAGCTGCGGGTGCTTGATGTCGACACCGGTGTCGATGACGGCGACCCGCACGCCCTTGCCCGTGGACTGCTTCCACAGCTCGTCGAGGAGGACACGCTGCAGCGCCCACGGCCTGCCTTCGTACTTCTCTCCGGGGTAGGTGCAGTGGCCCGGGGAGTCGGCCAGGGCAGGTGCGCTCGGTAGGCCGATGAGGGTGATCGCCGTGGCGGCCGCGGCCGCGGTCAGGCGCCTTTTGGTGAAGGTCACGTCAGTCTCAGTCCTCACGAGCCCTGCGGCTGGCGGGCGGCGCCGGTCGACAGGCGGGGTCCGGTCGGCAGGAAGGACGACCAGGCTGCGGGCACGGGGAGCGGGTCCACGTCCTTGTATCCGAGGCGGCTCTGGGCCTGCTTCGCCTCCTGGAGCCGCCGTCGCCTCTCCTCCTCCGAACCGGAGGCGCCGATGCCGGAGTCGTCGGCCGTCGTGTCGCCATTGGACTGCATCGCGTAGCGCAGCCCCGTGTCGGTGACCAGGAAGAGGAAGCCGACGTCCGTGGTGGAACCCTTGAACTGCCGGAAGAGCTGGCCCGATCCGGGGGTGACATAGGCGCTGCTGGAACCGGTCGGAAGCGTCGCCGGGAAGCCGGTGCCGGCCCAGGTGCTGAGGATGGTGGCGCCGTTGTCCCCGTCCACCTTGCGCAGCACGTTGCACACGGTGTTGCGGCTGCCCTCCGCGGTGCTCGCCGAGTTGACCGGTTCCGGGGCGAGTTGCGGCCACTTCTTGTCCTGGCCGAACGCCTGACCGGGCTGGAAGGCGGCGGCGCTCACCGACTTCGCCCGGCCGGCCTGTCCGAGGTCGATGAGGTCCTTGCTGTTGAGCAGGAGTTTCGCGGTCAGGTCGGACACCGGGGCGACCCGGCCGGGCAGGACGACGTACTGCTGGTTCCTGGTCCCGTCGGTGGCGGTGAGGACCATGCCGACCCGGTTCGCCTCTGGTGCGAGTTCACCCGGTACACCGGCGGCCTCTCCCGGCACTCCGGGGATCTTCGGGAAGGTGATCCTGTCACCCTTGTGGAGAGTGTCCAGCCACGCAGAGGAGACCCGTTGCGGTGCCCGTCCCTGGCCGACCAGCTGGCGCAGGAGCAGTTCGTCGTCCGCGACCGGGTACGCGGTCCCGGCGGCGTTGATCACGTGACGGACCTTGTCCGGGCCCTCGGCGTAGATGAGCTCGCCGCCGCTCAGGCGGTTCTTTCCCTCGGTCTTGTTCTGCTCACGCTCGGCGAAGACGAATGCCGCCTTCTGGATGGCCCGGCCGCCCTCGCCCGGCCGCTCGCACACCGCCCACCGCTTCGCCGCACCTGCCTGCTTCGCGTCGGGGAGCCGGTCGGGCGCGTACGGAATGCCCAGGGTGGCGCCATGGGGAATCTTGCCGCTGTCGAGCACCGACTCGTCGACGTTGATGACCTTGCCCTTGTCAGGGTCGAGAAGGAGCTTGGCGGAGGACATGTTCAGCACCGGATGGAGCTGGGTCTTCCCATCCGTCCTCAAAACCACGTAACGGGTCGTCGACTTGCTGGCGATGATGACGTTCTCACCGGGCGCGTCCCAGTTCTTCGGTGCGACGGGCTTGAACATTCCCCAAGCCCCGAAGACCGCCAGAATGACGACGCCGACGATGGCGCCGGGGACCACGGCACGCAAAGGGCGGGGGGCGCTTTCCTCGGAACCTGTCGCATTCGGCTGGAGGAACTGCGCGACCAGTCTTCGCTTCGCGAAGGTGTAGGCGTTGAGTTCGTCCCGTCGTGATGCCATCTGTCCGCTGTCCCTCTCCCCGCTGGGCGACCAGGTTCCCACACTCATCGAGACGGCCTGCCGTCGTAACGGCCCCTACTATGCCTGCTGGCGCTTGCGCCCCACTGCTCAGGTAGGGTGATCGCCCGGTCAACGTCCATTGGATTTCGGTGAATACGGACACGAGGGGGCAACGCGGTGATGAGTACCGCGACTCGCACGCGAAGTGGGCGGTCTCCCGCTCGAGCCCCTGGCAATTCCCGACGGCAACGCCGCAACGGAGCCCCTGCCACTGCCCCGCAGGCCGTCCCGGCGACGACCACCCTCCGCCCCCTTTCCCTCACCAGCCGCGTGGGGCCCGTCGAGCTGCGGCAGTTGGTGCTCGTCGAGGCGGGACTCGCGCTGGCGGCGGTGGGAGCCGCACTCGGTGGGCTCTGGCTCGTCCCCACCTGCTCCGTGGCGTCCGTGCTGGTCCTGTTGGCAGTGATACGCCGCCGCGGTCACGCCCTGCCGGACTGGCTCACCACGGTGGTGGCCCTCCGTTCCCGCAAGCGCGCCTCAGCGCCCTCCGCGGCGGATGTGGACCCGTCACTGGCTCCCGTTGCCGAGGCGGTGCCCGGGGTCCGGCCGTTCCCCTACGTCGACCGCGAGCGCCGCACCGTCGGAATGCTCGGTGACGGCACGTTCCTGACCGCGGTGGTGCGGGTGGAGGCGAGCGGGGCTGCCCTGCGTCCGGCCTCCGGAGCCCGCGCCCTGCCGCTGTCCCTGCTCGGTGACGCTCTCGAAGTGGACGATATCGCGCTGGAATCGGCGCAGTTGGTCCAGCAGGTGCGCTCGGCCCCGGCGCCGCATCTGCCGCAGCAGTCGGTGGCCCGCCTCTCCTACGCCCCGCTCCAGGAACGGACCGGCGCTCCCGCGCTGAGAATGACGTGGGTGGCGGTCAAACTCGATCCGGAACTCTGCCGGGAGGCGATCGAGGCGCGTGGTGGCGGCGTCGAAGGCGCCCAGCGATGCCTGGTCCGCATGGCGGACCACGTGGCGAGCCGTATCACCGGTGCAGGCTTCCAGGCGGTGGTTTTGGACCAGGAGGAGCTGAACTCCACCATGGCGACTGCCGCCTGCGCGAGTCCCCGGCTGTCGGCCCGGCCCGGCGGTCCGGATGCGGCACCGCAGCGGCGTACCGCGGAGACGGCGCGCGTCTGGCGGTGCGACGACCGGTGGCACACCACCTACGCGGTGGGCCGCTGGCCGGAACTGGGCCGTGGCGCGACGCCGCTGCCGAAGCTGGTGTCACTGCTCACCGCGGCTCCGGCCTACGCGACGACCTTCAGCCTCACGGTGCGCCGTGGCGTACGGCAGGGGACCGTCGCCGTGGGTGGGCACGTGCGGGTCACCGGTGGCTCCGACACCGAACTGGTCGGCGTCCGGCGGGCGTTGGAGCAGGCGGCGCGGTCGGCGAAGGTCGGGCTGGTACGCCTGGACCGGGAACAGCTGCCGGGTGTGCTGGCGACGATACCGCTGGGGGGTGCCCGCTGATGGCCCGGTCCGGGGCGAAGCGAGCTCTGCGGGGGGTTCTCGGCCCGCGTCATGCCGGGCACACCATGCCCGCTCATCACCTCGGCGCGCTCTCCCTGCCGGTCGGGGACGACGGCGTCGTGATCGGTGACGACGCGGAGGGCCGCCCGCAGATCGTGGGCTTCCACCGTTCGACGCCGTACGAGGTGCTTCTGATCGGCGGTCTGTGGACCGCCCAGGTGCTGGCCCTGCGTGCGGCGGGCACGGGCGCTCGCGTCGCCGTGGAGACGGGCCGCCCCCAGGAGTGGACCACCCTCGCGCAGGCGGCGGGCGCCGGCCTGCAGTGCATCACGCTCCACGACGTGGGCCGCGTCCCGCCGATGGGTGCCACGGTGGGGAGCCCCGTGGTCGTGGTGCGGGACTGCGGCATGCGGCCACCGCGCGGCCGCGTCGTTTCTTCACCCTGGCAGTCCGTACTGACGCTGCTGCCCTATTTGAGCCCGGTGGCGCCCCGGCTGCTGCGGGATTCGACCATCGTCGGCATCCAGCGGGTCTCACCGCAGGAAGCCGCACAGATCGGACGGATCCTGGGTCTGACGAAGGGCGAGAGCGACGCTCTGCCGACTCTCGCGGACGGGGTGACCCTGTGGTGCGCCGGACGTGAACGTCAGTGGGTGCTGACAAGCGGTACGGACGCGGAGACCGGTCTCCTCGGGGTCGCCCGCCGCATGGACTGACGCCTCGCCGCCGCGCCCGCAGGACGGGCCGGTTTCTCCCGCGTCACCCCCAGGTGGGCAGTCCGGTCGACGCCCGCCCCCGGGTGGCTGAGCTCGCCTAGGATGCCGTAGGCGAAGGCGTGAGGCACTCCGCCGTCCACCGCCTCTTGGGCGTGCGGGGCGCGTTCATCTCGGCTATAGCGAAAGGAAGTTGCACCATGGGGAGCCAGCAGGAGAAGGACGAGCTGTACGCCCTCGACATCTCCGGAGTCGAGTGGCACGGCGCCCCCGGCACAAGCCCGGACGAGGAGCGTGTGGAGATCGCCCATCTCCCCGGTGGGGCCGTCGCGATGCGATCGTCCTTGGACCACGACACGGTGCTGCGTTATACGGAGGCCGAGTGGCGCGCTTTCGTGCTCGGCGCTCGCGACGGCGAGTTCGATCTGCGCTGAGGCGCGGATCAGCGCCGCGTTCCACTTCGACCTTCGACCTTCGACGAGGCCGGTAGCCGATGCCCCACGGGCACGGTTCCCGGCCTCGGCGCTCCGGCCGTGCGCACCGTCATGCGGTACGTGACCACCGACGCCGAGACCGGATCTCGGGCAGCGCCCGGCGGATGGACCGAGTCGGGCGGTTTCGCTCGGAGTTGTGCCGGTATACCCAGCCGGATTTCTTACGCTCCGGTGCGCCCGGGTCGCCCGGGGGCAAGGCGTGATGGACGGGACAGCAGCCGACCCCGGGACGGGCCTGCCGTAGTGGCGTTGTCGGCGATTAGGGTGGGTCGGGGCACGGTGGCAGAACCTGCGGGCACACCGGCCGCGTCCCAGGGGGAGAGCCGGGCCGATCCGAAGAAGGCGGTGGCCCCCACCCACGACGGCACAAGGGTGCTCGACCACACCAGGAGGCAAAGTGAACGGCGATCGGGACGACATCCACGGGGGCTGGAACATTCCCGTCGACGAGTCCGACGCGGAGCCCGCAGAGATGACGGGTGAGTTCACCATCGACTACACCCCGCCTGCCTGGTACACGCAGAACGCGTCGGGTGACGCCGCCGGCGGGGGCTCCGGGCAACAGGCGCCCCCGCCGCCTCCGCCGCAGGGTGCGCCCGTGGCCGTGCCGGGGCTGCCCGCGGGAAGCGGCTACGAGCCCGACTGGACGTCCGCGCCCGCGCCGTCCGCGCCGCAGGAACCCGCGCCCGCCGTGCCTGCGGCCGTGCCGGCGCCCGCTCCGGCACCGGACGCCGAGTCCGGACCGGTTGCGGCCCCGGAGCCTGCGGCCACTGCCGCGGAGCCGGACGAATCGGAGCTGTCGTGGCAGTCCTTCGGCGGCGGTGACGTGGAGAGCGGCGCCACTATGCGCTTCTCTCCCGCCGCACTGAAGCGCGAGATCGCCGAAAGGACCGCGGCCGAGGCGGCCGGGACGGACAGTCCCTCCGCCGGAGCCTCCGACTCCGCCGAAGTCTCCGAGTCCAGCGGAACCTCCGGGTCCCCCGAAAGCGCCCAGCCCCGACCGGAGTCGCCGGCTGACGCGGGCACCCCGTCCCGTACGAACGCGGACACGGAGGTGCCCGGGCCCGGGCCTGTGGCCACGTCGGACCACGCCGCGGCAGCGGACGGCAGCGCGAACGGTGACGCCGAGCCCGGCGACAGCACCTCCGGCGGCCGCACCGAGGAACCCGCGGCCACCGACTCTCCCGCCGAGCCCTCCGCCGCCGGCCGGACCACCGGCGCCGGCGCCTTGAGCACCGCCTCCGACGGCAGCGCTGACGCGTCCCAGGACCCGAGCGCCGCTGCGGGCAGGCATCCCTCCGGGGACGAGGAGCCGTCCGACGCCGCGCCCGCCCCGACGGCCCCCGCTGACGCTGCCCATGGCGCGCCTGCGGCTCCCGCGGAACCGCAGGACTCCCCCACCGCAGGTCAGCCCTGGGCACCGACCGCGCAGGGCGGCGGACTGCCGCCGCTCCCGCCCGAGTTCCAGCCGGCCGCACCGGCGGCGGCACCGCAGTGGCCGGCACCCCCGGCACCCGGCGCGGACCCGTCCGCGCAGCCGCCCGGCGGGCAGGCCGGTTACGGCCTCCCGCAGCAGGGACACCCTCAGGGGCAGCCGCACGCGCAGCAGCCGGGACAGCCCGCCGGCCTCGCCGCACCTGCGCCTGCTCCGGCGCCAGCAACTGCCGCAGCCCAGCAGGGCGGTTACGGCTTCCCCCAGCCGGGCGCCCCCGGCCCGGCGCAGGGGGGCTACGGCTTCCCGCAGCAGGGGCAGCCCGTCCCCGGTGCTCCCGGGGCAGGCGCCCCCGCGCCACAAGGCGGTTACGGCTACCCGCAGCAGGGCGCCCCGAGCCAACCTCAGGGCGGTTACGGCTTCCCCCAGCAGGCGCAGCAGCCCGGCCCGCCCGCACCCGGCGCGCCCGCGCCGTTCCCCCCGCCAGCCGCCCAGCCTCCGCACGCGCAGCCGCCGCACGGACAGCCGCCCCAGGCCCAGCCGCCGTACGTACCGCAGCAGCAGGTGCCTCCGCAGCAGGGCGGTCCCCAGAACCAGCCCGGGCAGCCGTACACCCAGCCGCCCGGTCCGCCCGTCGACCCGCGTACCGCGGGGGCCTGGCCCACGCCGGTCACGCACGACCAGCGTGAGCGTTCCGTGCCGGGTGCTCCGCTCGGTTACACGGCGGCCGTCGAACTGTCCTCCGACCGGCTGCTGCGCAACAACAAGCAGAAGCCCAAGTCGAGCCGGAACCCCTCCGGCGCCGCCCGTTTCAAGCTCGGCGGCAAGAAGGAGGAGGCCGAGCGCCAGCGGAAGCTCGACCTGATCCGTACGCCGGTGCTGTCCTGCTACCGGATCGCGGTCATCTCCCTCAAGGGCGGTGTCGGCAAGACGACGACCACCACGGCGCTGGGCTCGACGCTCGCCACCGAGCGGCAGGACAAGATCCTGGCGATCGACGCCAACCCGGACGCCGGCACGCTGGGCCGCCGGGTGCGCCGTGAGACCGGGGCCACCATCCGTGACCTGGTCCAGGCGATCCCGTACCTCAACTCGTACATGGACATCCGCCGCTTCACCTCGCAGGCGCCCTCCGGTCTGGAGATCATCGCCAACGACGTGGACCCGGCCGTCTCGACGACGTTCAACGACGAGGACTACCGGCGAGCGATCGACGTGCTGGGCAAGCAGTACCCGATCATCCTCACCGACTCGGGCACGGGCCTGCTCTACAGCGCGATGCGCGGGGTACTGGACCTGGCCGACCAGCTGATCATCATTTCCACCCCGTCCGTCGACGGCGCGAGCAGCGCGTCGACCACGCTGGACTGGCTCTCCGCCCACGGTTACGCCGAGTTGGTGCAGCGTTCGATCACGGTCATCTCCGGGGTTCGCGAGACCGGCAAGATGATCAAGGTCGACGACATCGTGCAGCACTTCCAGACCCGCTGCCGTGGCGTGGTGGTCGTGCCGTTCGACGAGCACCTCGCGGCGGGTGCGGAGGTCGACCTCGACATGATGCGGCCGAAGACCCGTGAGGCGTACTTCAACCTCTCCGCGCTGATCGCGGAGGACTTCGTACGCGCCCAGCAGCAGCAGGGGCTGTGGACGGCGAACGGAAACCCGCCGCCGCAGGCCGCCCCGCCCATGCCGGGGCACGGCCAGGGGCCGTGGCAGAACCAGCCGCAGTCCGGGCAACCCGTACCCGGACAGCCAGGCCCCGGACAGCCCGTACCCGGACAGCCCCTGCCGGGCCAGCCGTACCAGCCGCAGCCGCACCCGCAGCACCCTCAAGCGCCCCAGCACCCTCAGCCCCCCTACGGCGGGCCGCAGCAGGGGTACCCGCCGCAGGGCTGGCAGCAGCAGGCACCACCCTCCCAACCGCATCCCCCGGCCGGTCCGGCCAACCCTGCCGGTCCGCAGCCGCCGGCCAACGCCGGTGACCCGGCCGGTCCACCGCCTCCGGGGGCCGGAGGACCCGAGGCGCAGGGACAGGTGCCGCCTGGTCGGTTCCCTCCCGCCGGATGGCCGCAGCAGCAGCCTCCACAGGCACCGCCGGCCCCTCAGCAGTAACGCGACAGAGGTCTGAACCAATGAGGGCCCGCACCGACTCCCCGGTGCGGGCCCTCGCCGTATTCCCGCAGCACACACGGTGTTTGAGTGGCCGTTGACGCGGCATGACCTCCCTGATAAACCTTCGCCTCACCAACCGGCGAACCAGAGATCACCAACCCGCCCTCCCCGTGCGAGTAATGACGCGAGGTCACTGTCCATGGTCACAACGGCATCACCCCAGAGCACCCGGCAACGTCCCCGCTTCCGATTAGTCCTCGCCACCGGCGTGACCTCCGCACTGGTGACGGCAGGCGCCGTGGTCCCCCAGGCCCAGGCACAGCCGCAGGGACAGGCCCGCCCCCAGACACAGGCAGCGGGGCAGACACAGGCAGCGCCACAGGCGCGAGCGGCCGCCGCGGCCGACGACGGCAAGCAGGTCCTCACCGTCGCCGTGTCGCAGAGCATCGACTCGCTGAGCCCCTTCCTGGCCCAGCGGCTGGTGAGTACCTCCATCCACCGTCTGGCCTACGACTACCTGACCAACTACGACCCCGGGGACGGTCATACGGTCCCGGGTCTCGCCACCGAGTGGAAGTCCTCGCCGGACAAGCTGACGTGGACGTACACCATCCGCGACGACTCCACGTGGTCGGACGGCAAGCAGGCCACGGCACAGGACGCGGCCTGGACGTTCAACAAGATGATGAGCGACCCGAACGCCGCCACCGCCAACGGCAGTTTCACCGCCAACTTCAAGAAGGTCACCGCTCCCGACCCCCGGACGCTCGTCATCGAGCTGAAGAAGCCACAGGCCACGATGACGGCCCTCGACGTGCCGATCGTGCCGAAGCACGTGTGGGAGAAGGTCGGCGACTTCTCGAAGTTCAACAACGACAAGCAGTTCCCCGTCGTCGGCAACGGCCCGTTCGTGATCACCGACTTCAAGGTCGACCAGTACCTGAAGCTGGCCCCGAACAAGACCTTCTGGCGCGGGGCTCCCAAGTTCGACGAGCTGGTCTTCAAGTACTACAAGGACGGGGACGCCGCGGTCGCCGCCCTCCTGAAGGGCGAGGTGTCCTTCGTCCAGGGCCTTACCCCTGCGCAGGCCGATGCCCTGAGGAGCGCCGAGAACATCAAGGTCAACGACGCTCCCGGCCGCCGTTTCTTCGCGCTCGCCACCAACCCGGGCGCGCAGTCCAAGGACGGAAGGAAGTTCGGCAACGGGCACAAGGCGCTGCTCGACCCGGCCGTGCGCAAGGCGCTGTTCCACGCCACCGACCGCACCACGATCGTCGACAAGGTCTTCCAGGGCCACGCCGTCGAGGGCGAGGGGTACATTCCGCCGCGCTTCGAGTCGTATTTCTGGAAGCCGGAGGCGAGCCGGAAGACCGCCTACGACCCGGCCGAGGCCGCCCGGCTCCTCGACGAGGCGGGCTACAGGAAGAACGGCAGCGGCAAACGCGTCGGCAAGGACGGCAAGGCGCTCGACTTCCGCATCCTGTGCCACGCCACCGACCCGAACGACAAGGCGATCGGCAAGTACCTCCAGGAGTGGTGGGGCGAGCTCGGCATCGGGCTGAAGGTCGAATGCCTGGACAACGTCTCCGACCCGTGGCTCAAGGGCGACTACGACCTGGCCTTCGACGGCTGGTCCGTCAACCCCGACCCGGACTTCGTCCTGTCGATCCACACCTGCGCGGCCCTGCCCGCCACCCCCAAGGACACCGGCGCGACGGACAACTTCATCTGCGACAAGCAGTTCGACGAGTTGTACGCGAAGCAGGCCGTGGAGTACGACCCGGCCAAGCGTGCGGATCTGGTCAAGCAGATGCAGGCACGGCTGTACGACACGGGCTACATGAATGTCCTCGCGTACCCGAACGCCGTCGAGGCGTACCGTACGGACCAGATCAAGTCCATCACGACGATGCCGGAGGCGGCCGGCAACATCTACGGTCAGGACGGCTACTGGAGCTGGTGGTCGGCCGAGCCCGCGGCGGCCGACGGTTCCGGCAGCGGCTCCTCCACGGGTGTGGTCGTCGGCGCCGGCGCGGCCGTCGTCCTCGCCGCCGCTCTCGGACTGTTCGTCGCGATGCGTCGCCGTTCCACCGCGGAAGACCGTGAATAGTCGATGAGCACGACCGGTACGACCCGTACGACCGCCGTGGCGCGGGCCCCCGAGGCCCGTGCCGCGAGCGGCAACGTACGCGGCTATCTCCTCTATGTGGCGGGCAAGCTCGGCGGCGCGGCGATCTCGCTGCTCGCCGTTCTGGTCACCAGCTTCGCCCTCTTCCGGATCATCCCCGGCGACCCGGTGAAGGCCATGACCCATGGCATGCCGACGTCCGCCGAGCAGATGGCCACGCTGCGACGGCAGTTCGGCCTCGACAAGCCGATGTGGCAGCAGTTCACCGACTACTGCGCCGGCGCCCTGACGGGCGACCTCGGTATGTCGTACCAGTTCCACGCCCCCGTCGGTGACCTGATCGTCCAGAAGGTCCCGGCGACGCTGCTGCTCACGGGGGTGGCGGTCGTGATCTACTCGGCGATCGGCCTCTGGCTCGGCACCCGTTCCGCCTGGCGGCACGGCAGCCTCGGTGACCGGCTCAACACGGGTGTGGCCCTGACCCTGTGGTCCGTGCCGGGCTTCTGGCTCGGGCTGTTGCTCATCATCACCTTCTCGGTCGGCGCCGGGCCCGTTCCCGGGATGTTCCCGACCGGCGGCATGGAGTCGGGAGACGAGACCGGCTTCGCCTACGTGCTCGACGTGGCGCACCACATGGTGCTGCCGGTCCTGACCCTCGTTGCCGTCGGGTACGCGCAGACGCTGCTGGTCATGCGCTCCTCGCTGCTCGACGAGATGGGCAGCGACTATCTGACGACGGCACGGGCCAAGGGCCTGCGTGACGACGCGGTACGGCGCCGCCACGCCGTACCGAACGCGCTGCTGCCCACCGTCACCATGGTCTTCATCAACCTGGGCCATGTCGCCGCCGGTTCGATCCTGGTGGAGACGGTCTTCTCCTGGCCCGGCCTCGGCGGGCTGTTCTACCAGGCGCTCAGCGTGCCCGACCTGCCGCTCGTGCAGGGGCTGTTCGTGGTCTTCGCCGGCGCGATGATCCTGATGAACCTTCTCGCCGACCTGCTGTATCCGCTGCTCGATCCCCGGGTGGGCCGATGACGACGACACCGACACCGCCGACGACGAAGACCTCACCCCAGGACGGGCCCGCCGGGCCCGCGCAGACCGCGAGGTCCCTGGCCCGGGCGCGGCGCCGCCACTCCGCGGCCCGGTTCTGGCGTTCCTACCGCAGCCACCGCACCGGGCTCTTCGGCCTCGCGGCACTGGCGCTCATCGCGCTGACGGCACTCGCCGCGCCGCTGCTCGTCGGCAGCGACGTGCAGAGCGTCACCAACGCACCCGGCGCGGCCATGGAGAAACCGAGCGCCGAATTCCCCCTCGGTACCGATCAGTTCGGGCGTTCCCTGCTCGGGCTGCTGGTGTGGGGCGCGCGTATCTCGCTCACCGTGGGGCTGCTGGCCGCTGCCCTGTCCGTGGCCATCGGCACGCTGGTCGGGATCATCGCGGGCCACTACGGCGGCTGGTTCTCCACCGTACTGATGCGGATCACCGACTGGTTCCTCGTCATGCCCACGCTGGTCCTGGCGATCGTGCTGGCGACTGTGATGTCCCGCAACATCTGGACGGTCGTCATCGCCATCGGCGTCACCAGTTGGCCGACCACCGCCCGGCTCGTCCGGGCGCAGACCATCGCCGTGGAGTCCCGGCCCTACATCGAGCGCGCCAAGGCACTCGGCGGCGGACACGGCCACATCATGAACCGCCACGTGCTGCCGAACGTGATGCCGCTGGTGCTCGCGCAGACCACGCTCGGCATCTCCAGCGCGATCCTGACGGAGGCGACTCTGGCCTTCCTCGGCCTGGGCGACCCGACCGTCGTCTCCTGGGGCGGCATGCTCCAGGACGCCCGCGAGGCGGGCGCGGTGTCCTCCGGTCACTGGTCCTATCTCGCCCCTCCGGGAATCGCCATCGCGCTCGTGGCGCTCGCCTTCACCCTGTGCGGCCGGGCCGTCGAGTCCGTACTCAACCCGAAGCTGGGAGTGGCACATTGAGCCAGCTCGAGGTCAAGGACCTGCATGTCACCTACGGCTCCGGGAGCCGGGCCGTGCCCGCCGTACGCGGCGTCGACCTGTCCCTGGCCGCCGGACGGAAACTCGGCGTCGCCGGCGAGTCCGGCTGCGGCAAGTCGACGCTGGCCCTCGCGCTGCTGCGGCTGCTGCCCGCCTCAGCGAAGCTGACCGGCGAGATCCTGCTCGACGGCGAGGACGTCCTCACCATGAAGTGGGGCCGGCTGCGGGCCGTACGGTGGGCGGGCGCCTCCATCGTCTTCCAGGGCGCGATGCACTCGCTCAACGCGGTGCGGCGGGTCGGCGACCAGATCGCCGAGCCGATCCTGCTGCACCGCCGGTCCACCCCGGCGGAAGCGAAGCGGCGCGTCGGCGAACTGCTCCAGCACGTGGGGCTGCCGGCGGCCCGTGCCGACGCCTACCCGCACGAACTGTCCGGCGGGCAGCGGCAGCGCGTCATGATCGCCATGGCCCTCGCCTGCGATCCGCGGCTGATCGTCGCCGACGAGCCGACGACCGCACTCGACGTCATGATCCAGGCGCAGATCCTGCGGCTGATCGAGCAACTCGTCGCCGAGCAGGGCATCAGCCTGCTGATGATCAGCCACGACCTGGGGGTTCTCGCCGACACCTGCGACCGCCTCGCTGTGATGTACGCGGGCCGGGTCGTCGAGGAGGGGCCGGCCCGCGCGGTCTACGACAGCGCCGAGCATCCGTACGGGCGGGCGCTGTCCGCCGCGTTCCCGCGCATCGGCGACCCCGCGTCGCGCCGGGCTCCGCGCGGGCTTCCCGGCGACCCGCCGGACCCGTCGTCGCTGCCGGGCGGCTGCACCTTCCATCCGCGCTGCCCGGTCGCGCTCGACACCTGCGCCGAACAGGACCAGAAGCTGGTCGCGACGCGTGACGGGCACCGGGCGGCATGCGTTCTGGTGGGGGCGGAAGCCCGTGCGGTGGTCCGGACGGAGAAGCAGCTGTGACACAGGAGCACGTGATGACCCCGACCGCCTCTCCCCTGCTGTCCGCCTCCGGACTCCACGTCACCTTCCCCGGTCGCCGCGGCGGCCCGCCCGCGCGGGCCGTCGACGGCGTCGACCTCGACATCGGGTCCGGCGAGATCGTCGCTCTCGTCGGTGAGTCCGGCTGCGGCAAGACCACCCTGGCCCGCTCGCTCCTCGGCCTGGTGACACCCGCCTCCGGGCGGGTCACCTTCGGCGGGGAGCCCCTCGGCCACGGCTCCCGTGCGCTGAAGGCGTACCGCAAGCGGGTGCAGCTCGTGCTCCAGGACCCGAGCGGTTCGCTCAACCCGCGGCACACCGTCTACGACGCCGTGGCCGAGGGCCTGCGGATCCACGGGTACGCGGGCGACGAGCGCGCGGCGGTCGCCGAGGCGCTGTCCCGGGCCGGCCTGCGCCCTCCCGAGCGCTTCTTCCTCCGCTACCCGCACGAGCTGTCCGGCGGGCAGCGGCAGCGCGTCGTGATCGCGGGCGCGCTGGTCCTCCAGCCGGAACTCATCGTCGCCGACGAGCCGGTGGCCTCGCTCGACGCGTCCGTACGCGGCGAGATCCTGGCGCTGCTGCTGCGCCTCAGGGACGAACTGGGCCTGTCCGCGCTGGTCGTGACGCACGATCTGGGCCTCGCGTGGAACATCGCGGACCGCGTGGCGGTGATGTACCTGGGGCGGATCGTGGAGTCCGGGCCGGTGGAGGACGTGCTGACGTCGCCGCAGCATCCTTACACCCAGGCGTTGTTGTCGGTCCTGCCCGAGTCACCGGGCACTCCGGTGGTCCTCACCGGCGAGCCGCCGGACCCGTCCCGCATCCCGGAGGGCTGCCGCTTCCACGCCCGCTGCCATGTCCTCGCGTCGGGCGCGGCGGCGACGGCAGGCATCGCCGACCTGTGCCGCTCCCGCGACCTCCCGGTCCTGCCGAACGCACGCGCTCCGCAGGTGGCCTGCCACTGGGCAACGGCGTCCGCCTGAGGGCGGGTTCGACGCCAAGTCCGCTGCGCGAAGCCGTCCCCCCGCCCCGCCCCTTCCCGCTGAGGGCGGGTTCGACGCGGGATCCGCTGCGCGAAGCCGTCCACCCGCCCCGCCCCTTCCCGAACCGGGGCAAGCCCCGGACCCGTGCCGGCTCCACGGGGCTGCCCGGCTTGGCCCCGGCCCGGTACCGCGCTTCGCGCGGTGTCCTCGAACACCGGACGCTGACACGTCGGCCCGTCCGGCGTTCGAGGCGCGCGGGCCCGTGGGCAGAGCCCCGGTTTCGGGAAGGGCCGGGTGGAGGATGCCGTCCAGCCCGCACCTGACCTGCGGCCGTACCGAAACCGCCGCCCCGGGGGCAGGGGGACGCGCACGGGGCGTGCCCGGACACAAGGCGTCGTCAGCCCTGGGCGGGGCGGCTACGGGGAAGCAGTCCCGGACTTGCCCCCGAAGCGGCACCCGGACGCAGGCACAGAGGACTGGGCCCCGCCCGAGGGCGTGATCCGGACCCACCGGGCCACGCCCGGAAGCGCACCCCGGCTCAGCGGGCTCCGCCCGGCAGGGTCAGGAGCGTGCGTCGTACGCCGCCGTCAGCTCCCGGCACTTCTTCACGTCGTCCGCCATGGCGACCAGCAGCGACTCGATCGTGTCGAACTTCTCCTGGCCCCGCACGTACGACAGGAAGTCCACCGCCGCGTGCAGCCCGTACAGGTCGAGCCCCACGCGGTCGATCGCATACGCCTCGACCGTGCGCTCGGTGCCGTCGAACTGGGGGTTCGTACCCACGGAGATCGCCGCCGGCATGCGTTCGCCGGCGGCCGTCAGCCAGCCCGCGTACACGCCGTCCGCGGGGATCGCGGTGTGCGGCAGGGTCTCCACGTTCGCCGTCGGGAAGCCGAGTTCGCGGCCGCGCTGGGCGCCGCGCACCACAACGCCCTCGACGCGGTGCGGACGGCCGAGGATCTCGAAGGCGCCCTCGACGTCGCCCTCGGCGATCAGCCGGCGCGTCAGGGTCGAGGAGAACGGCTCGCCGCCGCCCGCTTCGCCCCGCACGTACAGGTCGACGACCTCGACGTCGTAGTCGTACGTCGCGCCGAGTTCGGCGAGGAAGTCGACGTCGCCGGCGGCCCGGTGGCCGAAGCGGAAGTTGGGGCCTTCGATGACGGCGCGCGCGTGCAATTTGTCGACCAGGACCTTCACGATGAAGTCGGCCGGCGAGAGCTTCGAGAATTCCGCGGTGAAGGGCAGTACGAGCACCGCGTCCACGCCCAGCTCGGCCATCAGGTCGGCGCGCCGGTGGTGCGGCGCGAGAAGCGGCGGGTGGCTGCCGGGGCGGACGACCTCGCTGGGGTGCGGGTCGAAGGTCACGACGACCGAGGGCACGCCCAGCTCACGCGCCCGCTCGACGGCGCGTCCGATGATCAGCTGGTGCCCGCGGTGCACGCCGTCGTAGGAGCCGATGGTGACGACGCTGCGTCCCCAGTCCTGGGGGATGTCCTCCAAGCCACGCCAGCGCTGCACTGTGACCGCTCCTCGCCCGAACCCGTGTACGTGATTGCCGGTTACGCAGGTCTAAGACTGCCATGCCCCACGCTCCCGGTGGGCATCGGCACCGGGCCGGCCCCTGTGGCGAGCGACCGGCAGGCCGTCACGACTGTCCATTCCTGCGGATCCGTGACGGGCCAGCGCGCCATCAGCGCGGCGAAGGCGGACACGTCGCGGGTGAGCTCGGTGAGCCGCCGGTCGAAGCAGGCGGCGCCCTTGGCGGTCCGGACCAGCAGCAGGCCCGTACGGCGCACCAGGGCCCGGGTCCGCTCCTCGTCCTGTACGCCGCTGCCGTGCGCGGCGGCGTGCAACAGGGCGTCGAGGACGGCGAGGTCACGGGCCTCGTACTGCTCGTACCGCAGCAGTACGTCGAGCAGTTCGGCCCGCAGCGGCCGCGATGCGGGACTGCCCGGTGCGGCGAGGACGTGGGCGAGGGCGCTGCGAACGCGGGCCGGTCGGCCGCGCACAAGGTGCGTGACGAGCGGGAAGAGCACGTCGCGTCCGTCGGGCCCGTGCTCCAGGCGGTGGTGGACGTACGCCGCCGCGTGCGCCGCGCCGTCGGGGCGGTGGTCGACGTACTCGCACACGAGGGCGGCGGCCCGGCGAGCGGTGGCGGGGGTGGTGTCGGCGCCGGCGAGTGTGGCGAAGATCTCCTCCGCGTCGGCCGCGGGGCCCGGCCGCAGCAGACGGGTCCGCAGAGCGGCGAGGACGGGGCCCGGGTGGGTGGCCACCGCGTCGGTGAGCGCGCCGACGGGGAGCCGGGGGTCGCCCGTGGCGACGAGGCCCAGGGCCCGTTGCAGGTGGCGCGGCCTGCTGACCGGGTCGCGGACCAGGACGGTGAGCGCGGGACCGTAGGCGTCCCGCGTCCCGGCGAGCAGGGCGAGTGCGGCGCGCCGCAGGAGTCCACGGTCGGCGTCCTCGGTGGGTCTGATCAGCGGGGCGTGGGCGGCGGCCGCCGCACGTCGCGCGGGCCTCGGGTCGCGGGCCCAGCGGTCGACGGCCCGGCACATCGCGGACGGTTCGTCCTCGGCGAGCGTGCGGAGGAGCTCGGCGGCCCGGGGATGCGGGACTGCGGCAAGGGTTTCGGTGAGGTGGTCGGGCGCGAGCCCGCGCCGGGCGTAGAGCAGTGCCTGGGCGGCGCCACCCACCGTGGGGCGCACGGCGGCGCCGGGCCCCGCGGCCAGTGGTGTCTCGTCGTCGAACCAGCGGCACAGCAGCGGCTGGACGGCCCGGGGATCGGCCGTCAGCCGTTCGTCGGCGAGCTCCAGGTACCGGGGCGCGGCCGGGGCATCGGTCGCGGAGGGCCGTGGGGCCGGGTCGGTGGGGACGAGCCGCCGGAGGAGGTCGAGCCTGCTCGGGTCGCCGAGCGGCAGCCGGGCCCAGAAGCCGGGGGCGTACTCGCCGCCCGGCCGTTCCGCGAGGCGGCGCAGGACGGCGAGGTACGGTTCGGCGTCCGGCACGCGCCCCAGTACCTCGCGCAGCAGGGCGGACGCCCACCAGCGGGCCTCCGGGCCGCACGGGCCGTCGAGCACGTCGACGAGTCCGCAGAGCCTGGGAACCAGCCGGTGCGCGCCGCGGTCCCGGCCCAGCAGAAGAAGTCCATGGACGACCGGGCCGATGCGATGGCGGGGCACGACGGGGTCGTCCTCGCCGGGTGCGCGGTCCGCGAGGGCGCGAAGTGCCGCGTCGAGGTCGAGATGACCGCCCTGGATCCAGTCGGACAGCTCCTCGTGGGCGAAGCGGTAGCCGTCGCCCGCCGGGACCAGCAGTCCTTCGGTGAGGACGGCGTGCGCCCAGCCGCCCACCCACGGGAAGAGCTCCTCGAACGCCGCCCGGTCGAGCTGCCCGTGCCCGGGTCCCAGGCAACGGCGGGCGGCCTCGTGCGTCCTGCCCGCGACCGCCGCGGCGAGTCTGCGGACTGCGGTGCCTCGGGGCAGCCGGCCGGTCCCGGTGGTGATGCGGACCGCGATCCGCAGGCAGATCAGGTCCAGGTACGCGCCGTAGACGTCCTGGCGTCCCGGTCTGCCGGCAGGCGCGCCGGGTACGGCCCCGCGCACCTCTGCGAGCAGCCGGAGGACGAGCGGGTACCGCTCGTCGACGGCCGCGACCGCGCCGGGCCCGAGACCGTACCGCTCGCGCGCGAGCCGGGCCTGCTCGGCGGTGAGGTCCCCCAGGCACAGCGCGGGCGGTGACGACGGCCCGGCCGCACGACCGCGAGGCGCGCCGCCCCCGGCTGCCCGCACGGCCTCCGCGAGGCCGGGCCCGCCGCCGGGAGACGGCAGCGGCCCGGCCGCCTGGTTCCCGACGGACTCTGGGACGCGGGGCCGGGGCCCGGAGTCTGTGAGCGTCACCGGGCGGTGCAGCACACCGGGCGGGTAGAGCGCCCCCGCCTCGTCCCACTGCTCGGGGCGGCAGGACACCACCAGGGCCGTCCGGGTGGAGAGCAGCCACTCGGCCGTGGCCGGCGTCCACCGGGGCAGGGCCCGTGCCACCGCCGGGGCCGCCTCCTCCAGGCCGTCCAGGACGACGAGCAGGGGCCGCCCCGCCTCGGCGGCCAGACGGGCGACCAGATCGGGGCATACGGGCTGCTCCGGTACGCCGAGGATCCGGGCGGCTTCGCGCAGGCCGCGTGCCACGGCGTCGGCGACGGACGCGTCCCCGGCCCGCAGGTCGGCGCCGCGCAGCCGGAGTGTGGGGGCCGGCTCCGGGCCGTGGGCGCGGCGGGCGGCGAGGGCGCGGAGTTCGGTCGTCCGGCCGGTCCCGGGTGCGCCGACGAGGCCGAGCACCGGGGCGGTGCCGGCCCGTTCGATGAAGTCCGCGAACTGCCGCTCGACCTCGGGCCGCCGGACGGGCGGTGGCCGGTCGCCGCCGGGCGCGCCGGGCAGGCCGTGCGTGACGGCGGTCAGCTCGAGCACGGCCGCCAGGTTCAGGTCCTGCCCGTACGCGGGGGTGGTCGCCGCGTTCCTCCGCAGGAGGGCGGCGTGCGCTTCGGACCCGGCCGTGCCCAGGAGCCGTGCGAGGACCGCGGTGGGGGTGCCCGGCGGGGGCGGCGCGGCGAGGACGGCCAGGACCGCGCCGGTCGCGGCGTCGAGCACCGGACCGCCGGTGGCGGTGCCCCCCGGCCGCAGGGCGTCGCTGCCGTCGGTGCCGATGGCGAGTTCCAGGACGCCGCGATCGGTGGCGAGCACCCGGGCCTCGCGCCAGCCGCCCGCCGCGATGCGCACGTATGTGCCCGGCTCCACGTGCTCGCGTGCCCCGATGGGCAGGGGCGGGAGCCGCAGGCCGTTCGCGTGGACGAGGGCGAGGCCGCTGCCGGGCAGCGGGGTGACGGTGTCGGCCTGGACGGGGGGCTCGTCGCCGTCCAGAGGCAGCAGGAGGGGGCGGGGCAGGCCGTGGATCACGTGATGGCCGGTCACGACCGTGCCGATGTCGTCTGCGACAAAGCCGGTGCCGTACGGCCGACCGGCCGGATCGCAGATCCGTACCAAACCTGCCAGGTCAGCGCGTCCCATGCCGACGACGTTAGGTCGAAGATGATCAGTGGGAGAAGCACGCATCATGAACGCGCCCCCGAGTGCACCCCCGTTCACTCCGAGCGCCTGCTCAATGGGGTGAATTGAGGGTCCGCAGTGGATAGACCCTCTGCGGGGGATCCGAGGGGGGAGCGCGGGGCGGCCGGTGGGGGCCGGCCGTCCCGCAACGGGCGTCGCGGGACGGCCGGCGCGCCTCAGCCGAAGACGGCGAGGCTCTTCGCCTTGCCGTTCCGCTCCTCCACCAGGGCCAGGAAGCGGTCGTCCGGCCCGAAGACCGCCACCGGCGCCCGGTCGTGCGGCGGCATGTCGAGCCGTACACCGTTGGTGAGCAGCTTGGCCCGCCGCTCGTCGACGTCCCAGCGGGGGAACGCCGCGGCGGCGGCCTCGGCGATCGGCATGACCGTCAGCTCCTCCTGGAGCTGGTCGAGCGTCTTCGCCGCGTCCAGGCCGTACGGGCCGACCCGGGTGCGCCGCAGCGCCGTCAGATGTCCGCCGACGCCCAGAGCGGCACCGAGGTCCCGGGCGAGCGCCCGGATGTAGGTGCCGGAGGAGCAGACCACGGACACGATCAGGTCGACGACGTCGAGCCCGTCGTCCGTCGTCGTCGCGCGGACGTCGTGGACCCGGAAGGCCGAGACCGTCACCGGCCGGGCCGGGATCTCGAAGTCCTCGCCGCCGCGCACCCGCGCGTACGACCGCTTGCCGTCGATCTTGATGGCGCTGACCTTGGACGGCACCTGCATGATGTCGCCCGTCAGCTCGGCGACCCCTGCGTCGATCGCCTCGCGGGTGACGGCGGAGGCGTCGGCGGACGAGGTGACCTCGCCCTCCGCGTCGTCCGTGACGGTGTTCTGTCCCAGCCTGATGGTGCCGAGGTACTCCTTCTCGGTCAGCGCGAGGTGGCCGAGCAGCTTGGTGGCCTTCTCGACACCGAGCACGAGCACACCGGTGGCCATGGGATCGAGCGTCCCCGCGTGTCCGACGCGCCGGGTCCTGGCGATCCCGCGCATCTTGGCGACGACGTCGTGCGAAGTGAAGCCCGACGGCTTGTCGACGATGACAAGGCCGTCGGGCGGTGCGGTGCGCTGTGTCATTCCGAGGCTTCGTCCTCGGGCTTGCGGTACGGGTCGGGCTCGCCCGCGTACGCGGCGCCGGAGGACGCCTCGCGGACCTTGGCGTCGGATGCCCGCGCCTTGTTGAGGAGGTCCTCGATGGTCTTGGCGTTCTCGGGGAGCGCGTCGGCCACGAAGGTGAGGGTCGGCGTGAACTTGATGCCCGCCGCCGCACCGACCGCGGAGCGGAGGATGCCCTTGGCACTCTCCAGACCCGCCGCGGCACTGGCCCGGTCCTCGTCGTCGCCGTAGACCGTGTAGAAGACCGTGGCCTCCCGCAGGTCGCCGGTGACACGGGTGTCCGTGATGGTCACGTGTGTACCGAGGCGAGGGTCCTTGATGCCGCGCTGCAGCTTCTGTGCGACCACCTCCCTGATGAGGTCCGCCAGCTTCTTCGCCCGCGCGTTGTCGGCCACTGGTCCGTCTCCTTCTTTGCCTTGCGTTCAGTCTTCGTCGCGGTGGAGTCTGCGCCTGACGGACAGCAGCTCCACCTCGGGCCGGGCGGCGACGAGGCGCTCGCACCGGTCGAGTACGTCAGTGAGGTGCCCGGTGTCGCCGGACACCACGGCCAGGCCGATCTCGGCCCGGCGGTGGAGATCCTGGCCGCCCACCTCCGCCACGCTCACGGCGTACTTCCGCTGGAGCTCGGCGACGATGGGGCGGACCACGGAACGCTTCTCCTTCAACGACCGTACGTCGCCGAGAAGCAGGTCGAAGGACAGTGTCCCCACATACATGTATGTCCGGATGTCCCGCCGGTTCGGGGTCTGGGGCCCCGCCGCGGATGCTTGGCAGGGACACCCGAACCGTACACGCAACGGCCGGGGCCGATCGACGGAAATACTTCCGCCGACCGGCCCCGGTCGGGATGCCCGTGTGTCAGCCTCGCGGCTTCTCGCGCATCTCGTACGTCGCGATGACGTCGTCGACCTTGATGTCGTTGAAGTTTCCGAGGTTGATACCGCCCTCGTAGCCTTCGCGGATCTCGGTGACGTCGTCCTTGAAGCGGCGCAGACCCTCGATGTTGAGGCTCTCCGCGATGACCTTGCCGTCGCGGATGAGCCGGGCCTTGGTGTTGCGCTTGACCTCGCCGGAGCGGATGAGAACACCCGCGATGTTGCCCAGCTTGGACGAGCGGAAGACCTCGCGGATCTCCGCCGTACCGAGCTCGACCTCTTCGTACTCCGGCTTGAGCATGCCCTTGAGGGCCGCCTCGATCTCCTCGATGGCCTGGTAGATCACCGAGTAGTACCGGACGTCGACGCCCTCGCGGTCCGCCATCTGCGAGGCACGGCCGGCCGCGCGGACGTTGAAGCCGATGACGATGGCGTCGGAGCCCATGGCCAGGTCGATGTCCGACTCGGTGACCGCACCCACACCGCGGTGCAGCACGCGGATGTCGACCTCTTCGCCGACGTCGAGCTGGAGCAGCGAGGACTCGAGAGCCTCCACCGAACCGGACGCGTCGCCCTTGATGATGAGGTTGAGCTGCTGGACCTCGCCGGCCTTGAGCACCTTGTCGAGGTCCTCGAGGGACACCCGGCGGGTGCGCTTGGCGAACGCGGCGTTGCGCTCACGGGCGGCACGCTTCTCGGCGATCTGACGGGCCGTACGGTCCTCGTCGACGACCAGGAAGTTGTCGCCCGCGCCCGGGACGTTGGTGAGACCGAGCACGAGGACCGGGGTCGAGGGACCCGCGATCTCCACGTTCTCGCCCCTGTCGTCGAGCATGGCGCGGACACGGCCGTACGCGTCACCGGCGACCATCGTGTCACCGACACGCAGCGTGCCTCGCTGGACGAGGACGGTCGCGACGGCGCCGCGGCCCTTGTCCAGGTGTGCCTCGATCGCGATGCCCTGCGCGTCCTGCTCCGGGTTGGCCCGCAGGTCGAGCGAGGCGTCCGCGGTGAGGACCACGGCCTCCAGCAGGGAGTCGATGTGCAGACCCTGCTTGGCGGAGATGTCGACGAACATGGTGTCGCCGCCGTACTCCTCCGCCACCAGACCGAACTCGGTGAGCTGGCCGCGCACCTTGGTCGGGTCGGCGCCCTCGACGTCGATCTTGTTGACCGCGACCACGATCGGCACCTCGGCCGCCTTGGCGTGGTTCAGCGCCTCGATCGTCTGGGGCATCACACCGTCGTTCGCCGCGACCACGAGGATCGCGATGTCGGTGGACTTCGCACCACGGGCACGCATGGCGGTGAACGCCTCGTGACCCGGGGTGTCGATGAAGGTGATGGCCCGCTCTTCGCCGTTGACCTCGGTCGCGACCTGGTACGCACCGATGTGCTGCGTGATACCGCCGGCCTCGCCCGCGATGACGTTCGTCTTGCGGATGGCGTCCAGCAGCCGGGTCTTACCGTGGTCGACGTGACCCATGACGGTCACCACCGGCGGACGCGAGACCAGGGCCTCGTCGCCGCCCTCGTCCTCGCCGAACTCGATGTCGAAGGACTCGAGAAGCTCGCGGTCCTCCTCCTCCGGGCTGACGATCTGGACGGTGTAGTTCATCTCGTCGCCGAGCAGCGCCAGCGTCTCGTCGGAGACGGACTGCGTCGCGGTGACCATCTCGCCGAGGTTCATCATGACCGCGACGAGCGACGCCGGGTTGGCGTTGATCTTCTCCGCGAAGTCGGTGAGCGAGGCACCGCGCGACAGGCGAATGGTCTCGCCGTTGCCGCGAGGCAGCATCACACCGCCGACCGACGGGGCCTGCATGGCCTCGTACTCCTGGCGCCTCTGCCGCTTCGACTTGCGGCCACGGCGCGCCGGGCCGCCGGGACGGCCGAAGGCGCCCTGCGTGCCACCACGGCCACCGGGGCCGCCGGGACGGCCGGCGAAGCCGGGACGGCCGCCGAAGCCGCCGCCACCACCGGGGCCACCGCCGCCGGGACGACCGGCGAAGCCGCCGCCGCCACCGGGACGACCGGCACCGCCGGGACGACCTGCGCCACCGGGACCACGGCCGCCGCCGCCGGGACCGCCACCAGGACGGGGACCGGCAGCAGGACGCTGCGGCATCATGCCGGGGTTCGGACGGTTGCCGCCGGGACCGCCGCCAGGGGCGCCGCCGGGACGGGGCGCCTGCGGACGGGGCATGCCGCCCGGAGTCGGACGGGCACCGCCCTGACCCTGCGGGCGCGGCGCACCGCCGGGACCGCCCTGCGGACGGGGAGCACCCGGGGCGCCGCCGGGACCGGGGCGCGCGCCGCCGGGACGGGGCGCCTGCGGGCGCGCCATGCCGGTGGAGCCACCGGACGTGAACGGGTTGTTGCCCGGACGGGGACCCGACGGACGGCCACCGGGACGCGGGGCGCCCTGGCCGCCGGCGGGACGCGCCGGACGCTCGCCGCCGCGGCCGCCGTCACGCTGACCGCCGTCACGCTGACCGCCGTCACGCTGACCGCCGTCACGCTGAC
>NZ_JBEZKP010000059.1:0-43070 GCF_040706335.1 Streptomyces sp. NPDC048389 | reverse complement strand
TGACCTCCGTCGAGCACGAACTGCACCCGAACTCGGGCCAGTCGCTGCGGGACGCTGTCGACCGCGTCGACGTAGCCCTGAACGGACCACCCCCGCCACCCCCCTGAAACACGACGCCCCCCTTCCGCCTTCGGGCGGGAGGGGGCGACTTCTGCGTTCCTGCCCCCGTGGAGGCGGGGTGTTCGCGCGTTTCGCCTCCTGCTGTCCGCCCCGTGTGCCATAGTCGTTTCACTGCTCCCCGCCGCTGCGGGGATGGCCCGAGCCTCAGGGGCATATGCAGTTGCTCCCCGCGCACGCGGGGATGGCCCATGTGGCGACTGAAGCACACAGTCCCCGCCGCTGCGGGGATGAAGAAGGACCCTCACCTTCGGGTGGGGGTCCTTCTCACTTTTCACCAGCAGTGTCAGCTTCGCGAGGTCCGGTTGCCCTTGCCCGGGCGGGCGGCGATGGCATCCTCGACGTCACCGGCGCGGAAGAGAGCGCGGGGCCGCGGGTCATCGGAGAGGCCGGCGCGTTCCACCCCGAGCCGGGACACGGCGCTGCGGGCGGTCGCGGCAGGGTTCTTGCCCTCGTACCCGAAGCGGGCGGCGACCTCGTTGATGTCCAGGAGTTCGAACCGGGGGGCGATCTCGCCGAGGTCGACGTCCTCGACGATGGCCGCAATGTCGAGGCCGCCGTACTCGTCGACCGGATAGCCGTCGAACTCGCCCTGCTCCGGGCGGGCGGGGCCGATGAACTCGTTCCCGACCAGGGCGACGCCGGCGGGCAGGGCCTGGTCGATGGCGTTGCGGTAGGCGGCCTTGATGCCTTCGATGTCGTGGTCGTCGACCCAGTCGGTCATGAAGTCGTCGACGGTGTCGTCCGGGCTGTTGCTCGTGCCTGTGATGCGGGCCCAGGTGGTGTACAGCGTCTCGTCGCTCATGGCGGTCCTTCCGGTGGTGTGGGTGGGTCAGGCGGAGAGCTGGGCGCGGATCTCATCGGCGAGGTCGAGGACGTCGGCGATGGTGATGGTCGGGAGGCCGCCTCGGTAGGTGGTGCGGCTGAGGCCGGCGTGGCGGGCGTAGAACTCCTTGTCCCATTCGGGGTCGGGGGTGTCGCTGAGGATGATGTCGGTGCGGTTGAGTACCTCGCGAGCGTGGGCGCGGTCGCCTGCGTCGGCGATGGCGTTCAGCTTGTCGGTGAGGAGGGCGGAGTAGCCGGAGACGCGGGTGATGGTCTCGCCGGTGGGGCGGGTGCGGCTCTTGATGGTGACGGCGGTGAGGTCGAGCACGGGGCGGGTCTCCTGGCGTGCGGGGCGCTTCATGGCGCCGATGGCGATGCGGTGGGCGAGGGAGGCGGCGGAGATGATCCAGCGGCCGGCGGTCTTGGTGGCGGCGATGATCCCGTTGCGGCACCAGGTGCGGATGGTGGCGACGGTGACGTGGGCCTGGATGGCGGCGGTCGTGGTGTTCATCGTGGGCTCCTCCCCTTTGCGATAACCCCATAATGCATCACGTGAGTCATTATGGCAAGGGGGTCACTCCGACTACGGCCGCTTGACCGCGCCCCCTGCCCCGACTTCGGCCTGGGCAGAGGGCGCTTTCGTGCGTCTGAGGCGCTCTGTTGCGTGGTCGGCTCGTACGGTTACGGTGCGGCGGCACACCACCAACCCGAAGGGGGACCCATGGCCCGGCGACTGCAGCGAGTCGGTTCGAACTCTGGCAACGACGGCTGCCCCACCCTGTACCAGCTTCCTGGCACCGACGCCTACGTCGTCCAGGGCGACCGCGTCACTGACCCCGCGGAGCGGGAGCAACTCGACCACCTTGCGCCCGCGGAGGACGCCGTCATCGTCCCGCGCGAGCTGCTCGCCAACTTCGGCCCGAAGGAACCCGTGCACAACCCTGTGCCCATCAGCTTCGACGACTTCACCGGCATGTTCGCCACGCTGAAGCACTCCGCGTGGCGGCTGGAGACGCGCCGCCGCTACGCCAGCGACGAGGCCACTGACACCTACGCCCAGTTCCTGCGGGACGGCACGGTGGACTGGGACCTCGACGACGCGTGGTGCCGCGGCCGCCGCGAGCAGGCCGCACTGGGGAAGCGGTTCGAGCGGGTGCGGATCCTCGACGAGCCGCCCACCATCGGCCAGGAGTACCTCCTCGACAACGCCCGCCGAAACGTGGCCGTCGGTGAGGACATCCGCGTACTGACCCGGGCCAAGGCCGAGGAACTCCGTCTGCCGCAGGAGGACTTCTGGGTCTTCGACGCGCGGGTCGTGGGCCTGCTCCACTTCGACGACTCCGACGAGATCACCGGAGTGGAGCTCATCACCACCCCGTCCGAAGTGCTGCGCTACCTCCAGGCCCGCGAGGCCGCATGGCACCACGCCACCCCCTACGACCAGGCGTAGCCGCTACCGTGCCCGTGTGAGCACGGACTACCAGCAGGGACGGGCGGCGCTCGGCGCCAGGCTTCGCGAGCTGCGCGCCGCCACGTCGCTGACCGGCCGCGCTTTCGCTGACCGGCTCGACTGGCCACAGTCCAAGGTCAGCAAGTTGGAGACCGGCCGCCAGACCGCCACCGCCGCGGACCTCCGCGCATGGGCCGACGCGGCCGACCGGCCGGACGTCGCCGACGACCTGGTCGCCCAGCTCGGCGCGCTGGAGTCCCGGCAAAGGACGTGGCGCCGGCAACTCGCAGCCGGGCACCGTCCCGTGCAGGACGCTCTCACCGTCGAGTACGAGCGCTCTGCCCTCCTGCGCGCCTGGCAGAACCACATGGTGGTCGGCATGCTTCAGACTGCGGACTATGCCCGAGCCGTCTTCCATGCCTACGCCGAACTGCACCAGTCGGTGCGCGACATAGACGACGCCGTCCGCGCCCGGATGCGCCGTCAGTCACTCATGTACGAGTCGGGCCGTACCTTCCACATCGTCATGTGGGAAGCCGCGCTGCACACCCGCGTCGCCGAGCGCAGAGTGATGGCCGGCCAACTGGACCGGCTGGTGGGCACGATCGGCCTCGATACGGTCCGGCTTGGGATCGTCCCGCTCGGCGCCGCGGTGCGGATCCCCCCGGGGCCTGGCTTCTGGCTCTATGACGAGCGGCTCGCGATCGTTGAGGACTGGCACGCGGAGCTGTGGCTCGACGATGCGGACAGCGTCGCCGTGTACGGCCGGGTGTGGGGCCTACTGCAACAGGCCGCGGTGTACGGGCCAGCAGCACACCGGCTGATCGCACGGGCGCGGGCGCAGCTCGACACCCCTTGAGCATCCCGGTGAATCGGCTGGAAGCGCTGGAGAATATTCGCGAATCACGGTCGCCGCTGATTCTCGTCTGTCCTTAACGTGCGGCTATGGACACAGACACCCGCCCCCCGGGGGCTGCCGAAGCGGGACCGTCGAAAGCGGGACCGTCGAACTTCTGCCACTTCCACGGAGGCGAGTCGGGGACCGCGCTGCCCGTGAAGCCAGTCGCCCGGAACAGCGGGCCCGACGTACTGCTGCACGCCTGCGCCCCGTGCCGCGAGCAGCGCCACCTCGTGCCCCTGCCGGCCGCGTCATGAGCCGGGCACAGTGGGACTACGTCGTCTACGACGGACGCGTCGGCCTGATCACCATGGACCTCGGCGCAGGCATGTACCGGGTCAGCTTCCACCACGGGCCTGCCCGTACGAAGCCGCGTGAGGTCACGGTGCACGGGCACGAAGTGCTGCCCGCGACCGAGGAGCAGAAGGCCGAGGCGGTCGCGGCCGGTCTCACTCGCGAGGCTGAGCGGAGCTGGCTGCCTCAGCGACCGCGCGCCGCCGGGCGGACGGCATGACCACGGCTGCAACGCTGGCGTGCCGAGATACCCCGATCCCACCGGCCCGCGACCTGTCGTGGGAGGCCACTGCGGGACGGGCCTGCTATGCCTGCGGGCGGCAGCTCACCGTCGGCGCCATCCTGGTCGGCCGCGCGGTCGGCCGCGACGGCGCGCACGTCCTCGACACCGACGTGTACGCCTGCCCATGACCCCCGTCCCGGGGCCTTTGGTACTGACACCCGGGGCGGTAAGCGGGCCCTGACGGCGAATCGGGTCCGCTGCTCCCCGGCCGGTCCCCAGCCCGGGGCCGGCCGGGGCTACTCGCGTACAAGCTCGGAGAGTGGAACGCCGATCGCCTTCGCGATGCGGAGCAGCGTGTCCAACTTGGGTGAGGCGTGGCCCTGCTCGATGCGGCTGTACGTGGCGACATCGATTCCGGACCGGCCGCAGACATCGACCTGGGACAGGTTGTGGTGCTCGCGCACGCGCCGGATCTGGTCGCCGACAGCCCGGCGGGCATCGAGGACCCAGTCATCGGGCGGTGTGGGGCGCGGCACTCGTCCACGCTCCCGACACCATGATCAAATGTGATTAGGGCGGACCCTAATTTGCGTGATCTTGAACGGCTGGGGGTACCCCCTTGGGACCACCCCCTCCACTGATTGCCCGTCAGGCTCAGGCGGGCGGGCGGGGGGGCCGCGGCAGGCGTATCTCTGCGAGGGACGCCGCCTCGTCCAGATGGCGGGGCCACGGCTCCAGGTCCGCCCCGGGTGCCACAATGGGCCCCGGGGCGGCACCCGTTCTGCGGGACGATGAGTCTCCGCCAATCCCCCGAGAACTTTGGCCAAGCGCCTTGCATTAATTTGGCGGAGCGTCGCCAGGGAAAACGCAGGCAGGCACAGCGTTCACTGCCGAATACCTTCTAAGCGCTTGGCCGCAGGTTCGAGTCCTGCCGGGGGCGCACACGGCGCACCACTGCGAGGCCCTCCGACCTGGAGGGCCTTTTCGCTGGTCAGGGGCACGGTAGCGGGTCGGGCGTAGTGGAAACGTAAGCACCGGACCGGTGTCCGGTCCACGGGGGCGGAGCGGGCCCGCTGCAACGGACTCCCGCGCATGGGGCCTCGTCCGGGCCGAGGCCGGGCATCGAGGCGGCCGGGGGCGGTACGCCGTTTGCCGACGCCTGGGGGTTCGGGCCGCGGGAAGCCGAGCACCGACACCGGCTCGCCGGGCCCGTGGCACCTACGACGCTCCGGGACAGCGCGGCGCTCGGCCCGCTCGACCGGATGGCGGACCACTTCGCCGGGTCCACGCGCCGACGGCCGAGGAGGTCACGGGCGCCTTCCGGGGGGCCTTGCGTCGCCGACGGCGAAGTACCTCCTGGAGCGCGGCGCGGACATCGACGGCGCGGGGCACGGCGGCCTGAATCCGCTCGACCTCGCCCGCGCGCAGGCGAGGTGGTCCCCCGGCCGGCCCCGAGCGGGGACGCGGGGGAGCGCGCGGAGGTCCGGGGGCCGGGACATTCATGCTGCGCATGACGGAGCCCGGCCCGCGGTTCACGGGGCGACGCCGCGGACTGATCAGCCGCTCGGCTGAAGGCGGTACAGGGCCCTGCGTACAACCAGCCGCGCGCAGAGCCCTGCGCATCGGCCGCCCGAGACGCGTGCGACGCGAAAGAAGGGCGACACGCACGGCGAGGCGTACGCGACCCGACGGCCTTCCGCCCAAGGTGCGTTGAACGCCCCGGCCGTCGCCCCCGTACTCAACGCTGTGTGCCGTGCCAGTCGCCACAGCAGCTCCCCGAGTGCCAATTCACCAACCCTTTCCTCACATGCCGAGCCGGGAGGCATTTATGCATTCGAACCGACGCGCAGCACGTTCCGGGGTCTCCATGCGGGTCGTCGCAGTCGTCACCGCCGCCGTGGCCGCGATCGCCCTTGTGGTCGTCCTGGTCCAGACGGGAAGCGGAGAGGCCACCGCCGGTACCACGGCAGCGGGCGGCTCCGCACAGCACGGTGCCGGCCATACGGAGACCGATGGGTTCTCCAGCGCGACGGCCGAGGAGGCCCAGGGGCCGCAGACAGTGACCGATGTGGACCGAACGTTTCTGGTGGCGGTGCGGCAGGCCGGGCTGTGGGAGATTCCCGCCGGGCGACTGGCCCAGACGCACGCCTCCAGCGAGGCCGTGAAGCGTGCCGGACTGCACCTGATCGACGGTCACAGCAAGCTCGACCAGCTGGTGCGCGAGGACGCGAAGATCCTGGGTGTCGAACTTCCGAATGAGGCCACCGAGGAGCAGCAGGGCTTCGTGCGGCAGATGGAGAACGCCCGGGGCGCCGAGTTCGACCGCATCTTCACGAACCTGCTGCGCGCCTCGCACGGCAAGATCTTCGCCACGATCGGTGAGGTGAGGGGCGCCACCCAGAACGACCTGATCCGCCGTCACGCCCGGCAGGCGAACCAGACGGTCCTGGACCACCTCGAGGTCCTGGAGGACACGGGGCTCGTCGATGCCGCGACGTTCGCCGAGGTCGAGGCCGCGGTCAAGCCGAAGTAGTCCACGCCGCCGCAACCGCAGGCGCAGCGGATCGACGCGGGCCGCCGACACGGAGCGGCCAAGGGGAAGTAAAATCCCTTGCACTGTGCAATGCTTCCCGTGGTGGAGGACCCGGCTCACCGCCGGCCTCTGCCCGGGAGCGGCACTGGCACGGTGACGCAGCTCGACCACCGCATGCCGGCGATGTCGACCGGGTCCTCCCCGCCCACCCCGAATGCCCCGGGCCACCGGGGGCATCGACACCGCCCCGCGCACCACGACACCGCCCCGCCCGCACCGGCGCCGGCGGTGTCAGCGTGTGGGCCGCGGACCGAGGTCCGACCAGCCGAGCGGGTAGAGTCCGCCGTCCTCCTCCGGCACCGCCGGTTCGCCGCCGGCCTCGGTGAAGGCCGCCAGAGCATCGACCAGAGCGGCCCGCTGGGCCGGGCCGAGCCGTTCGACGATGTCCGCGATCTCCTTGCGGCGCTGGGCGGTGACGTCCTCGACGATCCGCCGGCCCTCCGCCGTCAGCCTCAGCACCGTCTCGCGCCGGTTGTCCGGGTTGACCTGCCGGTCCGCGAGACCTGCGGCGATCAGCCGGTCCATCATCCGCATGGCGGTCGACGGGTTCACACCGAGCCGGTCGGCGAGAGCGACAAGCTTCGCCGGCCCCTCCAGCGAGAGTACGACCAGCAGCCGGAACTGCGGCAGCGTGACCTTGTCCTCGACCGCGGCGAGCGAGCGTGCGGAGACGGCGACGAGCAGTCGCGACGCGGTCAGCACCGCACGGGTCACGGCGTCGACGTCGTCCATCCCCCGCGCGGAGTACGAGGAGTGCGCTGATTCGGTCACTTCTTCTTTGTACCGTGCGCCCGCCTCGCATCGCGCGCCGGCCTCGCGGCGGGTGTCCGCCCGGCGCGGCGCCCTCGCACACGGCCGCATGCGGCGTCCAGGGCGTCCGGGGCTTCGGGGGCTTCCGGGGCTCCCGGCTTACCAGGGCTTCCGGAACCCCGGTAAGCCGGGACTTCCGGAGCCCCCGGCGCGCCCGACCGCCTCACGCTCGGCGGTAGCGGATCAGCAACATCGCGGCGTCGTCGTGCGGCGGCGCCTGCGCGTACTCCTCCATGTCCGCGCGCAAAGCCCCGAGCGCCGCTTCCGGATCATGGGTCTTGAGCAGGTGGCCGCGTTCCCCGAGCGGATAGAACCGGCCCGCCGGGTCGCGGGTCTCCGTGACACCGTCCGTGTAAAGGAACATCTGGTCCCCCGGCGCGAAGTCCGTCACGAACGGCTCCGGACCGGTCATGCCGTGGAGGCCGAGCCCGAGCGGCAGGGCGCGCCGGGGCGGCTCCGCGAAGGCGACCGTGCCGTCGGAGCGCACCACCATCGGGGCGGGGTGACCGTAGTTGAGCAGAATGGCCCCTTTGTCCACCACCAGTTCGGCCAGGACCGCGGTGACGAACTTCTCCCCGCCCTGCAGCTCACGTTCGAGGGCCCGCTCAATTCGTTCGCCGACGCCTGCGAGCCGGTCCTCCTCGTGGGCGGCCTCCCGGAACGCTCCGAGGACGACGGCGGCCGTCTCGACCGCTTCGAGTCCCTTTCCCTGGACGTCACCGACGATGACGCGTACACCGCCGGGCGAGATGACCACCTCGTACAGGTCGCCGCCGATCCGGGCCTCCGCGAGCGCCGACGTGTACGAGACGGCCACCCGCAAGTGGCCGGCCGTGCGCGGCACGGGCCGCAGCAGTACGCGCTGCGCGACCTCCGCGATGGAGCGCATGCTGGCGAACTCCCTCTCCCGCCGCTGCCGCATCACCGCCGCCGCGATGCCCGCCCCGGTCACGCCGGCGACGGAGGCCATGGCGGAGTACCAGCGGCGATCGCCGACGACGTCGTCGTAGACCCCGAGGCCGAGGCAGCAGACCAGTGACAGGACGCCGATCAGGGCCGTGCGCCGCCAGCCGCCCACGAGTCCGGCGAAGGCGGGGCCGAGGGAGACGAGCGCCAGATATCCCACGCCCGGTCCGGCTGTCACATCGACCACGGCCACTATGCCCATCACCAGGAAGGGGAGGGCGGACAGCAGTCCGAACCGCGACTGCTTCTCGTCGGCCACGTCGGACTCCGGCGGTTGATCGGGCTGGCAGCGGACAGGAGCGGTCCCCGCCTGCGGCGCTGCCGCACACTCGGCCGGGCGGCGGTCAGGCGTGGAGGTCGGCCGGTGGGCCACTGGGGAACGGCGGCTCGGCCGCCCCCGTCGACCTGGTCACCACTTTTAGATTATGCAAAGGTTGCACAGTCGAATCGTCCTGTTCCGTGCCCGTTACCGAATCGAAGCCGCTCTCGGAGAACTCCCGGCCGGCGTTCTCCACCCGCTCCCGCCGAGGCCGACGCCCGCTCACCACCGCTCACGAGAGGCAGGTTCGTGACCCATCCGCACTCCGCGCCGCAGCGCCCTCCGCTCCCTCGCGGATGGAAGCGCTTCGTGGCCCGCCTACCGGT
Organism: Streptomyces sp. NPDC048389; assembly: GCF_040706335.1. Taxonomy (NCBI): domain Bacteria; kingdom Bacillati; phylum Actinomycetota; class Actinomycetes; order Kitasatosporales; family Streptomycetaceae; genus Streptomyces; species Streptomyces sp. NPDC048389. The sequence continues at coordinate 34,249 of NZ_JBEZKP010000059.1, read as the reverse complement.
CCATCTGTACCGCATCGGTCTCGGCCCCCTGTTCGGGCGGCGTCTGCTCCTGCTCATCCACACCGGCCGTGCGTCCGGGCTGACCCGCAAGACGGTCGTCGAGGTCGTGGAGCACGACCGGGCCGGCGGGTCGTGGACGGTGGCCTCCGGCATCGGCCCCGAGGCTCAGTGGTACCGCAATCTGCTCCTTACGCCGCAGGCCACCATCCAGGTCGGCCGCCGCTACTACCCCGTGACCGCGCAGCCGGTCACCGCGGAGGAGGGCGGCCGGCTCATGGCCCGCTACGCGCCCCGCCACCCCTCCGCCGCCCGCCGGCTCTGCCGGTTCATGGGGTACGACATCGACGGCAGCGAGGCGGACCACCGGCGTGCGGGCGAGTCCGTCCCGTTCCTTCGCCTCGAGGCGGCGCCGGGCAGCTACTGACGGAGTACGCCGGGCACGCAACGCCCCATCCTGCGGGTACTCCTAGCAGCAGGGTGGCCATGCCGTTCATGATGGCGTGGCGGGAGAGGCGGCGCGCCGCCTTTCGCAGGCGGCGGCCCGGGGCCGGCCCGACACCGGTCCCCCGAACCACCTTCCGCGGTGCTCAGTCGTGCGACCGCCGCTGCGCCCGGCCGATCGCGTCCGCCAGTTCGCGGACCGCGTCGTCCTCCGTCGCCGCCGCCTTCTTTGAGGAGGCGGCGCGTGTAGTCGTAGGAGGCGGTGTCCACGTCGAGGGCGAAGGTGGACAGATAGTCGGCGGGCGGCGCGAAGTCCCGTTGCTCCTCCCCGACCCGGTCGCTTTCCCGGTTCAGGGCTCCCTTGCCGCCGTCAGGCACGACCGGCGCGGGCGCGCCGTCGGGCCTGCCTCCGTCGTAGCTCGCGTCGGTGGCCCGGTTCCCCGAAGCGGACCCGCAGCCGGCGATCAGCAGGACGCCACCGGCCAGGACCGCCGCCACGACGACCCTGCCCGTCCTCGAACCCGCACGCGCACCCCCACGCCTTGCACCTGCACCTGCACCTGCACCTGCACCTGCACCTGCACCACGGAACGTCATCCGCTCTCCCCCTGGATCGTGGGCACTTTCGAATGTGACGTCCCAGTCGGCCGGAAAGAGCCTTCGGCGGAGTTGCGGAAGGGTCTCGATGCGGCAACGCGACGGGACCACCGCCCCTTACCCCCGCGATGCCCCGCGATGCCCCAGTGTGTGATCCCTACGACACGATGTCCTTGCGGGCGAAGTTCCGGAACGCGAGCGCGAACAGCACCAGCGCGTAACTGACGGACACCGCCGCCCCCTTGAGCATGCCGCTCCACTCCAACTGCGGCTGCAGTGCGTCGATCCAGGCGAACTGCCAGTGCGCGGGCAGCACCTCGCGCCAGTCGCCCAGTGCCGTCACCGCGTCGAGCACGTTGCCGATGATCGTCAGACCGACGGCACCGCCGACCGCGCCCAGCGGGGCGTCCGTCTTGGTGGACAGCCAGAACGCCAGGCCCGCGGTGACCAGTTGGGAGACGAACACGAACGCCACGACGAGACCGATGCGGGCCAGAGTGTCGCCCGCCGCCAGTGAGCCGCCGGTGGGCAGCTTCAGCGGCCCCCAGCCGTAGGCGATGGTCCCCGAGATCAGCCCGACCAGCGGCAGCAGCAGCATCGCCGCCGCGCTGAAGCCGAGCGCCACGGCCAGCTTCGACCACAGCAGCCTGGTACGCGGCACGGGGGCGGCCAGCAGGTAGCGCAGCGAGGACCAGTTGGCCTCCGAGGCGACCGTGTCGCCGTGGAACAGCGCCACCGGCACCACCAGGAGAAAGCCTGCGGACACGAACAGACAGGTGGCCGCGAAGTTCGCGCCGGAGGCGGTGGCGGTGTCCATCAGGTTGATCCGGCCGCCCTCGCGGCCGCCCGGGGAGCCGCCGATCGCGAACGCCGCGATCAGGATGAGCGGCAGCGCGCCCAGCACCCCGGCCATCACCAGTGTCCGGCGGCGTTTCAACTGCCGTACCGCCTCGACCCGGAGCGGCAGGGTGTGCCGGGCCCGGTAGCCGGGGGCGGACTCGACGAGCGCGGCGCTCGACGTGCCGGTCTCCACGGGCGCGCTCATGCGGAACCTCCGATCAGGGTGAGGAACGCGTCCTCCAGGCGGCGGTGCGGGCCGACGCCCGTCAGGGGCACGTCCAGCCGCACGAGTTCGGCGATCAGTGCGGTGGCGGTGGCGCCGTCGAGCCGTACGAGGAGTCCCGCTTCCGTACGCTCCGCCGAGCCGATCCCGGGCACCGCCGCGATCTTCTCGACCACCGCTTCCGGCACGTCGTCGGCGGTGGTGACGAGCAGGGTGTCGCTCCCGCCGGTGATCTCGGCGACCGGCCCGGCCTGCACGAGGCGGCCCCGGTCCATGACCACCAGGTGGGTGCAGGACTGTTCGACCTCCGAGAGGAGGTGGCTGGAGACGATGACGGTCCGGCCGCCCGCGGCGTAACGGATCATCACGTCCCGCATCTCGCGGATCTGCGGCGGGTCGAGCCCGTTGGTCGGCTCGTCGAGGATCAGCAGATCCGGCATGCCGAGCATGGCCTGCGCGATGGCGAGCCGCTGCCGCATACCCTGCGAGTACGTGCGCACGGCGCGGGCCAGCGCGTCCCCGAGGCCCGCGATCTCCAGGGCCTCCTCGATGTGCGCGTCGGCCGCGGGGCGGCCGGTGGCCCGCCAGTACAGCTCCAGGTTGTCGCGCCCCGACAGGTGGGGCAGGAACCCCGCACCTTCGACGAACGCGCCGACCCGCGAGAGGACCGGCGCACCGGGCCTGATCGCGTGGCCGAAGACCCGGATCTCGCCCTCGTCGGGCCGGATGAGGCCCATCAGCATGCGCAGCGTCGTCGTCTTGCCGGCGCCGTTGGGGCCGAGGAGGCCGAGCACCTGGCCCTTCTCGACACGGAAGGACAGGTCCCGGACGGCGTACTCGTCGGCGGACCCGGCGTACCGCTTGGTCAGACCGGTGATCTCCAGCGGTACGTCGGCACGCTCCGGGTCGGGGGCCGGTGCGACCGTGCGGCGGTGAGCGGTCAGCAGCAGCGCCGCGGCCACCAGCGCGCCCCCGGCGGGCAGCCCCCAGACCCACCACGGGAGACCGGCCGCCTGGGTGCGTACGGCGGGCGCGGTGGGCACGGAGAGCGGACCCGCGAGGGAGGCGGTGTAGGTGGCGGGGGCGGCAGGGGACGCGTAGCCGAGGTCGGTCGCCGCCAGCACCAGACGCAGCCGGTGCCCGGCGTCGACCTCGTGGTCCACGGCCGGCAGGGTCAGCTCGACCTCCTTGCCGTCCTTGGCGTCCTCGACCAGCAGCGGGGCGACGAGCTGGGCGGGCAGCACCTGCTGCCGGCCGTCCGGGCCGACGTCGTAGACCTTGCCGAAAAGGACAGCGTCGCCGCCGTCGGAGGCCACCTTCACCCTGATCGTGGGAGAGCCGGTGATACGGGTGGAGGCGCCGAGTGGTTCGGACTCGAAGCTCGCGAACTGGCCGGGGAAGTCGAGCGACAGGCCGACTCCGAGCGAGGAGAGCGCGCCCGCACCGCCGCTGAGGCCCGGGACGGCCGAGATGGCGGGCGGCGTGCCGCCGGCGGGGTTGGAGAAGCTCTGCTCGCGGCCGGCGAGGGTGAACTGCCGGACGCCGTCGGTCAGACCGGGATACGCGGGGCCGGTCGCGCCGCGCAGCAGCGCCTGGCCGTCGGTGGAGTCGACGCCGCCGGTGCGGCTGACGCGGAAGGCGGGACCGGTGCCGGCGCTCTCGTCCTGCTTCAGATACCGGTCGAACCAGTCGCCGATACGGGCCTCGACCCGGCCGGTCTCGCGATCGCCGCCGTCGTGGCCGCCGGCGATCCAGTCGACGGCGACGGGCGCACCGTTGGCGCTGATCGCCTTCGCCATGGCGTCGGCGTGGGTGAGGGGGAAGAGCGAGTCGGACTGGCCCTGTACGACGAGCGCGGGCACCTTGATCCGCTCACCGACAGAGGAGGGGCTGCGGCTCTCCAGGAGCTTGCGCGCCTCTGCGTCGGGCTTCCCGGCGACGGCGACGCGCTCGTACATGACGCACAGTACGGGCTGGAAGCGGCCGCATCCCGCGGGGTTCGCCGGCGTGGGGGCGGCCTTCGCCGCGGGCTGCCGGTTGCCGGTCCCGGCAAGGTTCTGCGCGTCCGACCCGGCCGCACGGGCTTGGGCGTCGGGCGTGTCCTGCGCGGGTCCGGCCGTCGCGTCCCCGCCGCCCTGTCCGGCGGGGGCCTCGCCGCCGGGCGGCTCACCGGCGGGCGGTTCGGCGGGGACGTCGGGATCGGCGGGCGGGTGGCCGTCCGGGGCGGTGCCGCCCGGCGAGGCCGTCGAGCCGGTCGAGAAGAAGATGCCGGCCCAGAGCTTCTTGAAGACGTCGTCGGGGAAGAGCGCGTCGGCGAGGTTCCAGTAGGTGATCTGGGGCGCGATGGCATCGACCCGCCGGTCGTACGCGGCGCCCAGCAGCGAGATCGCGCCGCCGTAGGAGGAGCCGCTCATGCCGACCCGGGGATCGCCGTCCGCGTCGAGCCGCACTTCGGGGCGCGTCGCCAGCCAGTCGATGAGCCGGGAGACGTCCTTGACCTCGTGGTCGGGATCGTTCAGCCCGACCTGCCCGGTGGAGCGGCCGAAGCCGCGGGCCGACCAGGTGAGCACGGCGTAACCGTCGCGGGCCAACTGCTCGGCCTGCGCGCGGACGTCGTCCTTGCTGCCGCCGAAGCCGTGGCCGAGGAGGACGGCGGGGCGGCGGCCGTCGCCGCCGGCGGTGAAGTAGGACGTGTCGATCTTCGCCCCGGGCATGCTGTGCACCCGGTCCTCGCGGTGCACGGCGGGCGCGGTGTCGTCGGCGACGGCGGTCCACGTACCGGCGCCGACGAGGACGGCGAAGGCGGCGGCGGCGCCCGCGAGCCGGCGGCCCCGCGGCCGGGGGAGTCGGATCTGCATGGTGGAAACCCTATGCGCACGGCGGCCGGACGTCGGCTGCCGCCAGGCGGAGCCGGTACACCTCCCGGGGTAGTACGCGGCACGGCGCCGTACACCAGGTGCGGTATGCGCGGGATCCCGAGGCGGTGGCGGGGCGGTGACGGAGGCGGGTACGGAGGCGTGCCGAGCCGCTCCGAATGTTCCAGACATCTCGGACCGTGACGACGAGTACACAAGATCCACACCTGGTGAACCCCTCTCAGGAGGGGCACTTTTCCGGCCACTTACCCACCAGTCGCCCCCGTGTGGCGCAGGTCACATCACGCACATCTGGTTCTCGTATCCGCACGTCCTGGCACCATGCACGCCCACTACTTGCCCGTAACAACCGGTCAACGAAAGGTCAGGTGCACGAGATGAGAGCCACTGCCCGTCGCGCCGGGGCGCTGATATCAGCAGTCGCCGCCGCGACCGGTCTCCAGTTCGCCGTATCCCCCACCGCGCACAGCGCGTCCATCGGCGACCTTCGTCTCGCTCCCACTGCAACTGCCGTCCCGGGCAGCTGGATCGTCGTCCTCAAGGACGGCACGACCCGCGCCGCCGACCTCGGTGTCGCACCGAAGCACACCTATCGCAGCGTCCTCTCCGGCTTCTCCGCCACGATGTCGTCCGCCAAGGCGAAGGAACTCGCGGCCGACCCGCGGGTCGCCCACGTCGAGCAGAACTCCACGGTCCGGCTGAACGACACCCAGCCGAACGCGACGTGGGGCGTCGACCGCATCGACCAGCGCGACCTGCCGCTGTCGAAGACGTACACCTACGACACGCGGGCGTCGAACGTGCACGCCTACATCATCGACACCGGCATCCGCACCTCCCACAGCGAGTTCGGCGGACGTGCGAGCGTCGGCACGGACACGGTGGGCGGCGGACAGAACGGCCAGGACTGCCAGGGCCACGGCACCCATGTCGCGGGCACCGTCGGAGGCAGGACCTACGGCGTCGCCAAGAGCGTCAACCTCATCGCCGTACGGGTCCTCGACTGCGACGGCTCCGGCACGACCGCCGGTGTCATCGCGGGCGTCGACTGGGTCACCGCCAACGCCCGGAAGCCCGCCGTGGCCAACATGAGCCTCGGCGGCAGCGCGAGCGTGTCGCTGGACGACGCCGTGAAGAAGTCGATCGCCTCCGGCATCAGTTACTCCGTGGCGGCGGGCAACGGCCTCCCCGTCCTCGGCCTCCCCGCGAACGCGTGCACCTACTCCCCCGCCCGCGTCCCGGAGGCGATCACGGTCGGGGCGACGGACAGCACGGACCGCCGCGCCTCGTTCTCCAACTACGGCCGGTGCCTGGACCTGTTCGCACCGGGCGTGGACATCACCTCGGCCTGGAAGGACGACGACACCGCCACCAGCACCATCTCGGGCACCTCGATGGCGGCCCCGCACACCGCGGGCGTGGCCGCGCTCCACCTCTCGTCCCACCCGGCGGCGACCCCGGCACAGGTGCGGGACGCCATGGTGACGGGCGCGACCGGCGGCAAGGTGGTCAATCCGCTCTGGGGCTCCCCGAACAAGCTGCTGTACTCGCGGTTCTAGGGGCGCAGCCGGCCGCACCGTACCAGGGCGGTGCGCGACCCGCGGGTCACGCACCGCCCCGTACGTCGTGTGCTCAATGCGCTCGTGCGCCGTGTCGGGTCAGTGGTTCCGGGGGAAGCCCAGGTCCACACCGGCCGGGGCGTCCGCCGGGTCGGGCCAGCGGGTGGTGACGACCTTTCCGCGGGTGTAGAAGTGCACGCCGTCGTTGCCGTAGATGTGGTGGTCGCCGAAGAGCGAGTCCTTCCAGCCACCGAACGAGTGGTAGCCCACCGGCACCGGGATCGGCACGTTCACCCCGACCATGCCGGCCTCGACCTCCAGCTGGAAGCGGCGCGCCGCGCCGCCGTCCCGCGTGAAGATCGCCGTTCCGTTGCCGTACGGGGAGCCGTTGATCAGGGCCACACCGTCCTCGTACGTCTCCGCGCGCAGCACGCACAGCACCGGGCCGAAGATCTCGTCGCGGTAGGCGTCGGATTCGGTCGAGACCTTGTCCAGGAGGGAGAGGCCGATCCAGTGGCCGTCCTCGAAGCCTTCGACGGTGTGTCCGGTGCCGTCGAGGACGACCTCCGCGCCCTGCGCGGCGGCGCCCTTGACGTACGAGGCGACCTTGTCGCGGTGGGCGGCGGTGATCAGCGGACCCATCTCGGACGCGGGGTCGTTGCCGGGGCCGATCTTGATCTTCTCGGCGCGCTCGCGGATCCTGTCCACCAGCTCGTCGGCGATCGCACCGACCGCGACGACCGCGGAGATCGCCATGCACCGCTCGCCCGCCGAGCCGTACGCCGCGGAGACCGCCGCGTCGGCGGCCGCGTCGAGGTCGGCGTCCGGCAGCACCAGCATGTGGTTCTTCGCGCCGCCGAGAGCCTGGACCCGCTTGCCGTTGGCCGATGCCGTGGTGTGGATGTGGCGGGCGATCGGGGTGGAGCCGACGAACGAGACCGCGGCCACGTCCGGGTGCTCCAGCAGCGCGTCGACGGCGACCTTGTCGCCGTGGACGACGTTGAGCACGCCGTCGGGCAGACCGGCCTCGGTGGCCAGCTCGGCAAGGAGGTTGGCGGCGGACGGATCCTTCTCGCTCGGCTTGAGGACGAAGGTGTTTCCGCAGGCGACGGCCAGCGGGAACATCCACATCGGCACCATCGCCGGGAAGTTGAACGGGGTGATGCCGGCGACGACGCCCAGCGGCTGGCGGATCGCGGCGACGTCCACCCGGTGGGAGACCTGGGTCGACAGCTCCCCCTTGAGCTGGGTGGTGATGCCGCAGGCGAGCTCGACGATCTCGAGACCGCGGGCGACCTCACCGAGCGCGTCGGAGTGCACCTTGCCGTGCTCCGCGGTGATCAGGGCCGCGATGTCGTCGCGGTGCGCGTCCAGCAGGGCGCGGTAGCGGAAGAGGACCGCGGTGCGCTGCGCGAGCGACGCGGTGCCCCAGGTGGTGTACGCCTCGCGCGCCGCGGCCACGGCCGCGGCGACCTCCTCGGCGGAGGCGAGGGCGACCCGCGTGGTGACGGCTCCCGTCGCCGGGTCCGTGACCGGACCCCAGTTGCCCGACGCACCCTCGACGGTCCTGCCACCGATCCAGTGGTTGACGGTCTTCGTCATGACGAAATGCTCCTTCACAGATGGCGGCGTCGGGCTGCGGCCTGCCGGTCGTACTCCTCCCGGGCCTTGACCGCGGCCGGACGCGTCGCGGTCTCGGCCACCGGAACATCCCACCACGCCTGTGCTCCGGGCGGGCCCGACACAGTGTCTGCCGTTTCGGTCTCGACGTAGACACATGTGGGCACGTCGGCGGCGCGGGCCTCGGCCAGCGCTTCACGCAGGTCACGCACGGTGCGGGCGCGGATCACCCGCATGCCGAGGGAGGCGGCGTTGGCCGCGAGGTCGACGGGCAGCGGGGCGCCGGTGAAGGTGCCGTCGGCGGCCCGGTGGCGGTAGGCGGTGCCGTAGCGCTCGGAGCCCACCGACTCGGAGAGGCCGCCGATGGAGGCGTAGCCGTGGTTCTGCAGGATCACCATCTTGACCGGCACGCCCTCCTGGACGGCGGTGACGATCTCGGTGGGGTTCATGAGGTACGTGCCGTCCCCGACGAGCGCCCACACCGGGCGGCCGGGGGCGGCCATGGCGACGCCGATCGCGGCCGGGATCTCGTAGCCCATGCAGGAGTAGCCGTACTCGACGTGGTACTGGTCGGCGGACCGGGCGCGCCACAGTCTGTGCAGGTCGCCGGGGAGGGAGCCGGCGGCGTTGACGAGGATGTCGTCCCCCGTCACCAGGGAGTCCAGCGCGCCGAGGACCTGCGACTGGGTGGGCGGCAGGGCGGGGTCGGGGGCGGTGAAGGCCGCCGTCACCCGCTGCTCCCAGGCCGCCTTGGCCCGGCCGTACTCCGCCGCGTACGCGGCGTCGACGCGATGTCCCCCGACGGCCGCGGTCAGCTCCTTGAGCGCGGCGCGGGCGTCGGCGACGAGGGAGAGGCCCGACATCTTGTGGGCGTCGAAGCCGGTGACGTTGATGTTGACGAAGCGGACGTGTCCGTCCTGGAAGAGGGTCGAGGAGGCGGTCGTGAAGTCGGACCAGCGGGTGCCGACACCGATCACCAGGTCCGCGGTGCGTGCCAGGTCGTCGGCCGTGGCGGTGCCGGTGTGGCCGATGCCGCCGATGTCGCACGGGTGGTCGTACGGCAGTGATCCCTTGCCGGCCTGGGTGGAGGCGACCGGGACGCCGGTCGCCTCGGCGAAGGCCCGCAGCGCGTCCTCCGCCTCCGAGTGGTGGACGCCGCCGCCGGCGACGAGCAGCGGACGGCGGGCCTCGCGCAGCGCGGCTGCCGCCCGCGCCGTCGCCTCGGCGTCGGGGCGGGGCCGGGGGACACGCCAGACGCGCTCGGCGAAGAAGTCCTCCGGCCAGTCGTACGCCTCCGTCTGGACGTCCTGCGGCAGGGCGAGGGTGACCGCGCCGGTCATGGCCGGGTCGGTGAGGACGCGCATCGCCTGGAGCGCGGCCGGGACGAGGGCCTCGGGGCGGGTGATCCGGTCGAACCAGCGGGAGACGGGGCGCAGGCAGTCGTTCACCGACACATCGCCCGCGTACGGCACTTCGAGTTGCTGGAGGACGGGGTCGGCGGGCCGGGTGGCGAAGGTGTCGCCGGGGAGCAGCAGGACGGGCAGGTGGTTGATGGTGGCGAGGGCGGCGCCGGTGACCAGGTTGGTGGCGCCGGGGCCGATGGATGTGGTGACGGCGTGGGCGGCCAACCGCCGGGACTGGCGGGCGTGTCCGACGGCGGCGTGGACCATGGCCTGTTCGTTGCGGCCCTGGAGGTACGGCATCTCCTGGGCGGATTCCAGAAGTGCCTGCCCGACGCCCGCCACGTTGCCGTGGCCGAAGATGCCCCAGGTGGCGCCGATCAGCCGCCGGCGGCGGCCGTCGCGCTCGGTGTACTGGCGGGTGAGGAAGGCGACGAGTGCCTGGGCTGTGGTCAGCCGCCGGGTCGTCGGCGGCGGTGAGCCGGCCGGGCGTCGGGTGGTCACCGGTAACCCTCCGTGTGGTCGGGGTGGAAGCGGATCAGCCACTCGCGCTCGGCGCCGGGGCCCGCCATCACATTGAGGTAGTACATGGTGTGGCCCGGCTCGGCGATGGACGGGCCGTGCCAGCCGTCGGGCACGAGGACGGCGTCTCCGGTGCGGACCTCGGTGAGGAGATCGGCGCCGCCGGGCCGGGACGGGGAGACGCGCTGGTAGCCCAGGCCGCCGCCGTCGATCTCGAAGTAGTAGATCTCCTCCAGTTCGCTCTCCTCGCCGGGGCGGTGCTCGTCGTGTTTGTGCGGCGGGTAGGAGGACCAGTTGCCGCCGGGGGTGAGCACCTCGACGGCGATCAGGCGGTCGCAGGCGAAGGCACCGGCAGCGGCGAAGTTGTGGACCTCGCGGGCCTGACTGCCGCTGCCGCGGGCCTCGACGGGTACCTCCGGCGCGGGGCCGTAGCGAGCGGGGAGTCGGCGCTCGCACCTCGCTCCTGCCAGGGCGAAGCGGCCTCCCGCACCGGAGGCGATGCGGGCACGGGCGTCGCGCGGCACATAGGCGAAGTCGCTCACTCCGCCGAACACGCTGTCGCGCCCCTGCAGTTCAAAGGTCTCGTCCTGCGTCCGAACGGTGCAACCACCGGTGAGCGGCAGCACGATCCACTCGCTGTCACCCGCGGTCAGCAGGTGCGAGCCTCCCGGCTCGAGCTCGAGGACGCGTAGGGCGGAGTAGCCCCAGCCGGCCTGCTCGGGACTGATGCTCACGGCGTACGGCGCGCTCGCGGCGCTGCCCGCGGGAACGTGCAGACCCCGCGGCTCGTCGTTGTCTTCCATGCCTTGTCCGTACCCCCTAGAGCAGTCCGACGGCCGTGTCGACCGCGCCCGCCACGTCGTCGTCGACCGGATAGAGCAGTGAGCGGCCCACCACCAGGCCCTGGACCGTGGGCAGTCGCAGCGCGTCGCGCCATTTCTCGTACGCGCGGTCCTGGTCGTCCCCTATGTCGCCGCCGAGCAGGACCGCGGGCAGGGTGGACGTCTCCAGCACCGTCCGCATGTCGTCGGGGTCGTCGGTGACGGGCACCTTCAGCCAGGTGTAGGCGGAAGTGCCGGCCAGTCCGGAGGCGATGGCGATGGAGCGGGTGACGGCTTCGGCGCTGAGATCGTTGCGGAGCCGGCCGTCGGTCCGGTGACAGAGGAACGGCTCTATGAAGACGGGAAGCCGACGCTCGGCCATCTCGTCGACGGCGCGGGCCGCGGCGGCCAGCGTGTCGAGCGAGGCCGGATCGCCGTAGTCGATACGCAGGAGCAGCTTGCCCGCGTCGAAACCCAGCCGTTCGAGGTCGCGGGCGCGGTGGCCGGTGAAACGGTCGTCGAGTTCGAAGGCGGCCCCGGCGAGCCCTCCGCGGTTCATGGAACCCATCACGACCTTGTCGTCGAGGGCGCCGAGGAGCAGGAGGTCGTCGAGGATGTCGGCGGTGGCGAGGACACCGTCGACGCCGGGGCGGGACAGCGCGAGGCAGAGCCGTTCCAGCAGGTCGAGGCGGTTGGCCATGGCGAAGCGGCGGTCGCCGACGTCGAGGGCTCCGCGGGCGGGATGGTCGGCGGCGACGACCATCAGCCGTCCGCTGTCCCCGACCAGCCGGGGGCGCCGCCGGCGGCGTACGGCTGCCTCCGCGACCGCCTCCGGGTGGCGGGCGCGGATCCCGACGAGCTCGGAGACGTCGACCCGGCTCACGACGACTCCCCCCGGGCCGCCAGGTCCTCGGCGGAGTCGGGGGCGGCGCGGCCAGGGGCGGCCGGGCCGGTGGCTGCGGGGTCCTGGGCCGGCGCAGCGGAGTCGGGGGCGGGTCGGCCAGGCGCGGCCGGGCCGGGAGCAGGCACGGCCGGGTCCGGGCCCCGGTTCCGGTCCGGGGGCGCGCTCGGGTCCGGTGGGGGCGGGCCGCCCGCGAGGACGGTCTCCACCTCCTCCGCGTACGGCATCGCCGTAGAGCACGCCAGCCGCGACGCCACGATCGCCCCCGCAGCGTTGGCGTACCGCATCGTCAGCTCCAACTCCCGCCCCGCCAGCAGGCCGTCGCACAGCGCGCCACCGAACGCGTCCCCCGCGCCCAGGCCGTTGACGACGTCGACCGGCACCGGCGGTACCACCGTCTCGGTGCCGTCCCGGTGCACGGCGAGCACACCCTTGGGGCCCTGCTTGACGACCGCGAGCTCGGCCCCGGCCGCCAGCAGGGCGCGGGCGGCGGCGTACGGCTCGCGCTCACCCGTGGCGATCTCGCACTCCTCGACGTTGCCCACCGCGACGGTGGCGTGGGTCAGGGCCTGGGCGTAGTAGGCGCTCGCCTCGCGCGGGTCGGGCCAGAACATCGGCCGCCAGTCGAGGTCGAACACGGTGGTTCCCGACCGGGCCCGGTGAGCCAGCGCCGCGAGCGTCGCCGACCGGCTCGGCTCCGCGCACAGTCCCGTACCGGTCACCCAGAAGACCCGTGCGTCGCGGATGCGCTCCAGGTCCAACTCGTCTTCGCGGATCTCGAGATCGGGCGCCTTCGGCAGACGGTAGAAGTAGAGGGGGAAGTCGTCCGGCGGGAAGATCTCGCAGAAGGTGACCGGCGTCGGGTACGCGTCCACGGCGGTGACCCAGCGGTCGTCGACGCCGAACTCACCGAGCGCCTGGTGGAGATAGTCGCCGAAGGCGTCGCGCCCCGTCCTGGTGATCACCGCGGTCCGCCGGCCGAGCCTGGCCGCGGCGACGGCGACGTTCGCCGCGGAGCCGCCCAGGAACTTCCCGAACGTATCGACCTGCGCCAACGGGACCCCGGTACGCAGGGGATAGAGGTCGACCCCGATCCGGCCCATCGTGATCACGTCATACGGCTGAGGCATGCGCGTCCCTTCGATTCGAACCCGCCGGTGCCGGCTGAGACCAGGTCTAGCGGTCTCCGGCGAACCCTGTCAACATTTTGTCCTTACATTCGGACCAAGGCTTGACACCTTTCTCCGGCGGCCGGAAAGTGGCCGGCATGACCTCATCCGTACCCGCCCTGAACCGCATCCGGGTCGGCTCGGCCCCCGACTCGTGGGGGGTGTGGTTCCCCGACGATCCCCATCAGGTCCCCTGGCAGCGTTTCCTCGACGAGGTCGCACACGCCGGTTACGAGTGGATCGAGCTCGGCCCTTACGGCTATCTGCCAACCGATCCGGCCCGCTTGACGGAGGAGACCTCGCGGCGCGGCCTCAAGGTGTCGGCGGGGACCGTCTTCACCGGCCTGCACCACGGTCCCGCGGTGTGGGACGAGACGTGGGCGCATGTCTCCGACATCGCGGCACTGACCCGGGCGATGGGCGCGTCGCATCTGGTCGTGATCCCCTCCTTCTGGCGTGACGACAAGACGGGCCGGGTGATCGAGGACCGCACCCTCACCCCGGAGCAGTGGCGCGATCTGACGGAGCAGACGGAACGGCTCGGTCACGAGGTGCGCGAGCGCTACGGGCTTCGGATCGTCGTCCACCCGCACGCCGACACCCATATCGACACCGAGGAGAACGTCACCCGCTTCCTCGACGCCACGGATCCCGACCGCGTCTCGCTCTGCCTGGACACCGGGCACTACGCCTACTGCGGCGGTGACAGCGTCAAGCTCATCGAGACCTACGGGGAGCGGCTCGGCTACCTCCATCTCAAGCAGGTCGACCCCGAGGTCCTCGCGCACGTCGTGGCCGACGAGGTGCCCTTCGGACCCGCGGTGGGCCGTGGCGTGATGTGCGAGCCGCCGACCGGGGTTCCCGCGCTCGAACCCGTACTGACCGCGGCCCGGTCGCTGGGCGTCGATCTCTTCGCCATCGTCGAACAGGACATGTATCCGTGTCCGCCGGACAAACCCCTCCCCATCGCCGAACGCACACGCGGTTTTCTACGGTCCTGCGGCATCTGACACGCCACATCATGTCTGTCACTGTTGTCACCCACACATCACACATGTCTCCATTACGCGGGCCTTCCGTCACAGACGTTCAACAGGCGCCCTCCTCCGAGCACTCCATGTCGTTCAACGGGCAAAGGCTCAGTGATCGCCAGCGTCCGCGCGGCAGCTCCCCCGACGGCATACCGACCGCCTCTGCTGCGCGCGCAGGGAGGTGCCGCACATGACGGACAGAAGGCTCTGGTCCTACAAGGACATCGCCGCGCACATCAAGGTGCAGCCGGATACCGTCCGCTCCTATCGCAAGCATGGTCTCCTGCCGTCCCCGGACCATGTGGAGTCCGGCAAGCCGTACTGGTACGCCGACACGATCCGCGCATGGGTCGCCAACCGGCCGGGGAACAGAGGCCGCAGAGAGTGAGACACGGCGCGCCGTGAGCACGGCGGTTCCCGCACCCGAGGACGGTGCCGGGGCCGCCCGCACGCCATGGGGAAAGCGCCGCCGGCCCCTCACGGCGAGGCATATCCGTGTTCATACCCCCTAGGGGTATACTGGAGCTGCGGCAGAAGACCGCGGTCGCCGGCAGCCCCCGGCGCACCGCGTCCCGACCCCCGTACGCGTCGCCGATGCGCGCGTCGAAGCCCTGAAGAGGAGAGCGACATGACCGCAGAGACGAAGACCGGCATCGAGGTCCAGGACACGGGTGCGGCGGGTTCCTGCTGCTCGCCCACCGGCGCCTGCCACGACACCGCCGCGGCCCCGCAGGACGGCGTGACCACCGTCTACCAGGTCACCGGCATGACCTGCGGCCACTGCGAGGGGGCCGTCAGTAGCGAGATCTCCGAGATCGCCGGCGTCACGTCCGTGACCGCCGTCGCCGCCACCGGCCGGGTGACCGTGGTGTCCGACGCGCCGCTGGACGACGACGCGGTGCGCGCAGCCGTCGACGAGGCCGGCTACGAGCTCGCGGGCAAGGACTGAGCAGGCGCCGGGCGCCGGCGCCCGGACCGAGCACGGGCCGGGCCCGCACCCGACCGGACGGAATACCGGTCAGGTGCGGCCCGGCCGCGTGGAGTCCCGAGCCGGGAACATCCGCGGAGTCCCGAGCCGGGAACATCCGGGGCAGGGCTCGCCATCGGCGGGGCGGCCTGCGCCTCCCGCACGGCTCGCGCCGAGAAGAGGCCGAACCTGGAGGGCGCTCGCACGGGGTGATCCGCGTCTCGCAGCCGTCGCCATCCGTCTCGCAAGACGGACTCCGGCCACGATCAAAGGCAATTTTTACCGGGCCTTTGGCTACAGCGCCGCCGCACCGCCCCAGCCGGCATCCGGCCTGCTCAACCCCATGATCGGCGATTTTTCCATGGCCTTTTCGTCCGCGTTTGCGATGCCCGGCGGCCTGCACCCGCGCTCCTTCTCGTGACTACGAACAGGTCACAGGACCTTCACAACGAGACCTAGATCACAGATATTTGGGGGTAACCCTTCAGACTCGATGAGAGTCTGAAGGGGCGATGCCGAGAACGTCTTGGGGGACGTTCATGGGATGTCTTGGGGGACGTCCCAGGCAAGCGTTGGCCGGGGCACGTGCACCGGGGAGCTTTGAGCGGCCCTCCCGTACGTACCCCGGCATACCGCGTGAGGTTCTGCGGTCCACAGACGCCCGGCCGGATCCCGTGGGGGGAATCCGCTGTCGGGAAAATGGGAAGCGCCCCGCCTGCCGACCCGTGGGGGGATCGGCAGCGGGGCGCTTTCCGCTGTTCTGGCTTCCGGGCCTCCGGGGCCGCACCGGCCCCGGAACAGCCGGGACCGGGCTCAGTGGCCCGGCTCGGAACGTGTGCGGCTCAGCGGGCCTCCACCGGGACGAAGTCGCGCAGGACCTCGCCGGTGTAGATCTGACGGGGGCGGCCGATGCGGGACCCCGGCTCCTTGATCATCTCGTGCCACTGGGCGATCCAGCCGGGCAGCCGGCCGAGCGCGAACAGCACGGTGAACATCTCGGTCGGGAAGCCCATCGCGCGGTAGATCAGACCCGTGTAGAAGTCCACGTTCGGGTAGAGGTTGCGCGAGACGAAGTAGTCGTCGGAGAGCGCGTGCTCCTCGAGCTTCAGCGCGATGTCGAGCAGCTCGTCGGACTTGCCGAGCGCCGAGAGGACGTCGTGCGCCGCAGCCTTGATGATCTTCGCCCGCGGGTCGAAGCTCTTGTAGACCCGGTGGCCGAAGCCCATCAGCCGGACGCCGTCCTCCTTGTTCTTCACCTTGCGGATGAAGGAGTCGACATCTCCGCCGTTGGCCTGGATACCCTCGAGCATCTCCAGCACCGACTGGTTGGCGCCACCGTGCAGCGGACCCCACAGGGCGCTGATACCGGCGGAGATCGAAGCGAACATGTTCGCCTGCGACGAGCCGACCAGGCGCACCGTGGAGGTGGAGCAGTTCTGCTCGTGGTCCGCGTGCAGAATCAGCAGCTTGTCGAGCGCGGAGACCACGACCGGGTCGAGCTCGTACTCCTGCGCCGGGACCGAGAAGGTCATGCGCAGGAAGTTCTCGACGTACCCCAGGTCGTTGCGCGGGTAGACGAAGGGGTGGCCGATCGACTTCTTGTACGCGTACGCCGCGATCGTCGGCAGCTTGGCGAGCAGCCGGATCGTCGACAGATGGCGCTGCTTCTCGTCGAACGGGTTGTGGCTGTCCTGGTAGAACGTCGACAGCGCGCTGACCACGGAGGACAGCATGGCCATCGGGTGGGCGTCGCGCGGGAAGCCCTGGAAGAAGCGCTTGACGTCCTCGTGCAGCAGCGTGTGCTGCGTGATCTCACCCTTGAACGACGCCAGCTCGTCGACGGTCGGCAGCTCGCCGTTGATCAGCAGCGACGCCACCTCGAGGAAGGTGGAGCGCTCGGCCAGCTGCTCGATCGGGTAACCGCGGTAGCGCAGAATGCCCTGCTCGCCGTCGAGGTAGGTGATGGCGGATTTATAGGCGGCGGTGTTGCCGTATCCGCTGTCCAGGGTGACCAGACCGGTCTGGGCTCGGAGCTTCCCGATGTCGAAGCCCTTGTCGCCGACGGTGCTCTCGACCACCGGGTAGGTGTATTCACCGTCCGCGTGCCGCAGTACTACAGAGTTGTCGCTCACGTCATCCCTCACCGACGTAGTGCCTCTTCTTCGAGGTGCCCTGACTGTCTCTACCATCCCCCATTTGGCTCAGGAGAGTGCACTCGGGGTCGACCATTGGGCCTATCGGCGGCACTCAGTGCCGCCAACCTGCTCATCTTGCCCCCTTCGCCCCGGTTCCGGAAGCCGGGGTGGGGTCGAGGTGGTGTTTCCCACCCCCGAGGGTGCCCCAACCGTCACCTTGCCCGGCGGCACCGGCCGTCGCGGACCGGACGGCGAGCCGATGCGCGAGGGCGGTGCACCGCCTGCCCGCGGAAACGGTCCGGACCGCCTGACCTATCGCCTTGCGCGACCCGACGAGGACCACGAGCCGCTTCGCCCGCGTGACGGCCGTGTAGAGCAGATTCCGCTGAAGCATCATCCAGGCTCCGGTGGTGACCGGGATCACCACCGCCGGATACTCGCTGCCCTGCGAGCGGTGGATCGTCACCGCGTACGCGTGCGCCAGCTCGTCCAACTCGTCGAAGTCGTACGCGATCTCCTCGTCCTCGTCCGTCAGGACGGTGAGCCGCTGGTCGTCCGTGTTCAGCGAGGTGACGACGCCCACCGTGCCGTTGAAGACTCCGTTGAGGCCCTTGTCGTAGTTGTTGCGGATCTGGGTGACCTTGTCACCGACGCGGAAGACGCGGCCGCCGAACCGCTTCTCCGGGAGCTCCGGGCGGGCCGGCGTGATCGCCTGCTGGAGCAGCCCGTTGAGCGTCCCGGCCCCGGCCGGCCCGCGGTGCATGGGCGCCAGTACCTGCACGTCACGGCGCGGGTCGAGACCGAACTTCGCGGGGATGCGGCGCGCCGCCACATCGACCGTCAACCGGCCCGCGTCCTCCGTCTCCTCCTCCACGAAGAGGAAGAAGTCCTCCAGCCCCGTGGTGACGGGCTGCAGTCCCGAATTGATCCGATGCGCGTTGGTGACGACACCGGACTGCTGGGCCTGCCGGAAGATCCGCGTGAGACGCACATTCGGCACGGGGCCGTCGTCGGCGAGCAGGTCCCGCAGCACCTCGCCGGCCCCCACGCTCGGGAGCTGGTCGACGTCCCCGACCATCAGCAGGTGTGCGCCCGGTGCCACGGCCTTGACCAGCTTGTTCGCCAGCAGCAGATCCAGCATCGATGCCTCGTCGACGACGACCAGATCCGCGTCGAGCGGCCGGTCCCTGTCGTACGCCGCGTCGCCGCCGGGCCTCAGCTCCAGCAGCCGGTGCACGGTCGACGCCTCCGCCCCCGTCAGCTCGGCGAGGCGCTTGGCGGCGCGCCCGGTGGGAGCGGCGAGCACCACCTTGGCCTTCTTGGCCCGCGCCAGCTCCACGACGGAACGGACGGTGAACGACTTGCCGCAGCCGGGCCCGCCGGTCAGGACGGCGACCTTGCTGGTGAGCGCCAGCTTCACCGCCGCCTGCTGCTCGGGCGCCAGCTCGGCCCCCGTCCGCTCCGCGAGCCAGGACAGCGCCTTGTCCCAGGCCACGTCCTGGAAGGCCGCCATCCGGTCGTCCTGCGCCGTCAGCAGCCGCCGCACCTGTCCGGCGAGGGACAGCTCCGCACGGTGGAAGGGGACCAGATACACGGCCGTCACCGGCTCGCCCCCGTCCGGCCCGGGGACCCGCTCCCTCACGACGCCCTCGTCGTCGGCCGCGAGCTCGGCGAGGCAGTCGATGACAAGGCCGGTGTCGACGGCGAGCAGCTTCACCGCGTCCGAGATCAGCCGTTCTTCAGGCAGGAAGCAGTGCCCCTGGTCGGTGGACTGGGACAGGGCGTACTGCAACCCGGCCTTGACCCGCTCCGGGCTGTCGTGGGGTATGCCGACCGCCTGGGCGATCCGGTCGGCGGTCAGGAAGCCGATGCCCCACACGTCGGCCGCGAGGCGGTACGGCTGGTTCTTCACGACGGAGATCGAGGCGTCCTCGTACTTCTTGTAGATCCGCACCGCGATGGACGTCGACACGCCCACGCCCTGGAGGAAGACCATGACCTCCTTGATGGCCTTCTGCTCCTCCCATGCCGCGCCGATCATTCCGGTCCGCTTCGGCCCCAGTCCGGGCACCTCGATGAGCCTCTTCGGTTCCTGCTCGATGACGTCGAGGGTGTCGGTGCCGAAGTGGTCGACGATCCGTTCGGCGATCTTCGGCCCGATGCCCTTGATCAGACCGGAGCCGAGATAGCGGCGTATGCCCTGGATCGTGGCCGGCAGGACCGTCGTGTAGTTCTCCACGGTGAACTGCTTGCCGTACTGCGGGTGGGAGCCCCAACGGCCCTCCATCCGCAGCGACTCGCCGACCTGCGCACCGAGCAGCGAGCCGACGACGGTGAGCAGGTCGCCGCCGCGCCCGGTGTCGACGCGCGCGACCGTGTAGCCGTTGTCCTCGTTGGCATACGTGATGCGCTCGAGGACGCCCTCGAGTACGGCGGGTTGGAAGACGGCCGGATTGGACATGACCCGACGTTATCGCCACAGGCCGACATCGCGGCCTGCCTGTGGACAACCAGGCCGGTGTGGACAACCAGGCCCGGGGAAGCCACGGGTCGCAGGGAAGCCGAGGGTCCTGGAGAAGCCACGGGTCGCAGGGAAGCCAAGGGCCCTGGAGAAGCCAAGGGGGCCCGGTCGAAGACCGGGCCCCGCACGCTCCCCCACCGTCAGGCTCGGCGCCTCCCCCCGGATACGCACCCCCGTGAACCTGACGACACATACGACTCCGGTCACGCAGAGATGGTTGCACGATCGCTGGGAGTAGTTTTCGCCATGTTTCCCGACCAGTTCCGGCCACTGGCGGCGCGTCCGGGGCCACCCCGATAGTCCGGTGCCACCCCGGCAATCCGGTGCCGCCCCGGCAGTCCGGGGCCCCTGCCCGATTCGATGCCCGCATGTCCTGCCCGGGGCCGCTGCTCGTGGCCCCTGCCCGGCGGGGTACACCTGCCGGGTCGGCGTCACCGCCCGAAGCCGCCCATGCCCTCGAAGTGCTGCTCCACCAGCACGGAGCCGTCACCCGCGTACGCCGTCACGGTCCAGCCCCCGACGTCATGGCCCGCGTCGCCGAAGGCGTAGTACGCACCCCAGTCCCCGGCGCCCGGCAGACGCAGGGCGGCCGCCGCGAGCCGCTCGCCCGAGTCGAGGCGGACCTCGACCCGGGCGGGGACCGTGTCCGAGCGAAACGCGCCGCAAAGGAGAGGGGGCCCGTCTCCGCTGCTCAGCCCTGAACTGAGACTGTTGGGCCGGATGCTGTCGCCCACGTACTGCCGTGACTGCTCCACGGACGCGCCGATGTCCCCCGTCCCCACGACGAAGTTCTGCCTGCCTTCGGGCAGCAGCGCCATGCTGAACCCGTGTCCGATCGGCACGGGTTCGTACGGCCTCACGACGCGGACCTCCGGCAGCGGGGCCGGGGCGGGCGGCGCCGTGTCCGGGGCTGCTGAGGCGGGGGGCGCCGGGTCCTGAGCCGAAGAGGGACCACCGAGGGTGCCGAGGGTCAGCAATGCGGCCACCGCCGTGGCCGTTCCCGCCAGCGCGGCCGTGCGCCGGCGGCGTGCCGTACGCCCGCGGCGCAGCACGGCCTCGACCGGCGCGAAGCCGTGCGGCACCGTGTCCGCCTCGCGGCGCAGCGCGTCCCGCAATCGCATGTCGTCCTCGTTCACGGCTGCCGCTCCCCCATCGCACTGACCGGTACCAGGCCCGGCTGTTCCCGCAGTTTCCTCAGCGCCCGCGCCGTATGGCTGCGTACCGTTCCGACGCCCGTTCCCAGCAGCCGCGCCACCTCACTCTCGCTGCGGTCCTCCAGATAGCGGAGCACGACCACCGCGCGCTGCTTCGCCGGCAACCGGGCGAGCGCCTCGAGAACGGCGCTGCGTTCGGCGACGGAGTCGGCGCGGTCCGGCCCCGCCGACTCCGGAAACCGGGTGGTCAGCCACTCGCGCAGGCGGATGCGCCGCAGCCGGTCCACATTGGCGTTGATCATGATGCGCCACACATAGGAGTCGGGATCGTCGGCGCCCTGTATCCGCTCCCATTTCACGTAAGCCTTGGCGAGGGCGGCCTGCACCAGGTCCTCCGCGTCGTGGTGATGCCCGGTCAGGAGATGGGCGGTCCGCAGCATGCGCGGCCAGCGGCTGACCACGAACGCCCGGAAGTCCGCCTCCGTGCTGCTCTTCAATCGAGTCCTCGTATTCGCGGTCCGCATGCGTCACAGGCCACGCCGTCGTGCCGTTCCCTCGTCACCGGCACGACAGCGCGACATGGCCGCACGCGGGCGGCTGTGTCGTCAGCGTCCGGCGAGGAAGGGCTCGTACGACAGCGCCGCGAGCACCCCGCCGTGGGCGCCGTACGCGGTGACCTCGACGGTCTCCTTCAGGGCGCCGTCCCCGGCGGCGTCGAGGTAGTACGTGCCCCAGCCGGGGTCGCCCGGCAGCCTGAGCACGCCGGCTTCCTGCTCAGGGCCGTTGCCGACGCGGACGGTGATGCGTGCGGGCACGACGTCGCTGCGGAACGCGCCGGTGAACAGCGCGTCGTCCCCGTCGGTGTACAGCCCGCCGCTGAGGCTGTTGGGGCGGATGCTGTCCCCCACGTACTTCTTGGACCGTGCGACCGACTCCGCGAAGTCGTCGCCCCAGGCCACCACATAGTTCTGCCTGCCCTGCGGCAGCAGTCCCATCCTGGCGCCCTGGCCCATCTCCACGGGCTCGTACGGCTGCACGACGCGCGGCCCGGACGCTTCGGCGGTCTCGGCGTACACCGCCGGTGCGGTGTCGGCGTAGGCCGCCGGTGCGGTGTCGGCGTACGCCGCCGGTGCGGTGTCGGTGCCTCCGGTCGCGGCCTCTGCGGTACCGGCGATGCCGGCGGTATCAGTCGCAGCGTCCGCAGCGTCCGCAGCCGGCTGGGACGAGCCGCCCAGGGCGAGCGCCGTGCCGGCACCACCCGCGAGAGCCATCGCCACGACCCCTGCCATGACGAGTCTCTTCGTCTTCATGTGTCCTCCGCTGATCGGGACTTGCCTTCACGTCTCAGACGACGGGCGGCCCTCGCGTCTATGTCGTCGGCGGAGAACTTCTTTCCGGACCTGCCGCGAGCCCCGGCACCGGAGCACCTCACCACGGCCGGGAGCCACCGCCCCCTCGGCGGCCCTCGGCCACCCGTTTCACGTCCCGCAACGACTCGCTCAGCCGGGCAGCCAGGTAGTGCAGTTCGCCGTATGTCACCCGGCGGTCCGCCAGCATCGTCGCCGCATGGTCGAGCAAGTCGCCCGCCATGCCGAGCTGGACGCTCTCCACGGCATCCGCGACGCGCGACACCGGGCCGGTCCCGTCACCGATGACGTAGCAGGGCCTGCCCTCCGGCCCGGTCCAGGGCAGCAGCCTCGCCCCTTCCGGCGGCGACCCGTTCATCCGTCCCACTCCCCCGTGCGGTCCCACCGGTGCCCGAGGTCCACCCCGCGCGCGGCGAACCACACCGTGCGCCGCCGCGCCCGCTGCCGCCTCTCGTGTGCCACGAGACCCTCATGGACTTCGAGGACTCGGCATCGATCGCCTACGTGGAGAGCCTGTTCACCGGCCGCTTGATGGACGAACCGGCCCTGGTGAGCGCCAGCCAGACCGCCTACGCTCTTGCGCTGAGCGACGCCTTGTCGCAGCAGGAGTCCCTGGCCCTGGTGAGGCCGGCAGCAGAGGAACACGAACATGGTCAGCAGTGAGCCCACCGTCCGCGACGCGTCCACGCTCGGCGGATGGTTCAAGTCGAGCTACAGCGGCGGCGACCAGGGTGAGTGCCTCGAAGTCGCCCACGGCCACGCCCGCGTCCCCGTACGCGACAGCAAGCGCGCGACCGGCCCCGCCGTGGTGTTCTCGGCGGGCGGCTGGGCGGCGTTCGTGACGGCGATCCGGAGCGGCGGCCTGGCCGCCTGAACGCCTGGGCGCGGTGGTGCCTTCCTGCCACCGCGCCCGATGTACTTCGTTGCTCGCGAGAAGTTCGTCGTGACAGCATCCTGTGCGTGAGTGACAACGGGGATGACATACCGGAGCCTTCTCGGCTCTCCAGACTTTCGGAGTTGGCCGGCCTTCCGGAGTGGGCCGAGCCTGCCGAACCTGCCGGCCCGGGTGCTTCCGCGGCATCGGCCGGGCTCTTTGAGCAACCGGCATCGCTCGCGACCTTGTCGGTCGTGGATGAGGTGGCTGTTGCGCGGCGCGGGTTTGCTCGGTTGCTGGGGGAGTTCCGGCGTACGGCGGTGCTGGTGCCGTTCGATGCGCACGGGAGTTTGTGGACGGCGGACTTCAACGGGGTGCGGTGGATCTGCGCGTTCTCGGACGAGGAGGCGCTGGCCCGGTTCGCCCGCGCCCAGGGGGAGGCGGGGTGTGAGTGGGAGTACCGCACGATCCTGGGTGCCCGGCTGCTGGACGTGATGGTGCCGATGCTGACGGCGCCGGCGGGGGTCGCGCTGGATGCGGGCAGTGAGGAGGGCATGGTGTTCCCGCCGGTGGCGGGGATCGTGCCTGACGCTGTGGCGGTCGATCTCGGGGGGACGCGGTGAGCGGGGAGAACGCAGATCTGGTGGCGCCGCCGGCGGCATTGGCGGAGATCGCGAAAGGTATCGATCTGGCGCATGCCGAGCTGAAGGACCTCGGGATGATCGGCACGGCGTCGGTCGGCCGCGGGTTCTCGGATCTGGCGTTGTCGGGCCTGGAGTTGGGTCACCGCGGGCTGACGGCCGAGTTCGAGACGTTCTGCAACCGGTGGGAATGGGGAGTTCGGGCCCTGACCCTGAAGGGCAACGCCTTTGCCCAGGGGGTGGGGTTGTCCGCGGGCTCGTTCGCGGAGCAGGAGCGGTACGTCAAGGATGCGATCAAGATCGGTGTGAACTCGTTGAACGGGAATCCGCATCTGTCGGAGGACGAGGTCAAGCAGATGAGCTGGGACACGATCAGCACCCAGTCCCCGATCGACAACGCGGACTGGAGCCCGGAGTCGTTCACCGAGGCGCATGGCGAGGTCAAGCAGAGCTGGGCCAACACCACGTATGACGTGATGGACGCGCAGAACGACGCTCTGGAGCGTGCGGGCATCATTGATCCGGTCGTGCGGGAGCGGATGGACGAGCAGATCAGGCAGGATCTCGATCCCGATCAGGCGACGGTCGACCAGGCCGAGCAGCCGCGGTGGGGGGAGAGTCGCTGATGGGCGGTCTGGGGGATCTGACCGACAAGCTGGTCGACGGTTTCGACAAGGGGGTCGACAAGGGCAAGGAACTGGTCGGTGAGGGTGTCGACTGGACCACGGACAAGGTCGGGGCGGGTCTGGAGAAGGTCGGCGCCGACGACTGGGCGGACGCGGTCGAGGACTGGGGTGATGAGACCGCGTCCTCGCTGGGTGCGGAGGTGGGTGAGCAGCAGCTCGGCCAGAGCGAGGAGGCCGATGAGCTGATCCACGGCCGGCCGGTCGAGATCGCCGCGACGGTGAAGAACCTGCGCGACTTCCAAAAGGCGTTCGATCTGGTCGGCGGCGGGATGAAGAAGCTGGACTCCGGCCGCTGGAAGGGGGAGGCCGCCGACACCTTCCGGGGGAAGTTCTCCACGCTGCCCACGGACTGGCTGCGTGCGGCGGACGCGTTCGAGGACGCGGCCGACGCTTTGGAGACCTACTCGAAGGCGGTCACCGGCGCCCAGGGCAAGGCCAAGGAGGCGATCGCCCTCTACAAGGAGGGCGAGGCCGACTCCAAGACTGCGGTCGAGGCGTACAACAAGAAGGTCGACGCCTACAACGCGGCCCGCAACGGGGACAGTCCGCTGCCGCATCCCGGCACGTTCTCCGATCCGGGAAAGGCCAAGCGTGCACGGGCCCGGGAGATCCTCGCCGATGCGCGCAAAGCCCGCAACGAGGCCGGGGAGACAGCCAAGGGCGCGGTGACGGCGGCGATGGCGCACGCCCCGCAGGAGCCGACCGGGCGGGAGAAGCTGAAGCTCGAGTTCCTGGATCACCAGCTGGCCCAGAGTGTGGAGGTCATGCATCTGGCCGGCGGCGTGGTCAAGGGCGCGGCGGGCGTCGTCAACTTCGTCCGCTCCGTCGCCCCGATCGACCCGTACAACCTGTCCCACCCGGCCGAGTACTACAAGGGCGTCAACATGACGCTCGCCGGCATCGCCTCCACCCTCGCCAACCCCGACCGGGCCCTGAAGAACGCCTGGGACGCCGCGAAGGGCGACCCGTCCGAGTTCATCGGCCGTCTCATCCCCGAACTCATCGGCACCAAAGGCGCCGGAGCCCTGAAGACCGTGGCTCGTGCAGGGATGAAGGACGCGGCCACCACGGGTGCGAGAACTGCTGCTCGCGAAGGCGTGGATGACGCGGCCGCCTCCTCCCGACCGCCGGCAGCGGTCCACAGCAACGGCACCGACCCGATCGACCTGGCCACTGGCGTCATGTACCTGCCGCAGACGGACATCGTCCTGCCCGGCACACCGCCGCTGGTCTTTCGCCGCCGCGTCGCCTCCGACTACCGGGCCGGGCGCTGGTTCGGTCCCACCTGGTCATCCACCGTCGACCAGCGCCTGGAGATCGACTCCGAGGGCGTCGTCTTCGTCTGCGAGGACGGCCTGCTCCTGGCGTACCCCCACCCCGCCCCCGGCGTTCCCGTCCTGCCCAGTCACGGGCCACGGTGGCCACTGGACCGCGACACCACCGGCGACTACACGATCACCGACCCGGCGACCGGCCGCACCTGGCGCTTCACCACCCGCCATGACGACCTGGCACTGCTCACCCAGATCGACGACCGCAACGGCAACTGGATCACCTTCGAGTACGACGACGAGACCGGCACCCCGACCTCGATCGTTCACGCGGGCGGCTACCACCTGAAGCTCACCACCAGCGAAGACAGGGTAACCGCCCTGCACCTCGCCGGCGCCGCCCCCGACGGCACCGACCAGCAGATCCTGCGCTACGGCTACACCCACGGCCACCTCACCAGCGTCACCAACTCCTCCGGCCTGCCACTCACGTTCGCCTACGACGAGCGTGGCCGCGTCACGTCCTGGACCGACACCAACGGCAGCCACTACGACTACACCTACGACGACCGGGACAGGTGCGTCGCCGAAGGCGGCACCGAAGGCCACATGGCCCTGCGACTCGACTACGACGGCGTCGATGCCGAGACGGGCCTGCGCGCCACGACCACGACGAACGCAGCAGGCGCGGTCAACCGCTTCGTCATCAACGACGCACACCAGGTCGTCAAAGAGATCGACCCGCTCGGCGCGGTCACCCGCTACGAACGCGACCGCTACAACCGCCTCCTGTCCCGCACCGACCCGCTCGGGCGCACCACACGCTTCACATACGACGCCGCCGGATCCCTCACCGAAATGGTCCGCCCCGACGGCCGCAGCACAACCGCCGAGTACAACGAACTCCGCCTTCCCGTCCGCGTGGTCAACCCGGACCGCACAGTGGTCCGCCAGGAATACGACGAGCGCGGCAACCGCACCGGCGTGACCGCCCCGACCGGCGCCGTCACCCACTACACCTACGACGAGGCCGGCCACCTCACCTCGATCACCGACGCCCTCGGCAACACGTCCCACATCCGCACCGACACATCCGGCCTCCCGGTGGAGGTCACGAACCCGCTCGGAGCGGCAACCCGCATCAGGCGCGACGCCTTCGGCCGCCCCGTCACCCTCACCGACCCCCTCGGCGCGACGACCCGACTGGAATGGACACCGGAAGGCAAACTCGCCCGCCGCACAGAGGCCGACGGCACCCACCAGTCCTGGACGTACGACGGCGAAGGCAACTGCACCACCCACACCGACGCCCTCGGCCAGGTGTCCCGCTTCGAATACACCCACTTCGACCTCATCAGCGCCCGCACCGGCCCCGACGGCGTCCGCTACGAGTTCACACACGACCACGAGCTGCGCCTCACCCAGGTCCTCAACCCACAAGGACTGACCTGGAACTACGACTACGACGCAGCCGGTCACCTCATATCCGAGACCGACTTCGACAACCGCACCCTCCTGTACGAGCGTGACCCGGCCGGTCGCCTGGTCTCCCGCACCGACGCCCTCGGCCAGACGATCCACTACGAACACGACGACCTGGACCGCCTCGTCCGCAAGGACGCCGCCGGCACGGTCACCACCTTCGCCTACGACTATTCGGACCAACTCGCCGAAGCCGTCAACCCGGACGCCACCGTCACCTGGCTCCGCGACCGCTACGGCCGCCTGGTCTCCGAGACGGTCGACGGCCGCACCACGTCGTACACCTACGACATCCTGGGACGCCGCACCGGACGCACCACCCCCACCGGCGCGGCCAGCACCTGGACCTACGACCCAGCCGGACGCCGCACCTCGCTCACCACCTCCGGCCGCACCATCACCTTCGAACACGACGCCGCCGGCCAGGAGACCGCACGCCACATCTGCGACACCGTCTCCTTCACCAACCAATACGACCCGCTCGGCCGCCTCACCAGCCAGCACGTCACCGCATCCGCAGGCCGCAGCATCCAACGCCGCGACTACACCTACCGCGCCGACGGCAACCTCACCGGCCTCACCGACCAACTGAGCGGCCCCCGCACCTTCGACCTCGACCCCGCCGGCCGGGTCACCGCCGTCCACGCAGCGGGCTGGACGGAGCGCTACGCCTACGACGAAGCCGGTAACCAGACCCAGGCATCCTGGCCCTCCACCCATCCCGGCCAAGAAGCCGTCGGCACCCGCCACTACACCGGCACCACCATCACCCGCGCCGGCACCATCCGCTACGAACACGACGCTCTCGGCCGCATCACCCTCCGCCAGAAAACCCGCCTCTCCCGCAAACCCGACACCTGGCGCTACGAATGGGACGCCGAAGACCGCATGCGCTCGGTCACCACACCGGACGGCACACTCTGGCGCTACAAGTACGACGCCCTCGGCCGCCGCGTCTCAAAGCAACGTCTATCCGACGACCTCCAAGCCGTTGGCGAGCGAACCACATTCACATGGGACGGAAGCAAGCTCTGCGAAGAAGTGACGGAAAGCGTAACGCTTTTCACGCCGGTTGCCCTCACTTGGGACCATTACGGTCTGCGATCCATCGCCCAGACCGAACGCATCGTTCAAGGCGCCAAAGAAGAGATCAATTCTCGATTCTTCGCTATCGTCAGCGACCTCGTCGGCACTCCCAGTGAACTCTTGGACGAGGCGGGGAGGATTGCATGGCGCACTCGCGGCGCCCTTTGGGGAACTACCGCATGGTCTGTCGACAGCGTCTCCTATGCCCCTCTTCGTTTCCCGGGGCAATACGCCGACACCGAAACCGGGTTGCACTACAACTATTTCCGCTATTACGACCCAGAAATTGGCCGCTACCTGACTCAAGACCCTGTCGGGCTTGCCGCCGCCCCTAATCCGTCGACCTACGTTACTAACCCCCACGCATGGACGGACTGCTTGGGACTGGCTCCGGACTACCTACCTATTTACCGGACGCCAAAGGGAGCGCATGCAGAACACGAGCTTGCGCACGGCCCGAACCCGGCCAACCATCAACCTGGCGTCGACATAGGTGGAGGTATTATCTCCGACGGAAAAATCTACTTCGGAGAGCGCGCTGTTGCCGCAGAGTATGCTGGACCAACGGGGGTGAATTTTGCCAAGGGTATGGTGGAATACAAGATGCACCTCTCATTCCTGGAGGAATTCGGCGACTATGCGAAAATTCATGATTACAACGGGCCGAGCGGTGCTGCACGACTAGAATTTGAGATACCCGTGGAAAAGCTGGACAGATTCAACGAGCTGACGCTAGGGCGCAGCTGGATAGAAATCTTCGGAGGGCCGACGTGAAACTTCGCAATCACCAGGAACTAGACGTCACGGTGACCGCCGTATCCCCCGTGGGGTGCAAGGCCGAAGGGAGCGGAGTGAGTGGCTTCATCGACCAGGTCAAGCATCCGTCCTGGTGGGACGACAGCGTCACTGCTCCCCAAATCGGCGACGAAATCCACGTTGTCGTTCTGGATGCCGACCGCGAACCTCCTCGGTTCAGCGCGCTGGGGCGGGATATCGACGTTGCGCGGCGACTGCGGGGCAACGGCACCTGAACGCCGCACCGGTACATGGAGCCGGGCTTCAAGCGCAACATCTGGTGGCGGAGCTGTTGCGGGAACGAACGATCCTTTGCGTTGGCTGTGGAATTGCCTGACTGCGGGGCCTTGGCCGGGAGGAGACGGAATCCGAGCCCAATGAGGTGTCATTGGGCAGACTGGACGTGCTCTGCCCAGGAGCTGACTCACTGGGCGAGGAGCATGTACAACGACGCGAAGTAACCGCGGTCGAGGCACATTTCCACAGCGCCACCCCCCGACGGTCTCACAGGGAAACGGCTGCTGGCGCGAGGAGCGCCCTGTATCTCTGTCAGCGAGACCCAACAAGCGACGACTGCTCGTACTGTTCGGGGAGGAGTACGAGTACATCGCCTTCATGGCCGCTGGATGACCACGAAGGCAAGGCGAGGAAGAGTGGGCGCGAGGGCTTTCGCCCCGCGCCCAGCGCTCAGAACACCTCCCCCGCGAACCGCTCCGCCGTCTCCTCCAGCACCCCCACCCCGTCCCGCGCCCACAGCCCGTCGTTGAACAGCTCCACCTCGATGAAGCCCGACCAGCCCGCCGCCTCCACCCGCTCGCGCCACTCGCGCAGGTCGATCGCGCCGTCGCCGAGCTGACCGCGGCCGTTGAGGACACCGGTGGGCAACGGGGTCGTCCAGTCGGCCAGTTGGAAGGAGTGGATGCGGCCGGCGGCTCCCGCGCGGGCCACGGCCGCCGGGGCCCGGTCGTCCCACCAGACGTGGTACGTGTCCACGACGACGCCCACCCGGTCCGCCGGGAAGCGCTCCGCCAGGTCGAGGGCCTGGTCGAGGGTGGAGACGACGCACCGGTCCGAGGCGAACATCGGGTGCAGGGGCTCGATCGCGAGACGGACCCCGCGTTCGGCCGCGTAGGGGACCAGGGCCGACAACCCGTCCGCGATCCGTTCGCGGGCCGCGACCAGGTCGCGGCTGCCGGGCGGAAGGCCGCCCGAGACCATGACCAGCGTGTCCGTGCCCAGGGTGGCCGCCTCGTCGATCGCGGCCCGGTTGTCGTCCAGGGCGCGGGCCCGGTCGTCCGGGTCCAGCGCCGTCAGGAAACCGCCGCGGCAGAGGGACGTGACCGTCAGGCCCGCGTCCCGTACGAGCTTGGCCGTGGCGTCGAGCGCGTACGCGGCGACCGGTTCGCGCCACAGGCCCACGGCAGGGACGCCCAGCCGGACGCACGCCTCGGTCAGTTCGGGCATGCTCAGCTGCTTGACCGTCATCTGGTTGATGCTGAAGCGGCTCAGGTCAGGGCTCACCGGGGGACTCCGTACACGTCGAGCAGGGACTTCATGCGGGACTCGGCGAGCGCCGGGTCCGGGAACAGGCCCAGGCCGTCGCCCAGTTCGTACGCGCGGGCCAGGTGCGGCAGGGAGCGTGCCGACTGGAGCCCGCCGACCATCGTGAAGTGGGACTGGTGGCCGGACAGCCAGGCGAGGAACACCACGCCCGTCTTGTAGAAGCGGGTCGGTGCCTGGAACAAATGGCGGGACAGCTCGACGGTCGGGTCGAGGAGCTTGCGGAAGCCTGCCGCGTCGCCGGTGTCCAGGACGCGTACGGCCTCCGCCGCCAGTGGGCCCAGCGGGTCGAAGATGCCGAGCAGCGCATGGCTGAAACGTCCTCCCGCCGCCGGCTCCTCGCCCGCGATCAGCTCGGGGTAGTTGAAGTCGTCGCCCGTGTAGCAGCGCACGCCCTGCGGGAGGCGGCGGCGCAGCTCCACCTCCCGCCGTGCGTCCAGCAGGGACACCTTGATGCCGTCGACCTTGTCGGGGTGCGCCGCGATGACGTCGAGGAAGGTCTCCGTGGCCGCGTCCAGGTCGGACGAGCCCCAGTAGCCGTCCAGCGCAGGGTCGAACATGGGGCCCAGCCAGTGCAGGATCACCGGCTCGGACGCCTGCCGAAGCAGGTGGCCGTAGACGTCCAGGTAGTCGTCGGCGGACGCCGCAGCGGCGGCCAGCGCCCGTGAGGCCATGAGGATCGCCTGCGCGCCGGTGGACTCGACCAGGGCGAGCTGTTGCTCGTAGGCGTCCCGCACCTCGGCGACGGATGCCGGGCCGGTCAGCTGGTCGGTGCCCACCCCGCAGGCGATCGTGCCACCGACCGCCTCCGCCTCCGCCGCCGAGCGCCGGATCAGCTCGGCCGCACCCGCCCAGTCCAGGCCCATGCCGCGCTGCGCCGTGTCCATGGCCTCCGCCACGCCGAGCCCGTGCGACCACAGGTGGCGGCGGAACGCGAGCGTGGCGTCCCAGTCGACGGCGGCGGGCGCGTCGGGGCTGATGTCGGCGTACGGGTCGGCCACCACATGGGCGGCGGAGAAGACCGCACGGGAGGTGAGCGGGGCGCCGGAGGTGAAGTTCAGAGGCTCGGTGCGCGGCTCGTACGCGGACAAGGACCCGTCGGCGCGGGGCAGTCGGACCGTCACAGCGTCAGCTCCGGTACGTCGAGGCGTCGGCCCTCGGCGGAGCTGCGCAGGCCGAGCTCGGCGAGTTGCACGCCTCGCGCTCCCGCCAGCAGGTCCCAGTGGTACGGCTCGTCGCCGGCGACATGGCGCAGGAACAGCTCCCACTGGGCCTTGAAGCCGTTGTGGAACTCGGTGTTGTCCGGGACCTCCTGCCACTGGCCGCGGAAGGACTCGGTGACGGGCAGGTCCGGGTTCCACACCGGCTTCGGGGTGGCGGACCGGTGCTGGACACGGCAGTTGCGCAGGCCGGCGACGGCCGAGCCGTGCGTGCCGTCGACCTGGAACTCGACGAGCTCGTCGCGGTTGACCCGTACCGTCCAGGAGGAGTTGATCTGGGCGACGGCGCCGCCCTCCAGCTGGAAGATGCCGTACGCGGCGTCGTCCGCGGTCGCCGCATACGGCTTGCCCTGCTCGTCCCAGCGCTGCGGAACGTGCGTGGCGATGTGCGCGTTGACGGAGGTGACACGGCCGAACAGCTCGTGCAGCACGTACTCCCAGTGCGGGAACATGTCGACGGTGATGCCGCCGCCGTCCTCGGCCCGGTAGTTCCAGCTCGGCCGCTGGGCGTCCTGCCAGTCGCCCTCGAAGACCCAGTAGCCGAACTCGCCGCGCACGGAGAGGATCTCCCCGAAGAAGCCGCCGTCGATGAGGCGCTTCAGCTTCATCAGGCCGGGCAGAAAGATCTTGTCCTGGACGACGCCGTGCTTGATGCCCGTGCTCTCGGCGAGGCGGGCCAGTTCGAGCGCGCCGGCCAGGTCGGTGGCGGTCGGCTTCTCGGTGTAGATGTGCTTGCCGGCCGCGATGGCCTTCTTCAGCGCCTCGACGCGGGCCGAGGTGACCTGTGCGTCGAAGTAGACGTCGATGCTCTCGTCTGCGAGGACGGCGTCGAGGTCGGTCGAGATCTCGGTAAGTCCGTGCTGTTCGGCGATCTCACGCAGCGCGTGTTCACGCCGTCCGACGAGCACCGGCTCCGGCCAGAGCACTTCGCCGCCGCCGAGGTCGAGACCGCCCTGCTCACGGATGGCGAGGACCGAGCGCACCAGGTGCTGGCGGTGGCCCATCCGCCCGGTGACGCCGTTCATGGCGATCCGCACTGTCCTGCGTGTCACGAAGTGCCTCCATCTTTCATCTCGGTTCTCCCGAGTTCCCTCGACATGAGCGTAGCAAGCGCTTTCTACGCGATATGAAGCTAGCCTGCCGACAGCGGCCCGGACAAGGGGGCCGCTCCATCTCCCCCGGAGGAAAGCGATGACAGTCACCCTGGCGGATGTGGCGGCCCGCGCCCGGGTGTCCCCGGCGACGGTCTCGCGCGTGTTGAACGGCAACTACCCGGTCGCCGCATCCACGCGTGAACGGGTACTGCGCGCGGTGGACGATCTCGACTACGTCCTCAACGGCCCGGCGAGTTCGCTCGCCGCCGCGACGTCCGACCTCGTCGGCATCCTCGTCAACGACATCGCCGACCCCTTCTTCGGGATCATGGCCGGAGCGGCACAGACCGAGATCGGCGGTCAGGAGGGCACGGGGCGGGGAGGCGGCGAGAAGCTCGCCGTCGTCTGCAACACCGGCGGTTCACCCGAGCGTGAACTCACCTATCTCACCCTGCTGCAGCGTCAGCGGGCCGCCGCCGTGATCCTCACCGGTGGCGCGCTGGAGGACCCCGGCCACATAGAGGCCATGACCGTGAAACTCGGCAGGCTCGCCGACGCCGGGACGCGGATCGTGCTGTGCGGCCGTCCGCCGCTGACCGGCAGCGACGCGGTCGTCGCCTCGCTCGCCTTCGACAACCGGGGCGGCGGACGGCGGCTCACCGAGCACCTGATCACGCTCGGCCACCGGCGCATCGGATACGTCGCCGGCCCTGCGGAACGCACCACGACCCGCCACCGGCTCGAGGGCCACCGGGCTGCGATGGCAGCGGCAGGGCTCGGCGGGGACGCCGCCGAGCAGGAACGGCTCACCGTGCACGGGCCGTACGACCGCCGGTCCGGCTACGACGCCACCCTGGAACTGCTGCGCAGGGAGCCGGGGCTGACCGCGATCGTCGCCGCGAACGACACGGTCGCGCTGGGGGCGTGTGCCGCCCTGCGCGACCAGGGCCTGCGGATACCCGACGACATCTCCGTGGCGGGCTTCGACGACCTTCCCTTCTCCGTGGACGCGGTCCCGGCGCTCACGACGGTCCGCCTGCCTCTGTTCGAGGCGGGCGCGAGGGCAGGCCGCCTGGCCATGGACAACGAGACGCCTCCGCCGGGCGGCATCGCGACGATCGCGGCGGAACTGATGTCCCGGGACTCGACGGCGGCGCCGCGCAAGCGATGACGGGCCGGTCCGGCACCCCGCGCCGCGCAAGCGATGACGGGCCGGTCCGGCACCCCGCGCCGCGCAAGCGATGACGGGCCGGTCCGGCACCCCGCGCCGCGCAAGCGATGACGGGCCGGTCCGGCACCCCGCGCCGCGCAAGCGATGACGGGCCGGTCCGGCACCCCGCGCCGCGCAAGCGATGACGGGCCGGTCCGGCACCCCGCGCCGCGCAAGCGATGACGG
>NZ_JBEZKP010000058.1:0-43331 GCF_040706335.1 Streptomyces sp. NPDC048389 | reverse complement strand
GCCGGGAGTCATACGCCCCCGACCAGCACGAGCACCCCGAAGCCCATGCACACCAGCCCCGTGACCTGCAACTTCACGATGCACACAACTCATTGTGCCGTGATCTGCGGCGGGTCGAAGCGGTGGATGGTCAAAGCGGCCTCGGCACCCATGTGGTGGCGCAGCGACTGGTCCTCGATCAGCCGGTTGAGCTGGTAGGCGAGTGCATCGACGTCGCCGTGCGGCACCAGAAGCCCGGACCGGCCGTCCAGGATGATCTCAGCGGGGCCGTTGGGGCAGTCGTAGGAGACCACCGGCACGCCGGCCGCCTGTGCTTCCATGAGAACCAGCGGGAACGCCTCGTTACGAGAGGTCATGAGGGCGATACTCGCCTTGGCCCACTCCTCCGCCAGGTGCGGGGTGTTGCCGTTGAGCTGGACACTGTCGTGCAGGCCGAGCTGGTTGATCTGGCGGCGCAGTGCGCCGGCCATCGGGCCGTCACCGAAGATGCGCAGCACCCAGTCGGGGTGGTACGGGGCGATTGCGGCCCAGGCGCTGAGAGCGTGGTCGAGCTGCTTCTCCCCCACCAGTCGGCCCGCGGTGACCACCGTGCGGGTCTCCAGCGTGGAGCGGGGACGAAAGCCGTGGGGCAGGGCGTTGGGGATGACGTCGATCCGCGGGGCGCTTTCGCCGAGCGTCTCGGCGAACCAGTCGCGGGTTCGGCCGCTGAGCACCGCCAGGGCATCCAGTCGCGCCGAGTACTTCAGAAGGGGTTCGCCGCTGGTGCCCCGCAGCTCGGACACCCGGTGCTCCTGGTGCACGGTGATGACGCGGCTCGGGGCGAGCTGCACCGCCAAGGCCATCAAGGCCGGGGTGGTGGTGATGAGGATGTCGGTGTCGGTGTGCTGGAGCGCGAGTTCCAGTTCGATGTCGGACAGCCGGTTGAACGCTGCCTCCCAGGCGCGGTCGACGAGCACGCTCGGCTGCCCCGCGAGGGCTGCGTACGCGTCATCGCCGAGGTCGGCCCGCCGAACGGGTCGGGCGATCGGGCCGGTCTGATCCACGAGGTAGTCGATACGGACCCGTTCGTCGATGGGAAAGAACAGCTGGGGTTGGCTGCGGAAGACACTCAGCACCCGCACGTCGTGACGCCCCACGAGTTCCGATGCCTGGTTGAAGACAGCGCGCTCCGTGCCTCCCACGGCATCAGCGGTGGTCAGCAGAAAGGTGATCTTCATCAGGTTCTCCGCCCGGCCTCGGGCATACGGCTGCAGGTGACACGGAAATTCCCCGCAGGGGTGTAGCGGGGCTGTACGAGCATGGGCGCCTGTCCCGGTGGGGCCACGCTCATGCGGTTGATGGCGAAGACACGGATGGGATTGCGAACGTCGTGCAGGCGCCGTCCGAGCCGCAGCCGCCATGCGCCGTCCGAGCAGAGCGTGACATCCCAGTGCTCCGTCGCACGCCGCTGCGGCGACATCTCCTCGAGGGGCACGGTGACCCGCAGGACTCCGTCACCGACATGGTCCACGGGCCGTTTGATCCGTCGTCCGGCCGCGGTGAACTCGGACCACGGCGCTGTCACATCGGCACCGAGGAGGCGGAAGTCCACGGTGAGTGCGGTGTGCGAGAGGTCGACCTTGACCACCTCCGCGGAGGGGCGGGCGTCGGCCGTCACCACGCGGAGGTTGCCCGTCAAGGAGCGTCCGAGTCTGTGCCGCTGGCCGGTCAGCGGGGAGGCAGGCATCGGTTTCGTCGGGCCGTCGTAGGGGCGCGGGGGCTCGACGAGAAGTAGCGGAATCCTGCTGGTCCGGCGACCGGTCCGCAGCCTCAGCCTCACCTTCCAGCGGCCGTTCGCAACGGGCACCCCACCGGCTTCGGCACCAAGCAGCACGACGGCGTCCATCAGGACGCTTCCCGTGTGGTCCTCGTAGACGCGCGCGGTGGCCTCGTACCGCTGCCGGCCTCGCTGGAGCACGACGTCGGCCCGGTCGGGCAGTCGGGTGCCACGGGGAAGGGCCGCGTGCAGGTTGGCCGTGTGGCCGTCGAGAACCGCGGCATAGAGCAGGCGCGCGGCCCGGTTGGCACGTATCGGCAAGAACACCCGCAGCATCAGCCACGAACGCCACGCGACGGCGCGTTCGGTGAGTCGAAGTCGGATACCGGCCAGATGCCTACGTCGCGGAATCATGCCTGTCCCATTCCAAGTTCTGCCGTACGCCTCGTCGGCAACGCCTCCGCGCCGGGGAGCTCATACGGGCTCGGCACAGGGAAGTAGCTCTCAAGGAAACGTTGCACCATGCGTTCTTGCGCAGCAGGGTCCTCGGGGACCACCGTGTCGTTGATGCAGAAGGTGTCGAAATCCCGCCGTGCCACGAGCCGATCGAGTCGACGCTGCGCCAAAGCGTCACCGATGTCCACGTACACGTAGCGCAGATTTCCCTGGGTCGCCCGAGCGGAGTGGTACGCGAAGTAGTGGTGGAGCGAGGACGCGATGGGCACGTCGTGCGGCGAGCGGAATTTCGAGTGCTGCGTCACATGATGCGCGCGCGCATATGTCTGCTCGATCTCGGCAAGCACAGAGCGCCGCAACGCGTGTGGCGTGTGTTTCATTTTCTGCGAAATGACCGTGCCGAACTGCTGGGCGATCAGGCCACGGCTGTTCTTTCCTGCAGCATCGACCGGCAGATCCTCGGGCGAGATACCTCCGGCCGGTATCAGCGCCTTGGACATGAAGAACTTGGTCAGGCCATTCGGATGGAAGAAGTGATCTGGACGCACCGGCCGACCGAAGAACACGTCGTCGTTGAGGTAGAGGAAGTGTTCCGACAGATCGGATATGTGATGCAGTTGGCTCTCGATGGCATGCGAGTTGAAGGTCGGCAGCGCGGAGGGATCGGAGAAGATCTCCCGGTGGTCCACGACCCGGAGCCCGGGGTACTCCGTGTTCAGCCAGCCCGGCGCCTGTCCTGCGGTCACGAGGAAGATGTTTCGCACCCACGGTGCGTACTGGTGGATGGAGCGCAGCGAGTACCGGAGTTCGTCACGGCTCTTGAAGCGCGCATCGTTGGCAGCCTGCTCATGGAGTTGCTCGGTGGTTCCCGGGTCCAGGCCGCGGCGTGCGGCTTCCTTGCCCGCGCGCCAGACCGGATCCGCATCGTCGACCCATGTGTACACGACGTCGATGGGGTAGGAGTGATCCTCGGGAAGCCGCGCCATGAACTCGCCGACGGTCGCCGTGTAGCCCGTGTGGTACTGGCTCGGCACCGGGCTGAAGAGCCTCTGTTCCGCCACGCGACGCCGGGCACCGACGGAGAGCTTGGTCACCACGGAATTGGGGCGGGGAGCGAGCAACTCACCTTGGTCCTCGGACCAGAACTCGAGATCGCACCCTGACTCAGGGCCGAAGATCAGATGGCCCGTGGGATCCGCGACGTTCCACGTCAGGCGGAGGACCTTGCTGTCGCGGAACCGCCGCCATGTCTGTCGGGAAGAGCCGGTCCGCAGTTGCCCGCCCGCCACCGGGCGGACGTAGCCCGGATTGCGGCCGAATGCCATCTGGAGCACTTCCTCGACGTCCGTGCGGTGACGCGAGGACACCGCGACGCACGGGACGCCTTGTCCCGTGCCGCGTACCGCGAAATACTCGATCTCGGCTTCCTCGAGGACGGCCACGAGCATGTGGAGGTTCCGGGCCCGCGCGGCCCATTCGGTGGCGCCCCGCACAACCGCCGCCCGGGCATGCTTGCCCTCGACCTTGATCACACGCATACCGGCG
The DNA here is from genome assembly GCF_040706335.1 of Streptomyces sp. NPDC048389. Classification (NCBI taxonomy): domain Bacteria; kingdom Bacillati; phylum Actinomycetota; class Actinomycetes; order Kitasatosporales; family Streptomycetaceae; genus Streptomyces; species Streptomyces sp. NPDC048389. The sequence continues at coordinate 39,574 of NZ_JBEZKP010000058.1, read as the reverse complement.
TCCACGCTGTGCCTCGCGTACTTGCGACGGCCGCCCAAGGCGCGGATGACGACTGCGGAGCGGGCCGAGTCGAAAGTCGCCAGGGTCCGCATGACCGTGTTCCGCAGTGGAGCGGGAACGCGCCGGACGATACGCCGACGAGCCCGGACCGGAACCAGTGAGCGATAAGTCGATACAAGCGCACTGGTCTCGGGATTACTGTCGCTCGCCACTGCTGTCTGCACCATCCATACACACAAGGGGACGAAGCCCCGTCCTACGTCTTCGCCCACCGAGCGTCTGTCTGCCTCCGGCCGCCGTCGCCAGGGGCACACCGCCGCAAGATCTTCACATCTTGAACGTCAACTGTCCATCACGAGTCCACTTGCGACCACTTCCGTTACGCAGACGACATCAGGCCATCGATTCAGCGCCGCGAGCTGTGGAATTGCTCACGACCCACTGTGAGAGGGCAGGTTCCGGATCCGCCCTGGATCTCCGACGGGCCCCGGCCCGGATCGGTCAGACGCGGACCGAGGGCGCGATCACGAGCCCCGGCTCAGCCGCCTGAACGGCGACACGCAGCGCGCCGCTGTCGTCGAGCGTGGCAAGCACGACGCGGCCGTACGCGTCGCACGCCAGGGCCGGCGGTGCGGCGCACCTCTCCACGGTCGCCGACCACCACAGGCCCGACGCCTCGTTCTCAGCGGCGCAGGCGGCGAGCATGACCGTGCCGTCGGGGCTCCGGCCGGCAAGCACGGTGCAGTCGTACCCGTCCAGCACGGCACGCAGCACGGCCGGGCGGCCTTCGATCGGCCCCCCGCCCAACGGGATCACCCACTCCCCCGGACGATGGGCCACAAGGCCGCCTGCCGCGGCGTCCGACCAGAAGTACGTGATCCGTTCAGGGGTGGACTCCAGCCCCACCATCGTCCCCGGGTCAGGGGAGATTCGGAGGTTCGGGCAGCGCTCCAACTCGCTCTGCGGGTCGGTCTGGCACCATCGCATCGCGCGTCCATTGGAGGCAGGGACCAGGAGCTCGATGCGTCCGGAAGCCGTCGTCACGGCAACCATTCCGTCCAGCGCCAACTGTCCCTGGAGGCTGCCCCAAGCCTGCCACCGACCCTTCGCGTCCTCCTTGCGCAAGGCGACGGCACCACCGTCGCTCGCCAGGAAGACGTGAACCGCCCCCGTCCCGCTCACCGCAACAGCGGGAGAGGTGACCAGCCGGGCCCTGTTCGGGTCTTTGTGCGGGTTGCCGAGCGGCCGCCACTGGGTCAGAGGGCGACCGGTCTGGTACTGAGTGGCGTGCACGACGGTGACCGACCCGTCGCCGGAGCTGACACGTCGCCCGACGGCGTGCACGAACCCATCGGCGCCCTGGGCCACCGACACATCCGAGAGAGACGGTGCCGGGAGGAACAGCGGCCCTTCCCACTCCGTTCCCGCAGGCTTCAGTTGCGTCCAGCGCAGCAGCCCGCCGTCGGCTCGGGCGAAGGCGGTCAGTCGGTGGTCCTTGCCACGGAAGAGTCGCGGACCCTCACCGGGCAAGGGGCGCGGCAAGGCAGCCCCGCCCGTACGTCCGGCCACCGAGCCTCCGGCTCCCGCCGTGGCGCGCCTCACCCGCATGACCCGCCCAAGCCCTTCTCGCCAGTCCCGATCCGGCCACACGGCCACAGCTCCACGGGCCTCTTTGCCCGGAGCACCCGGCCATCAGAGACAGGCCGAGCTTTGGAGAGCCTGCTGATCCATGACCCGGCAAGCTCCACCGAACATCAGTTTGCCACACGCTTCAAGCAGCCTTCACTCGGTCGTGAACCGGTGGTCGCCCGAGAGTGTCATCGCCGTGCATCCGGGTGCCGCAGGCACCATCCCTCCCAGGCAGACGCCACCATTTCCCGGACGTCGTGACGGGCCGTCCAGCCGAGCTCCTCACGGATACGGTCCGCAGAGGCGACGACCCTGGCGGGATCGCCGGCCCGGCGGCCGGTGACGAAGGGCGCCGCTTCGGCCCGATATCCGGTCACCTCGCCGATGAGTTCGATCATCTCTCGCACCGAGACCCCTGAGCCACGGCCGATGTTCACCGTCAAATCGGACCCCGGGTCACGGGCCGACAGGGCTCGGGCCGCGGCAAGATGCGCCGAGGCGATGTCCGCGACATGGATGAAGTCACGTTCGCACGTGCCGTCCGCCGTGTCGTAGTCGTCACCGAAGATCAGGGGCGCGGCACCTGCGGTCAGCTTCTCGAAAACCATGGGGACGAGATTGGACACCCCTGTGTCGGCGAGCTCAGCCGTGGCGGCACCCGCGACATTGAAGTAGCGCATGCCGGCCGTGGCCATGCCGTGCGCACGACCGGCCGCGCGCACCATCCACTCACCCACCAACTTCGTCTCGCCGTAGGGGTTGATCGGGGCGCAGGGGGTGTCTTCACCGACAAGCTTCACGTCGGGCATGCCGTACACGGCCGCGGACGAGGAGAACAGGAAAGCCCGCACTCCGCTTTCCCTGGACGCTTCCAGCAGCGACTGAAGGCCCTGGACGTTCTCACGGTAGTAGTGCAACGGAAGCTCGACCGATTCGGCAACCTGCTTCTTGGCGGCGAGGTGAATCACGCCGCGAACGGAGAGCTCGTCCATCGTGCGTCGCAGGTGAGCCCCGTCCAGTGTGGAGCCTTGGACGAACGGGACGTCCGCCGGAACACGGGAACGGTCCCCGGTCGAAAGGTCGTCGAAAACCGCGACCGCCTCGCCGGCTTCCCGCATCGCCAGGACGACATGTGCCCCGATGTAGCCGGCTCCACCTGTGATCAACCAAGTCATGAACGGATAATAGGTCGAGGTGACACCGCCACCTGCACGTACGTTCTCGTGATCGCCTGTTCTATAATGCGACGGTCAGTCATGCACTTACGGACCGGTCGCACCCCCCACCCGAGTCCCACGCACTCCACAGCCCGGCCAGGGCGATGAACTTGAGGACTCCAGACCGGATGAGCCACGACGACGGCATCACACCGAGCCCGCAGGGTGACGGACAGGCAAGGAAGGGCCGCAGATCGGCCCCTCGCAAGCGCCGTCGCGGGCTGAAGATCACGCTTGGAGTCGTAGCGGTCCTCCTGCTGGCTGCGGGCGGCACCGCCTACTGGCTCTACAGCAGCCTTGACGGCAACATCAAAGGCGTCGACATCGACAAGGCCATCGGCGACGACCGGCCGCAGAAGCTGCCGACGAGTGGTCAGAACCTGCTGGTGCTGGGGTCGGACTCGCGGGCCGGCAGCAACGGCGGGCTCGCCGGAGGCGACGTCAGCGGCGCCCGTTCGGACACCGCGCTCATGATCCACATACCCGAGGGCCGTGCCAGCGCCACCGCGGTCAGCATCCCCCGCGACACGCTGGTCACCCGGCCCGACTGTGTGAAGTCCGACGGCTCCACCCTGCCGTCCAAAGAGCGCGTGATGTTCAACTCCGTCTACTCCCTTGCCGGTCCGGCATGTGTGGTGAAGACCGTGGAGAAGATGTCCGGGGTCCGGATGGACCACTATCTGGAGATCGACTTCTCCGGCTTCAAGGACCTCGTGGACGCGATAGGCGGCGTCACCGTCGACGTGCAGGAGCCGATCCGCGACAAGGCGTCGGGCCTCGACCTCGAGGCCGGTCCGCACAAGTTGAACGGGACCGAGTCGCTCGCGTTCGTCCGTACCCGGCACGGCATCGGCGACGGCAGCGACCTGGGCCGGATCGGCCTCCAGCAGCAGTTCATGCTGGCGCTGCTCAAGGAGGTCAAGTCGCAGGACCTGCTCGGCAGTCCCGCCAAGTCCTTCAAGATCGCGGACTCGCTCACCCAGTCGCTGACGACCGACTCCGGACTCGACTCGCTCACCAAGCTCACCGACTTCGCGCGCAGCATGGACGGTGTCGATCCCGCCTCGATGGAGACGATCATGCTTCCGGTCGCCTACGACAAGATCGACCCGAACCGGGTCGTGGCCGCAGAGCCGCAGGCGACCGAACTGTGGAAGGCGATCCGCGAGGACACGGAGATCCCCGCCTCCGCGAAGAAGTCGCCCGCCACGGGCGGCTGACCACGATCCGCGTTTCCGCGCGGCCCCGGGCACCTGGTTCCGGCCAGGTGCCCGGGGCTTCCCGCGTTCCGACCCGCCACCTGCGACCCTGACCCCATGGACTGTCTCCCCGTGCTCCTCGTCGTCGACGGCGCCAATGTCGTCGGTTCCGTGCCCGACGGATGGTGGCGGGATCGGCGCGGTGCCGCCGAGCGGTTGCGGGACGCGCTGGTGGCGGTGGCGCGGGAGGGGATCGAGGGGTGGCCCGGGCCACTGGAGGTGGTGCTCGTGGTCGAGGGCGCGGCCCGGGGCGTGGCGTCCGTGCCGGAGGTGGCGGTCGAGTCCGCGCCCGGGAGCGGTGACGACAGGATCGTTCAGACCGTGAAGGCGGCGGCCGGGCGGGTGTGTGTCGTCGTCACCGCCGACCGGGGGCTGCGGCGGCGGGTCGAGGCGTACGGCGCGCGGTGCGTGGGTCCGCGTGCCGTACGGCGGCCGGCCGGCCGGTCAGTACTTCGCGTCGGAGCCCACCCGGCCCAGGCGGCTGTGGCTGCGCCCGTAGACGGCGTACACGACGCAGCCGAGCGCCATCCACACCGCGAAGCGGAACCAGGTCTCGACGGGCAGGTTGAGCATCAGCCACACCGAGGCGGCGACTGACAGGACCGGCAGCAGCGGCACCAACGGGGTGCGGAACGCGCGGTGCAGATCGGGGCGGGTGCGGCGCAGGATGATGACGCCGAGCGCGACGACGACGAACGCGAAGAGCGTGCCGATGTTCACCAGGGTCGCCAGCTCGTTGATGCTGGTGAAGCCGGCGACAACGGCGATGATCACACCGAGCAGGACGGTCGGGCGGTACGGGGTGCGGAACCGCGGGTGGGTCTTGGAGAAGAACCGCGGCAGCAGGCCGTCTCGGCTCATGGCGAAGAACACCCGGGTCTGGCCGAGCAGCAGGATCATGCACACCGTGGTCAGGCCGACGGCGGCGCCGAAGCTGATGACGCCCGCGTAGAACGGATGGCCGACGGACTTGAAGGCGTCGGCGAGCGGGGCACTGGTCGACAGTTCGGTGTAGTGCTGCATGCCGGTCACCACGAGGGAGACCGCGACGTAGAGCACGGTGCAGATGAGGAGCGACCCGAGGATGCCGCGCGGCATGTCGCGCTGCGGCACCTTGGTCTCCTCGGCGGCGGTGGCCACCACGTCGAAGCCGATGAAGGCGAAGAAGACGACGGACGCGGCCGTGAAGATGCCCATGACCCCGAAGTTGGTGGGCTCGTAGCCGAACAGCAGCTGGACCAGGGGCGCGTCCCAGCCCGAGCCCTCGATCCGGCCCTGTGCCTCGGGGATGAAGGGGTCGTAGTTGGCGGCCTCGACGAAGAACAGGCCCGCGACGATCACGATGAGGACGACGCCGACCTTGATGGCAACGACGATCGCGGTGATCCGGGCGGAGAGCTTCATGCCCATGACGAGGATGGCGGTCAGCACGAGGATGAGCAGGAACGCCAGGAGGTCGAAGGCGCCGCCTTCCACATCGGGCCCTTGCAGCGCCGCGGGCAGATGCCAGTCCGCGTTGTCCATCAGCGAGCGCACATAGCCGGACCAGCCGACCGCGACGACCGCGGTGCCGAGGGCGAACTCGAGCACCAGGTCCCAGCCGATGATCCAGGCCGGCAGTTCACCGAGCGAGGCGTACGAGAAGGTGTAGGCGGAACCGGCCACCGGGACGGTCGAGGCGAACTCGGCGTAGCAGAGGGCCGCGAGGGCGCAGACCACCGCGGCGGCGACGAACGCGAGCGCGGTGGCGGGGCCGGCGGTCTCCTTGGCGACCTTGCCCGTGAGGACGAAGATGCCGGTGCCGATGATGACGCCCACGCCGAAGACCGTGAGGTCCAGCGCCGAGAGCGACTTCCTGAGCGCGTGCTCCGGCTCCTCCGTGTCCCTGATCGACTGCTCGATCGATTTGGTACGGAGGACGCCGCCCGCGGGGTCTGTCTCAGTGCTCACCGCTGTACCTCCACGCTCGTCGTCCCGACCATGATCGGGACGACGGGTGGCCGGTACGGCGCCGGACGGGGTGGAGTTCAACCGAATGGGCCGGGGGGACCACCCTTGCAGGGTGGTCCCCCCGGCTGTGAACCGTACTTGTGCACCCGCTCTTGTGCGCACGGCGCCGTACCGACGGTCGGCCCCTTCCACGGCGCGTTCGCGCTCACGTGCAAGGGGCCGACACGGATCGGTGGCGGGTGGGTCTCTGTCAGTCGCGAGCGGGTTCGACCGCCTCGCTGTCGATGCGGCCGTCGAGCTTGGAGACCAGTCCGGTGACCTGCCGGGCGATGTCCGGCGCGGTCAGGCCGATCTCCGCGAGCACCTCGCCGCGGGAGGCGTGGTCGAGGAAGCGCGGCGGGATGCCGAAGTCACGCAGCGGAACGTCGACGCCCGCGTCGCGCAGCGCCTGGGCGATCGTCGAACCGACGCCGCCGACCCTGCTGTTGTCCTCGACCGTGACGACCACCCGGTGCTGCTCGGCGAGCGGCGCCAGCGCCTCGTCGACCGGCTTGACCCAGCGCGGGTCCACGACGGTGGTGGAGATGCCCTGGGCGTCCAGCAGGTCGGCGATCTCCAGGCACATCGGGGCGAGGGCACCCACGGAGACCAGGAGCACGTCGGGCCGCTCCGCGTCGCCGGGGCGACGCAGTACGTCCATGCCGCCGGCCTTGCCGACGGCCTTGACTGCGGGGCCGACCGCGCCCTTGGAGAAGCGGACCACGGTCGGCGCGTCGTCGACGTCGACGGCCTCGCGCAGCTGGGCGCGGACCTGGTCGGCGTCGCGCGGGGCGGCGATCCGCAGGCCGGGCACCACCTGGAGGATCGACATGTCCCACATACCGTTGTGGGAGGCGCCGTCGGTGCCGGTGACACCGGCCCGGTCCAGTACGAAGGTCACACCGCACTTGTGGAGGGCGACGTCCATGAGGACCTGGTCGAAGGCACGGTTGAGGAAGGTGGCGTAGACGGCGAAGACGGGATGCACCCCGCCGGTCGCCAGGCCCGCCGCGGAGACCGCGCCGTGCTGCTCGGCGATGCCGACGTCGTAGACCCGGTCGGGGAATGCCTTGGCGAACTTGTCGAGGCCGACGGGCTGGAGCATCGCGGCCGTGATGGCGACGACGTCCTCGCGCTCCTTGCCGAGCTTGACCATCTCCTCGCCGAAGACGGAGGTCCAGTCGAGCCCGGAGCTGGAGATGGGCAGACCGGTGTCGGGGTGGATCTTGCCGACGGCGTGGAAGCGGTCCGCCTCGTCCGCCAGGGCGGGCTGGTAGCCGCGGCCCTTCTCAGTGAGGCAGTGCACGATGACCGGGCCGCCGAAGCGCTTGGCGCGGGCGAGGGCCGACTCGAGCGCCTCGATGTCGTGGCCGTCGATGGGGCCGACGTACTTCAGGCCGAGGTCCTCGAACATGCCCTGCGGGGCGATGAAGTCCTTGAGGCCCTTCTTGGCACCGTGCAGCGTGCCGTACAGCGGCCTGCCGACGACGGGGGTCCGCTCGAGCAGGTCCTTGCCGCGGGCGAGGAAGCGCTCGTAGCCGTCGGTGGTGCGCAGGGTGGCGAGGTGGTTGGCGAGGCCGCCGATGGTCGGGGCGTACGAGCGCTCGTTGTCGTTGACGACGATGACGAGCGGGCGGTCCTTGGCGGCGGCGATGTTGTTGAGCGCCTCCCAGGCCATGCCGCCGGTGAGGGCCCCGTCGCCGATGACGGCGACGACGTGGTCGCCCTTCCTCAGCACCTCGTTGGCCTTGGCGAGGCCGTCGGCCCAGCCGAGCACGGTGGAGGCGTGCGAGTTCTCGATGACGTCGTGGTCGGACTCGGCCTGCGAGGGGTAGCCGGACAGGCCGCCCTTCATCTTGAGCCGGGAGAAGTCCTGCCGGCCGGTCAGCAGCTTGTGGACATAGCTCTGGTGCCCCGTGTCCCAGAGCACCTTGTCCTTCGGGGACTCGAAGACCCGGTGGAGGGCGATGGTCAACTCGACCACGCCGAGGTTGGGCCCCAGGTGTCCGCCGGTCTTGGAGACTGCGTCCACCAGGAAGGTCCGGATCTCCGCGGCCAGCTGCTCCAGCTGCTCCGGGCCGAGTCGATCCAGGTCACGCGGTCCCCTGATACGGGATAGCAGAGCCACCCGTGCCTCCTTGCATTCGAGCTGCCTTCGAGCTGATCGAGTCGAAGCTGATCGTGCCGTACCGATTGACCGAGTCTAATGTTCCGCACACGCGCCGCATCACAGGGCGGTGCGTACCGTGTCACGCCTATGACATACGCACGACAGTGCCCGGCACCGCGGAGCGGTGCCGGGCACTGGGGGTGTTACTAGGCGCGACCTGCGGTCCTCTGCGTCTTGCGGGTGATCGAGTCGATCACCACGGTCGCCAGCAGGACACCGCCGGTGATCATGTAGACCACCGGGGTCCTGATGCCCTCCAGCGCGAGGCCGTACTGGATGGAGACGATCACCATGGCGCCGAGCAGCGCGTTCCAGGTGCGGCCCCGGCCACCGAAGAGGCTGGTGCCGCCGATGACGGCCGCCGCGATGACGTTCATCAGCAGCTCTCCGGCGCCGGCGCTCTGGTTGGCCGCCGCGATCTTGGACGCCCAGAACAGACCGCCGACGGCCGCGAAGAAGCCCGCGATGGAGAAGACGGAGATCCGTACGGCGGTGACGTTGATGCCGGCGCGCCGCGATGCCTCGACGCTGCCGCCGAGGGCGAAGACCTTGCGTCCGTAGGAAGTGCGGCGGAGCACGAAGTCCGTGATGACCAGCGCGGCGAGGAAGAGCACCAGGGCCAGCGGCAGACCGCGGTACTGGTTGAACACGGCCGCGGCCGCGAAGGCCACGACGCCGAGCAGTGCCGTACGCAGCAGCGTGTCGGACAGCGGCCGGGACGGCACGCCGGCGGCGTCACGGCGACGGTTGTCGAAGAACGACGAGAGGAAGAACACGGCCACGGCGGCCGCGGCGAGGCCGTAAGCGGCCGCCACGTCGGAGAAGAAGTACGTGGTCATCCGACCGACCACGCCCTCCGAGTCCAGGTTGATCGTGCCGGTGTCACCGAGCATCTGGAGCATGAAGCCCTGCCAGAACAGCAGGCCCGCCAGTGTGACGGCGAAGGCGGGGGCGCCGATCCTGGCGAAGAAGAAGCCGTGCAGGGCGCCGATGACCGCACCGCCGGCGAGGGCGATGAGCACGGCGAGCCACTCGTTCATGCCGTTGGTGACGCTCAGTACGGCTGCGAGGGCCCCGGAGACGCCGCTGACCGCGCCGACGGACAGGTCGATCTCGCCGAGCAGCAGCACGAAGATGATGCCGACGGCCATCATGCCGGTGCCGACCATCGTGACCGAGATGTCGGTGAGGTTCTTCGCCGAGAGGAACTGGGAGTTCATGCTCTGGAAGATGACGGCGATGACGATCAGGCCGATGACCACCGGGATGGACCCCAGGTCGCCGGCGTGCATCTTCCGCTTGAACTCCGACCAGTAGCCCTTGACGCCCTGCTCGCGCACCAGCAGCCGCGGGTCGACGGCGGTGAGCGCGTCGTGCGCGGCGTCCGGGTTGACGACCGGCGGGTCCGCGGGGGTCGAGGTCTTTTCCGTGGTCACTTCTGAACCTCCGCGTTGCGCGCCGCACGGCGGGTCACGGCGTTGTCCGTGGCACCGGTGATGGCGGAGATGATCTCTTCCTGCGAGGTCGACTTGACGTCGAAGATCCCGTTGTTGCGGCCGAGTCGCAGTACGGCCACCTTGTCGGCCACGGCCTTGACGTCGGCCATGTTGTGGCTGATCAGGATCACGGCGTGGCCGCGCTCCCGCAGCCGCTCCACCAGGTCGAGCACCTGTGCGGTCTGCTCGACACCGAGGGCGGCGGTGGGCTCGTCGAGAATGACGAGCTGGGGCTCGCCGAGCATCGACCGAGCGATCGCCACGGTCTGGCGCTGACCGCCGGAGAGCGAGGCGATCGGGATACGGACACTGGGGATGCGGATCGAGAGCGTCTTGAGGAGCTCAAGGGCCCGGCGCTCCATCTCGACCTCGTCGAGCACGCCGCGCTTGTGCAGCTCCCGGCCCAGGTAGAGGTTGCCGACGACGTCGATGTTGTCGCAGAGCGCGAGGTCCTGGTAGACGGTCGCGATGCCGAGGCTCTGGGCGTCGTGCGGACGGTTGATCGACACGCCCCTGCCCTCCCATTCGATGACGCCTTCATCGATGGGATGCACGCCGGCGATCGTCTTGACCAGCGTGGACTTTCCGGCGCCGTTGTCGCCGACCAGCGCGACCACCTCGCCGGCGTGGACCTCAAGCTCTACGTCGGTGAGCGCCTGGACGGCACCGAACCGCTTGGAGACCCCGCGCAACGCCAACACGGGCGTAGCGGACACGTGAACCATCTCCTTCGCCGCCTGACCGGCGGGGATGCCGCACCGCCGGGGTGAGGCGGCGCGGAGGCTGAGCAGTATGGGCTGAAAATGTGAAGAGCTGAAGCGGAGAGAATCGGGTGAACATTCCGTCCGGTGCCCCGCCCCCGGCGGGGGACGGATGGGGAGGCGGGGCACCGAAGGGTTCATGCGGGACGTCGCGGCCCCGGCGGACATCGATCCCGGCGGGGGTGGCCGCGTGTCCCGGCAAGGGGCCGGAGCACCCCGGTCGGACCCGGGGGCTCCGGCGAGCCCGAGCGGGACCTTACTTCAGGCCGAGCTTGTCACATGCGGCCTGGAGCTTCGGGGTGCAGATCTCCTGGACCGTGTAGACGCCGTCCTTGACGACGGTGTCCTTGATGTTGTCCTGGGTCAGCGAGACGACCGGGACGAGAACGGCCGGAACACCCTTGGTGGTGGGGCTGTCGACCGTGGACTTGGCGATCGAGTCGAGCTTCTCGCCCTTGGCGAGGGCCACGGCCATCTCGGCGGCGGCGGACGCCTCGGGAGCGTACGGCTTGTAGACGCTCATGAACTGCTCGCCGGCGACGATGCGCTGCACACCGGAGATCTCGGCGTCCTGGCCGGTGACCGGCGGGAGCGGGGAGACGCCGGCGGCCTTGAGGGCGGTGATGATGCCGCCCGCCATGCCGTCGTTGGCGGAGTAGACGCCGACGATCTTGTCCTTGCCGAGGGCCGAGATCGCGGCCTCCATGTTGGCGTTGGCGTTCTCCGGCTTCCACTCCTTGGTGTCGTACTCCTTGCCGATGTTCACCTTGCCGTCGAGCTCGGCGTGGGCGCCCTTCTTGAACAGCGCGGCGTTCGGGTCGGTGACCGAGCCGTTCATCATGACGATCTGGCCGGACTCGGCCTTGTCGCCCAATGCCTCCAGCAGCGCCTTGCCCTGCACCCGGCCGACCTCTTCGTTGTCGAAGGAGGTGTAGGCGTCGATGGGGCCCTCGGCGAGGCGGTCGTAGGCGACGACCGGGATGCCGGCGTCCTTGGCCTTCTTCACGCTGTTGGCGATGGCCTTGGAGTCCACGGCGTCCAGGATCAGGGCGTCGACCTTGTTGGTGATCATGGTCTCGACCTGCTGGGACTGCTGTGTGGCGTCCTGCTTGGCGTTGGCGTAGACGACCTCCGCCTTGCCGTTCGTGAGCTCGCTGATCTTCTTCTCGATGAGCGGCTTGTCGAACTTCTCGTAACGAGCGGTCTGGTTCTCCGGAAGGAGCAGGCCGATCGTGATGTCGTCGCCCTTCTTGGGGCTCGACTCGTTCGAGCCTTCGTCCGAGCCACCGGCCTGGCCGCAGGCGGCCAGCGAAACGGCCATCGCAGAGGCGGCGAGACCAACAGCGGCACGACGCAGATGTGCGTTCACGATGAGAAACCTCCCTGACGAGGCCGCGTCGCTGCGGCCGAGGTGGCTGGAAGTCAACTCGGCCGCGCCGTCACCGTCAAGGAGTAAATCCTTAACGAGACGACAACGGTGCCATTCGTTATCTAAGTGAAGGCAGGCGTACCGACGTGCAGTGCACTGTCAGACCCTTGCAAAAGCGTTGAATCACCCATTTCGCTGAGCACGAGCGCCAGCGCGCCGAGCACCTCGGCACGCCCGCCCAAGGCCCCCGGAGCCACCGAGAGCTGCCTCGCCGCGCTGGGAATCGCGTAGCGGGAGACGGACTCGCGGATCGGCCCCAGTACCAACTCTCCAGCTTCCGCCAGATCCCCGCCGAGCACCACTCGGCTGGGGTTGAGGAGGTTGCACAGGTTCGCCACGCCGCTGCCGATGTGACGGCCCACGTCGGCCACGACACGACGGCAGCCCGGATCGCCCTCACGGGCGAGCTGCACGACGCGTTCCATGGTCAGTTCGGCGCCGTGGCTCGGTTGCAGCAGCGGCAGCACGTACCTGGCGGCGGCGAAGGTCTCCAGACAGCCTCGGTTGCCACAACGGCAGACCGGGCCCGACTCGTCCAGCGTGATGTGCCCGATCTCCCCGGCCGTACCGCCGGGGCCCCGGTAGATCTGGCCGTCTATCACCAGTCCGGCGCCGACACCGCTCGCCACCTTGATGTACGCCAGATCCTTGACCCCGCGGCCACTGCCCCAGACCAGCTCGCCGAGCGCGCCGAGGTTGGCGTCGTTGTCCACGTAGACCGGCACACCCAGACGTGCCGACAGCTCCTCGCTGGGGTTGATGCCCGTCCAGCCCGGCAGGATCGCCGTCGAACCCAGCGTGCCCGACTCCACGTCGATGGGGCCCGGCACACCGAGCCCCACGCCGACCACCTTGCCCGGCGCGATCCCCGTCGCCTCGATCAGCCGGTTGACCAGCGCCTCCGCCCGGCCGAAGCCCTCCGCGGACGACGCGTCGACATCGAGCGGCTCGGCCTCCTCCGCGAGCACCTGGTGCGCGAGGTTGCCGATGGCCACGCGCAGGTGCGTATGGCCGAAGTCGACGCCGATCACGATGCCGGCGTCACCGCTGAGCGAGACGCTGCGGGCTCTGCGGCCGCCCGCCGAGGTGGGCGTCACCTCCACCGTGCCACCGTCCTTGAGCTCACGGACGATGTTGGAGACGGTGGCCGCGGAGAGGCCGGTGCTCCTCGCGATCTCCGCCTGCGTCAGCGAGCCCGCCATGCGGACGGCACGCACGACGCGCTCGAGATTGGCCCGGTGCAGAGATGTCTGCGACCCCGGAGTCTCCATTGACTCATCCACTCCTGCCCCCGGTGGACGGCGCGACGGCCGCCCCCGGCCGGGGCGACGTGATGGCGGCCCCGGCGTCTCTCCAACTTGTGAACTCTGAGTTCAACCTTTTGGTGCTTATCCCGTCAAGACCTTGAGCAGGGGCGTTACGCCCTGGCGGGCGTGGCCGGATCTTTGCCCTGGCCCTCGACCTGGCCCGGCCCGGGCCTGGTGCGCCTCTGCCGGTGGGGGCCGCGGAGGTCGCGGCGTGGCGTCGCCCGGCTGCGTCTGTGGGGGGCGTGGTGCGGAGGTCGGGGCCTGCGGGAGGTCAGGGCCTGCGGGAGGGGGTGCGCAGATCGGGGCGTCGCGTCGCCTGGCTGCGTCTGTGGGGGGTGGTGCCGGGGGTCGGGGCCTCCGGAGGGCGTGCGCGGATCAGGGCGTCGCGTCGCCTGGCTGCGTCTGTGGGGGGTGCGGAGGGGCGGTGCGCGGATCAGGGCGTCGCGTCCCCCGGCCGCCACCGCCGGGGGTGGTGCCGGGGGTCGGGGCCTCCGGAGGGCGTGCGCGGATCGGGGCGTCGCGTCGCCTGGCTGCGTCTGTGGGGGGTGCGGAGGGGCGGTGCGCGGATCAGGGCGTCGCGTCCCCCGGCCGCCTCCGCCGGGGGTGGTGCCGGGGGTCGGGGCCTCCGGAGGGGGGTGGCCGGAATGGCTTTCCTCACCGCGCTGCGCGCGAGTTGCGACGCTTTACTTCCGGACACCCCCCTCCTACGACCCCGCCCCCCTCCCGACGACCGACGGACCGGACGGTTGGCGGTCGCCGCTACTGGCCGTGCCACTTCCGGCAGAGGGGAACGAAACCAACTACTGGGCAGTTCTCTTGCCTCAGCCGGTCGTTGGTCTGGGGATGCCGTTGACTGACGCCCATGGGCGCGGAGCGGACTCGGAGCGGGGTGGCCGGTGGCGCGATCGCGTTCAAGTTCCAGACCGGAACGTAGTGGGTTCACCTGCCGGGGAAGTACGGGGAACAACCGGCTCCGGACGGGGGCCGTCGATGGCACCCGGGAGCGCGTGTTCACCGCGCGGGTGGTGCAGGCCGACGAGGATCCGAACTGGGCGGTCCCGGTTTTCCCTCAGCGTTTTCGCGGTCGTAGAACCGCCGAGAGTTCGGGTGGTGGCGGACGCTGACCAGCCCCGAGGTGTGGAGGACACGCTGAAGCATTCGGTGGTGGACCACAGGCCGGTGCACGTTGCCGCTGGCTCGCGCGGCCTGGGGGCGACACCGGCGAAGGCCGCCAGGGCGTCCGGGGAGTCGAACTCCGCCAGGTCGCCGCCGACGGCTGCCAGGAACTCTGCACCGAGGGTGGCGCCGATGCCGGGGACGCGCACAATGATCTCGGCGAGTTCGTACTCGCGAAGCCGGCCCTCGATGAGGTTGTCCATCTCGGCGATCTGCTCGTCCTCGGCCGGAGCGTGGGCCGGCCCGGCTTCGGGGACTCCACGCAAGCGGGGTCGGCTCGCCACGACCCGCACCCCACGCAACAGCGTCCTGCTGCCGGAGCGGGCCCTGGCACCGGCCGAGGAGCAGGAAATCAGGCGGTGGCCGTGATCGTGCGGACCCAGTCGGTCATCGCACGGTCGTCGTACACCTTGATTGTCACTTTCCTGCCCTCCGGAATGTTCAGATCCACCTTCTTGACATCCCAGGCTGCGGACGTACCCGCGGGCGTGTACAGCCCGTACCGTCCACCATCACCTTCATAGGACACCTTGTAGTAGAGGCCGTCACCGTCGTTCGCGACGTCGTACATCCACAGTATTTCGTCGTACGGATGGAATTCGACCTTTGCCACCGCGTAGCCACTCGCGTTGCCGAAGACGGCCTTTCTCCCTATCCCACCGTCGTCCTCCTTGAAGTAGGTGCCGTCGATGTCGTCGTTGAAACGGCAGGGGCAGTTGACCGTGTGCACGCCGTCGTCCTGGAGGATCCTCGGGTTGGGGTTGTAGGCGCTCGCCGGTGCTGCGGTCGTGGCAGTGACGGCGAGTGCGGCAGAAACCGCTCCGACAAGGGACGCGACTGTCCGATTACGCATCTTCATCCTTCGATTGCGTCAACGATTCACATGGACGTACTCCGCGCAAGGAAGGGGCCCTTCTTCACCCCCCGCTGCACAGAATCAGTTTGAGCGTGCAGGTGAGAGCAGCGTCGCTGGTTTCCCTGCAACTGGCGCGAGTTCGGGTCGTTGCAGGCGGAGATCTTCGCGGTAAGGGCGCCTCCGCCATCCATGCCCCCTCGACCTGTGCGCGCCGATCAGGAGCGTGGCTCCTAC
Organism: Streptomyces sp. NPDC048389; assembly: GCF_040706335.1. Taxonomy (NCBI): domain Bacteria; kingdom Bacillati; phylum Actinomycetota; class Actinomycetes; order Kitasatosporales; family Streptomycetaceae; genus Streptomyces; species Streptomyces sp. NPDC048389. The sequence goes on along the minus strand of NZ_JBEZKP010000058.1, from coordinate 24,051 downwards.
GTGAAAGTCGGGTGCTGTGCAAAGCGATCGTGATCGTGATCGTGACCATCCGCCACCCCCTGTTGGTATCTCATCACCGCGTATGGGATATCCCGGGACGTGTCCGGCTCCGACCTGCGGCCACGTGCAAGAGATCGGGATGCAGTGGGACGCCTGAGACGACGCCTGGGACACGAGTTGCACCGTCATGTCCTGGCGCAGTGCCTCTCACCGCTGAGCGGAGAGAGAGTCCGGCGTTCGCCCTCGCCGGGATTGGTGTTCCTTGATCGGTTCGGCGCGTTCGACGCTCTTCCCAACGTGGGTCTTCGATCTTGAGCGGTGCGCCTCGCCTGACACCCTGACTCTTCGTCACAGTCGGTGACCCGGCCCCATCGGCGCCGAGGCCGGCCTCGCCGTCCCGCGCCCCGATCCACGACGGCATCGCGACGGTGATCTGCGCGCGGTGGAGACCGGCCAGGGCTTCTCCACGCTCGCCCGCCAGAACCTCCAGGAGACACTGGGGATCGACGAGGTCCGAGTGGTCTCGGTCGACACCGACCAGCCCCCGGCGGGCCCGGCGGCCCACGGCCGCCACACCTGGGTCTCGGGCGGCGCGGTCGAGCGGGCCGCCAAGATGGTCCGTACCCGGCTCCTCCAGCCCCTGGCCCACAAGTGAGGTATGTCCACGGAGCTTCTCCAGATCACCGACGGCAAGATCACCTCGTACGACGGCGTGCTCTCCACGACGGTCACCGAGGCGATGGACGGCAAGGAACTGTGGGCGACGGCCCAGTGCCGCCCCACCCCACGGAGCCACTGGACGAGGCGGGCCAGGGTGACGCTTTCGTGGGCCTGGCCTTCTGAGCGATCCGCGCGGTGGTGGACGTCGACATCGAAATCGGCTCCATCCGCGTGGTCGAGATGGCGGTGGCAGGACATGGGCCGCGTCCTGAATCCGGCCCAACTGGCCACCGCATCGAGGCGGGCATCCCCCAGGGCGTCGGCACGGCCCTGACGGAGAACTTCCGCACCACCCGAGGCCTGCTCCGCCACCCGGACCTCACCGGGTACGCCCTCCCCACATTCCTGGACGCCCCGGACATCCGCATCGTGAAACTGGTGGAGGAGCGGGATGTCGTCGCGCCCTTCGGGGCGAAGGCCGCGGGTGCGGTGCCGGTGGTGACGTCCCCGGCGGCGGTGGCCTCCGCGGTGCGCGCGGCCACGGGCAGGCCGGTCAACCGGCTGCCCATCCGGCCGCAGGCGGCGGTCGCTGTCACTGACTTGTAACGGATGGATATGTCCAATTTCTGAGGGTATGAGGCGGGTTGCTGGATGCGACGTGCGGCAAGATCGGTCAATAATCGGATCTTGCACGTCACATCCTGTCGCCAGGAGGGTCATGTCTTTCGAAGAAGAGTGGGCCGGTCTCAAGGCGGCGACCGCTGCCCGTATGCAGCTGAACGGTGCGCCGACGATGGACCCGCACCCTTCACCGTCCGACGGCGACCTCGTCATCTACGACGACGAGCTGGGCAAGATCGGCCACTCTGCCTATCTGCTGCACAACAACCTGAAGGCCGACGGGAAACACGCCCAGACCACGAGCAAGGCCGCCGGTACGAGCCTGACGGCGGACGGTTTCGAGACCGGCAAGGCGCTGACCGATGCGGCCAAGGTGTGGGAGAAGCAGGTCGGGACGCTGCTCGACGCCTGCGCACACATCTCCAACCATCTTGATTTCACCAAGGCGTCGAAGAAGAAGGACGACGAGTGGGTCGCCGCTCAGGTCGGCGCGTCAAAGATCTCCAAGTACTACGACGTGCCCGAGGAGAGGCCCGCCGACTCCGGCGCACCTTCGGTGACGAAGCCGCAGGGCCCGATCATCTGATCCCCCACACTCCCCGGCCCCCCACTTCCCCCCACCCGCGTACAGGTTCTGGTCGCTAGGCGAGGTACCCATGCTGGTGTTCCAGCAGCTTCTCAATCTGAAGACGAAGCCGCTCGACGAGGCGATCGACGACTGGGTCGCCATGCTCAAGAAGCTCAAGGAACTCGCCAAGGGCGCCGGGGATATGGGCACCTACGCACAGGGGACGGCCTGGAAGGGCAAGAACGCCAACGTCACCAAGCCGTTCGTGACGAGGACGGTGTACGAGTTCCAGGACGCGGTGACGCAAGCCGAGAGCATCCTCAATCTGCTCAAGGACGCCCACAGCACGTTCACCAAGGCCAAGGCCGACCTGAAGGCGATCTACGAGAACCCGCCCAAGGGCCTCACCATCGCCCCCGATGGCGTTGTCGGCTACCGGGAGGACTCCGACGCCGACGAAGGCGCGGCCGAGGCGCTCCTCAAACGGATGGAGGCCGTGCTCCAGCGCGCGGTGGACGCGGACGCGGCCTGTGCCTGGGGCCTGGCGAACCTCACCAAGGACAGCCGCGAATTCAACAGCCTGCACTACGGCTCACTGAAGGACGCGGCGGCGGGCGCGGCCAACGAAGCGCAAATGAGGCTGGACGAGTTGCAGCACCAGCCCGAGCCAAAGTGGGGCAGCGGCACCATCAAGCCGGTGGCCGAATTCCTCAGCTACCGCTCGTGGATGAACAGTGGCGAGTACTTCCTGCGCGGTGACATGGACAAGGGCTGGAAGTACTTCATGGGTGGTGCGCCCTCGGCATCTGCCGGCCTGGTCGCCGGCGGCCTGGAGAAGAACATCGGCGGCGGCGGGCTGCACCGTAAACCGTCCGCGGTGAACATACTGGGCAAGTTCGGCGGCAAGGTATTCGGCGCACCGGTAGCGGTCGTGGCCACCGTGGTCGACTTCTATTACACCCCGCCGGGATCAAACAAGGAGCCGGGCGACGAAAAGATTCTCGCCCCCGATGCACCGCCCCGGGTGGAGTACAACAAATGAAGCACGCGAGCAACAAACCCACCTCATACCGCGGACCTTTCTCCTCCAACTGGCTGAAACCCAGAGGGCATCGCACATTCCTCCTCGGAATCGGCGCCTCGGTGGTCGGCTTCGCGGGCGCCCTCAGAAGATTGCTCGAGGGATCCGGAATCCTGCCGGTCCTCGGATTCTTCGCGGCGGGTGTGCTCGGAGTGACGCTCACAGTCGCGTGGATCGTGACGTACGCGAAGGAACACTGAGCCCGGCGAAGGACTCTCCTCTCCTGCCCCGGTGGTCTGCGGCGGTTGGTCATCGACCACTTGGCGGCTCACGCCATGAAGGCGTTCACCGCCACCCGCATCGGCCGGGGCTATCGAGAAGCCTGAGTGCGTGCCCCGCCGCACATGGGAGGTCGTACTCATGCCGCCGACGGTGTCGCCGCCGCAGCATGGGTGCACCGGATCACCGTCGCCTGGGCAGGAGTCCCAGCCCATGGACCGCGCACCGCTGTATGCTCCCGCCGGACCGGCATCGGCCCGCGCGCCGTTTCCCCGCGGCTCCGTCCAGCGGTCCGCAGCCACGGACACGGCGGGTCGATGGGTCTTCAATGTTGAGCGGTGCGGAGGTGTCCGCGGGCTCGGCGGGTGGTGACGCAGCGCGTGCGTAGGCGTTGGTCCTCTGCGCTGCGGAAGCCGAAGGCGTTGCGGGCGACGAGCTTGATCACGCGGTTGATGCCCTCGCTCTTGGCGTTGCTGTGGCCGGTGTCGAGGAATGCGGCGATCTCCGCCCACCACCGGTCCACGGTCACGGCCAGCCGGACGACCTCGGGGATGTCCGAGTCCGCGCACCAGGTGAGGAACTTCCATCGGACATGGCCGATTTGGTGTCGGTCGGCGCTGGTGCGGGCCAGGGCGAGGAGATTGCGCAGGCTCTCCTTCGCGATCCACGCGGTCAGCAGCGTCTGCCCGATCTGCCCCTCGTCCAGCAGTGGGTTCCACATCTTTGCGAACTGCTCATCGGTGAGGTCCTCGCGGTTGCGCAGGAGACGTCGTCTGGCCTTCCATTCCGGGTCGCTGGCGCGTCCGCGTCGGCCGCGGGCCTCGGCGGTGGTGCGGCGCCTGAGTGTGGAGAGCATTTTGTTGGCGAGCTGGACAATGTGGAAGTGGTCGACCACGACGGTGGCGTCGGGCAGGCCGGTGCGGATCGCGGCGCGGTAGGTGGCCGACATGTCGATGGCGACGTGGGTGATGTTCTTGCGCCAGGTCAGCGGCGTGGTGGACAGCCAGGCCAGGACGTCGGCGACGGTGCGGCTCTCGACCTGGCCGAGCAGCCCGCCGTGGCCCAGCGCGTCGACGAACCCGGTGTGCCACCGATCCCGGGTCAGGCGCCACTTGCCGGACTCGGGGTCCTGCTCCCACTTCGTCCTGCCCCGCCGGGTCTCGTCGACGCCGAGCACCATCACCTCGGGCAGCGGGGCGTCGACGACCTCGCGCGCCGATATGCGGAAGGCACCCATCACCGTCGGCCAGGACAGATGCAGGTCGCGGGCGGCCTGGATGACCGTGGAGCCGGCATCGCGCACCCGGCGCCCGGCCGCCTGGCGCAGCCGGGCGGTGATCCGCGCCCCGGCCGGTATCTGGGCGACGCTCTCGGTAAACGACTTCCTCGGGCACTTCGGCTCGCGGCACCACCAGCGGCGCTTGTGCCACAACAGCACCAGCCCGCGCTCCCCGTAGGGAAGATCCCGAGGACGGGTCCGGGCTGTGCCCTTCACCTTCCAGGCGAAGGCCCCGCACTCCGGGCAGGCGCGAGCCGTTTCCTCCGCCGTGGCCAGATGCACCCGGCGGGTGCCGTCCTCAAGCCGCTCGACCCGTATGACGGACACCCCGTCGAGGTCGAGCAGCAACGACGTATCGTTGACCACGCCCGTGGCTCCCACATGATCGTTCTGCCTAGAGAACAGAAATGATCACTCAGGACCACGGGCTCCTTGCATCAGGGGGCACCAATGACCCCCACAGGTGACCGACTGTGACGAAGAGTCAGGCTGTCAGGCGAGGCGCACCGCTCAAGATCGAAGACCCCCCAACGTCGTGGCGCCTGGCCCGTTGCTTGTTCTTCGAGCCGGGAGGCCGTCCGGAGCCTGGTCGGGACGCCTTCAGCGCGCTTGCCGGGCGGGCTCTGTACGTTCGCGCGGACGTTGCGAACCCCCGGCAGACACGGGCGGGGGTGAGGCGGCGGGGTTCCGCGGGCCGTTCCCAGGGGCGACGGAGGCCCTCGGCGAGGGCCCGGGCGAGGCGGGAATGGTCGTCGACGCCAGGCGTCCTCCACCGCGCGGCGGGCCGGGCGCAGGCGTCCGGTGCCGGTCAGGCGTGCACGCCGGGCACGAGGGCCTTCCGACCGTTCGGAGTGGACGTCGCAATCCACACCGAACCCGGACTGCTCAGCCGGGACCGGGCCCCGCCCGAGAGCGTGACCCGGTGCGACGGCTGCCCGGGGGTGACGACCATCCGAAGGCGGCGCTACTTCAGGGCGCCCGCCGTGAGGCCCGACTGGACCTGGCGTTGGAAGATCGCGTAGACCACGAGGACCGGCAGCATCGCGATCATCATGCCGGCCATCAGCGCGCCCCAGTCGTTCTCGTAGCCCTGCTGCAGCGCGAGCGTCGCCAGGCCCTGCGTCAGGACGTACTTGTCCTCCTGCTGGTTGAGCACCATCGGCAGCAGGTACTGGTTCCACTGGCCAAGGAAGTTGAAGATGCCGATGCTGATCAGGCCGGGCTTGGCCATCGGCAGCATCACCTGGAAGAACGTCCGGCTGTGGGACGCGCCGTCGATCAGCGCCGCCTCGGCGATCGACACCGGGAGCGTGCGGAAGAACGAGGTCATGAAGAAGACCGTGAACGGCAGCGAGTAGGCGATGTAGACCAGGATCAGTCCGTGGTACGTCGCCAGCAGGGAGCTGCCGGGGAAGTCCCGCATGACGAAGAAGAGCGGGATGACCAGCATGAAGACGGGGAAGGACATGCCGGCGACGAACAGGTAGTAGATGAACCGGTTGCCCGGGAACTCGAAGCGGGCCAGTACGTACGCGGCCATCGAGCCGAGGACCATCGTGCCGACGACGCTGCCGCCCACGATGACCGCGGTGTTGATGAAGTACTGGCCCATGTTCGCGTCCTCCCACGCGTTGGACCAGTTCTCCCAGTGCAGGACCGTCGGCAGGCCCCAGGGGTCGGTGAGGATGCCGCTGCTGTCCTTGAAGGCGCTCCACGCCACCCACAGCAGCGGCACTCCGACCATCAGGCCCCAGAGGATCAGGATGCCGTGGGAGAAGACGTTGAGGACCTGGCCCTCGGAGGAGCCGCCCTTGGCGGGTGGCCGGGGCGCCGGGGGTTCGCCGGGCGTGTCCTGCTTGGCCACCGCTTCGATCTCGTCGGTCGTCATCCGCGCCACCCCTAGTACTCGATCCGCTCACGCCGCGCGAAGCGCATGGTGAGCACTGCGAAGGTCATCGTGACAATGAGCATCGCGACGCCCATGGCGGAGGCATAGCCGAACTGGCTGTCGCGGAAGGCCGTCAGATACAGCCGCAGCGGCATGACGTCCGTGGCGCCGTCGGGGCCTCCCATGTTCACCGACATGATCTGGACCAGGGCGAAGGCGTCCAGCGCGATGATGCCCATGTACACCCAGCCGGTCTGGACGGTGTCCCACAGCAGCGGGAGGGTGATCCTGAAGAAGGTGTGGAAGCGGTTGGCGCCGTCCAGCAGCGCCGCTTCGTAGACGTCCCGCGGGACGGAGGCCATGGCCGCGGAGAAGAGGACCACGAAGAAGCCGACGTGGCCCCAGACCATGACGGCGCTGATGCACCAGAGGGCGAGGCTCTTCTCGCCGAGCCAGGCGTTCTGGAGGGCGTCGAGCCCGATCGCGCCGAGGAGGGAGTTGAGCATTCCGTCCTGCGGGTCGGGGTTGTAGATGTTGAACCAGATGACCGCGATGATCGCGATGGAGATGACCTGCGGGAAGAAGAAGACGAACTTGTACGTCTTCGAGCCGGCCACTCCGGTGATGACTTCGTTCTTCCGGCGTTTTCCGCCGACGTTGAGCATGAAGGCGAAGAACATGCCGAGGCCGAGGGTGACGACGGGGACGAGCGCCAGCATGTAGACGTTGTGGCGCAGCGCGTTCCAGAAGTCGTCGTTGTCCCAGAGCCGCTGGAAGTTCTCCAGGCCGATGAACTCGGCCGTTCCCACGAGCCCGGACCAGTCGGTCATCGAGATCTGGAACGCCTGGACGAAGGGCGAGATCACGAAGATCGCGTAGATGATCAGGGGCAGGGCCAGGAAGCCCACGATGAATCGGTACTTGCCGTGTTGCACTGTTGCTTCCCGGCCCTTCCCTCGGAAGCCGAACTGTCAGGTCAGGCGGTGCGCTTGAACTTGTTCACCGAGTCGTCCTTGGCGACCTTGTCGGCCTCTGCCTGGGTCTTCCTGATCCAGTCGGCGGCCTTCAGTTCACCGGTGAGCAGCTGGCCGGTGAGTCCGCCGATCTTCTCGTCGGTGAGGGCCGGGTACCACTCCTGGAGCTGCAGGCTGATGAGGTTGTCGCCGGCGTCCGCGAAGACCTTGCTGGCCGAGGCCAGGCCCGGCGAGAGGGACATGCCCTCGGTGGCGTCCATGACGCAGGTCAGGGACTTGACCTTGGTGGCGAAGTTCTGCGCGTGCTTCTTGGAGAGCATGATGCGCAGCAGCTCCATGCCGCCGATCGGGTTCTTGCCCTTGGAGGCGACGATGTACGGCTCGCTGGGCTCGCCGCGCAGGGTGCCGTGGGGCATCTTGTCGCCGGTTCCGTCGAAGAGCGGACCGACGGACATGCCGAAGTCCTCGGGCGTGGTGGGGGCCGACTCGTTCTCGACCCAGGAGCCGTTCGGGAGGAAGACGGCCTTGCCCTTGTTCCAGGCGGTCTGGGACTGGATGTGGGTCAGGCCCTGGCTGCCTTCGAGGAAGTACTTCTTGGCGGCGAGCTCCTCGTAGTGCTCGATGACCTCCCTGACCCCGTCGTTGGAGGTCCAGGCGTTCGGCTCCAGGTTGTCGATCGCGATCCACTTCTCCATGCCGCCGATCTTGGCGATCTGGGCGAAGAGGTTGAAGTGCACGTAGTACGGATACTTGCCGGGGTACGTCCAGGGGGCGATGCCGGCCTTCTTGATCTCGCCGCAGAGCTTCACCATCTCGTCGAGGGACGTGGGGTAGGCCCAGCCCTTGTCGTCGAGCAGCTTCTGCGAGTACCAGGTGCCGTAGATGGTGAAGGCGTAGTAGAGCACGTCGAACTTGTCGCCGTGCTTGCCCTTCTCGATGGTGCTGGGATGGATCGTGTCCCTGACCTTCTTGGCCGGGTCGTCCATCGAGGGGGCGTCCAGCAGCACGGTCAGGTCCTGGAGCTGGCCCTGGGTGGAGAGCTGGTTCATGTTGAGGTGGTCGGCGCCGGAGTTGTCGATGACGTCCGGCGGGTTGCCGCCCGCGAAGCGCGGGGTCAGCTTGGGGCCGACCTGCTGGGTGCCGGTGTGCTTGACCTCGGCGCCGTAGGTGGCCTTGTAGTCGGCCTCCGCGTCCTTGGCGTACTGGTCACCGAGGCCGCCCTTGAAGATGAACGCCTCGAGCGCGGCGCCCTGCTTGACGCCGAGCGGGTTCTTCTCGGACTTCTCGCCGGTGGGGGCCTTGGTCTCCTTGTCGCTGCCGCCGCCTCCGGTGGCGCAGGCGGAAAGGAAGCTCATCGTCGGAATCGTGAGCAGGCCGAGCGCGGCAGAACGCTTGATCAGACCGCGACGGCCGACGCCCTCGTTGTCGTGGGCGGGGGTGGATCCCATGCTCAAGTCCTCGCCTTCTCCAGGACTCAGGCGGTGTACCGGTCACCCGTCCGTCTCGCCTCAGGCGAAGGGTCCCGCCACCGCAGTCAGTTGCTGTGTTCTCCCGTGGGGGAGACTCAAGTCGAAGCTCGGGTCGTGCACGTCTGACAGCGGGAACCGCTGCGGTCGGCGGCCGCGTGCTGCGCACGTGCCCGTCGCCCTCGTCCCCCCTGGCCCGCCACAGGAAACAGCTGTGCGGACGCCGACAGGTATAGTCCACTTCCCGCCGAGTGAGCAAGATCAAATGCAAGGTTGGGTGGCCATCTTTCCCGAGTTGAGACCTCGGCGGCCGGGAACCTCCGAAATCGACCCGGCGGCCACAGCATTCTTCGCGGAACGTCTGATTCCGACCGGCGCGCCCCGCCAACGCCCTTGACACCGTATGGCACTTGCCTCCCTACTGGAGCCTGCGCCTCGCACCTGACAACGTTGTCCAACGCGATTTTCCCTGGAGGACGATCCGGGATGCAGCCCAGAAACAGACTCCGGCACCGACAGATCAATCCGGTCACCCTGGTGGTGACCGCTTGCATGCTGGTGTTGACGGCTCCTTCCGCCGCCATCGCCCTCCCTCCCCAGTCCGGGCAATCGTCGTCGCCGGACCGGGAATTCAGGTCATCATTCGAATCGGAAGAAGCCCAGCCCGACTGGCGCAATACCGTCGACGTCACCGCCGGTGGTGAGAAGCGCTCGTCCGGTGTCGACGGAGGCTTCGCCGGCGGAATTCCGGGCAATGTCACCGACAAGGTGATCGAGCTGCGCGCCAGCGACGAGAACACCGGCGCGGGTGAGACCAAGGAGAACCTGGTCGACCTGCTGCCCGGCAGCAAATGGCTGGGGTTCGAGGCGACCGCCTGGATCGAGTTCGACATGGACGAGCCGGTCGGGCTCGCCATCTACGCACTGACCTCCGCCAACGATTTCGCGAACCGCGACCCGAGGGACTGGACGCTCAAGGGCTCCGCCGACGGCGAGAGCTGGACGGTCCTCGACACCCGCTCCGACGAGACGTTCGCCAAGCGCTTCGAGACCAGGACGTTCGACATCGGTGACCCGTCGGAGGTGACGGCGTACGCCCACTACCGCCTGGAGATCACCAGGAACAACGGCGCGTCCGACGCCACCCAGCTGGCGGACGTCCAGTTCTCGAACGGGGACACCGGCACGCCCGCCCCCGACGACATGCGCACCCAGGTCGACCGGGGCCCGAGCGGCTCCCCCACCGCGAAGGCCGGCGCCGGCTTCACCGGCAAACGCGCCCTGAGGTACGCGGGCACCCACAAGCCGGACGGCCGGGCCCATTCGTACAACAAGGTCTTCGACGTCGACATCGCCGTCCGGCGCGACACCGAGCTGTCCTACAAGGTCTTCCCCGCGATGGCGGAGACGGATCCGAACTACCCCGCGACCAATGTCTCGGTCGACCTCGCCTTCACCGACGGCACCTACCTGAGCGACCTGCCGGCCACCGACTCGCACGGCGGTCCGCTGACCCCCCAGGGCCAGGGCGCCGCCAAGCGGCTGTACGTCAACCAGTGGAACGCCGTCGCCTCCGGTATCGGCACCGTCGCCGCGGGCCGGACGGTCGACCGGATCCTGGTGGCGTACGACTCCCCGAAGGGCCCGGCGGAGTTCCAGGGCTGGATCGACGACGTCACGATCGCGCCCAAGGCACCCGAGAAGCGGCTCGCCCACCTCTCGGACTACGTTTCCACGACCCGCGGCACCAACTCCAGCGGCTCGTTCTCCCGGGGCAACACCTTCCCCGCCACCGCCGTCCCGCACGGTTTCAACTTCTGGACGCCGGTCACCAACGCCGGTTCCCGGAGCTGGCTGTACGAGTACGCCCGCGGGAACAACGCGGACAACCTGCCCACCGTGCAGGCGTTCAGCACCAGCCACGAGCCGAGCCCCTGGATGGGCGACCGCCAGACCTTCCAGGTGATGCCCTCCGCCGCGGCCGGCACCCCGGACACCTCACGTTCGGCCAGGGCCCTGCCCTTCCGCCACGAGAACGAGACGGCCCGCCCGCACTACTACGGCGTCACGTTCGAGAACGGCCTCAAGGCCGAGATGACACCCACCGACCACGCGGCGATGATGCGCTTCACCTATCCGGGGGACGACGCCAGCGTCCTCTTCGACAACGTCACCCGGGAGGGCGGCCTCACCCTCGACCCGGCGACCAGGTCGTTCACCGGCTACTCGGACGTCAAGAGCGGCCTGTCCACGGGCGCCACGCGGCTGTTCGTGTACGGCGTCTTCGACGCGCCCGTGACCGACTCGGCCTCCGAAGGCGTCACCGGGCGGCTCCGCTTCGACGCGGGCAAGGACCGCACCGTCAACCTCCGGACAGCCACCTCGCTGATCAGCGTGGACCAGGCGAAGAAGAACCTCGCCGACGAGATCCCGGCCGGCACCCGCTTCGAGAAGGTGCGCGCCACGGCGCAGCGCGCCTGGGACCGCATCCTGGGCAAGGTCGAGGTCGAGGGAGCCACCCGGGACCAGCTGGTCACGCTCTACTCCAGCCTCTACCGGCTCTACCTCTACCCCAACTCGGGTTTCGAGAACACCGGCACCAAGCGGAAGCCTGTGTACCGCTACGCCAGCCCGTTCTCGCCGATGACCGGACCCGACACCCCGACCCGTACCGGCGCGAAGATCGTCGACGGCACGGTGTACGTCAACAACGGCTTCTGGGACACCTACCGCACGACCTGGCCGGCGTACTCCTTCCTCACGCCGAAGAAGGCGGGCGAGCTGGTCGACGGCTTCGTCCAGCAGTACAAGGACGGCGGCTGGATCTCCCGCTGGTCCTCCCCCGGCTACGCCGACCTGATGACCGGCACCAGCTCCGACGTCGCCTTCGCCGACGCGTACGTCAAGGGCGTCGACTTCGACGCGGAGGCGGCGTACGAGGCCGCGCTGAAGAACGCCACCGTCGTGCCGCCGTCCTCGGGCGTGGGCCGCAAGGGCATGGAGACCTCGCCGTTCCTCGGCTACGCCTCCACCTCGACCCATGAGGGCCTGTCCTGGTCGCTGGAGGGCCACCTCAACGACTACGGCATCGCCGAGATGGGCCGGGCGCTGTACGAGAAGACCGGGAACCCCCGCTACAAGGAGGAGTCCGACTACTTCCGCAACCGGGCCCGGAACTACGTCACCCTCTTCGACCGCGAGGCCGGCTTCTTCCAGGGCCGGAACCTGAAGGGCGACTGGCGGGTGCCGAGCGGGCAGTACGACCCGCGGGTGTGGGGATACGACTACACCGAGACCAACGGCTGGGGCTACGCCTTCACCGCCCCGCAGGACAGCCGCGGTCTCGCCAACCTCTACGGCGGCCGCGCCGGGCTCGGCGAGAAGCTCGACACCTACTTCGCCACGCCCGAGACGGCGTCGCCCGAGTTCGTCGGCTCGTACGGCTCCGTCATCCATGAGATGACCGAGGCGCGCGACGTCCGGATGGGCATGTACGGCCACTCCAACCAGGTCGCCCACCACGTCACGTACATGTACAACGCGGCCTCGCAGCCGTGGAAGACGCAGGCGAAGGTCCGCGAGGTCCTGTCCCGCCTCTACACGGGCAGCGAGATCGGGCAGGGCTACCACGGCGACGAGGACAACGGCGAGCAGTCGGCCTGGTACCTCTTCTCCGCGCTCGGCTTCTACCCGCTGGTCATGGGCAGCGGCGAGTACACCGTCGGCTCTCCGCTGTACACCAAGGCGACCGTGCACCTGGAGAACGGCCGCGAACTGGTCGTGCAGGCTCCGAAGAACAGCGCGGAGAACATCTACGTGCAGGGCCTGAGAGTCAACGGCAAGAAGTGGAACTCCACCTCCCTGCCGCACGACGTGCTCGCCAGGGGCGGCACGCTGCGGTTCGACATGGGCCCGGAGCCGTCCACCTGGGGTACGGGCGAGAACGCCGCCCCGGTCTCCATCACCCAGGACGACGAGAAGCCCGCGCCGCGCCGGGACGTGCTGCGGGCGGACGGTCCGCTCTTCGACAACACCTCCGGCACGTCGGCCGCGTTCACCTCGGTCGAGCTGCCGGCCGCCGCGGCGGCGAGGGCCGTGCAGTACACGCTCACCTCGGCCGCGAAGGACCAGGCTCCCTCCGGCTGGGTGCTACAGGGTTCCGGCGACGGGACGTCGTGGACGGACCTGGACGAGCGGTCGGGCGAGTCCTTCGACTGGGACCGGCAGACCCGCGTCTTCAGTGTGGCGGAGCCGGGTTCGTACGAGCACTACCGGCTGGTGGCCACGGGCGAGGCGACGCTCGCGGAGGTGGAGCTGATCGGCTGACGACGGCCGGTCCGCGCATACCGGCCGCGGCGTTTCCGGCCCCCTTTCGACCGGACGCACCGCGCCGAAGGACCGCACTCCGCCGAGGAGTGCGGTCCCCGCGTTTCCGGCAGGCGCCCGGACGTCACCCACTCGTGTCGACTTTCCCGCAGACGCACACGGCGGGCCACCGGCTGGCTACGCTCGCGTCCATGTCGCAGCCGAAGGAACTGGACCCCTACAACAACCCGCGGGCCTTCTACGGCGCGGAGTTCCGCCGGCTGCGCGAGCGTGCCGAACTGTCCCAGGAGCAGCTCGGGGAGCGGGCGTTCTGCTCGGGCTCGTACGTCGGGCAGTTCGAGGCGGCGTCGCGCAGACCGCAGCTGGAGCTCTCCCAGATGTTCGACCGGTTGCTGGGCAGCGGTGAGCATCTCCAGCGGTTGTGCCGCCTCGCCAGGAAGTCGAACGTGGCGGACTACTTCGCGGACGCGGCGGAGTTGGAGCGCCGTGCCAGGACCATCTGCGAGTACGCCCCCGTCCTGGTGCCGGGCCTGCTGCAGACGGAGGAGTACGCCCGGTCCATCACCCGCACGGCGAACCCGTTCGCGCCCCAGGAGCACGTGGAGGATCTGGTCCGCGCGCGGATGGACCGGCAGCACATCCTGGACGGCCCGGACGCGCCCGTGGTCTGGGAGATCCTGCACGAGGCGGTGCTGCGGGCGCCGATGGGCGGCCCGGAGGTGATGCGCCGCCAGATCGAGCATCTCGTCGAACTGGCCCGGCGAGAGCGGGTGGTGCTCCAGGTGCTGCCCTTCTCCGCCATGGCGGAAGCGTTCATGGACAGCATGGTGTCCGTCATGACCTTCGCCGACTCCCCCACCGTCGTCTACACCGAGGGTGCGGGCAGCGGACAGCTCATCGAGGATGCGGCCCTGGTCGAGCACAGCGCACGGGCATACGATCTCGCCAGGGCCGCCGCCCTGTCACCGGCGGCGACCCTGAAGCTGCTCGCGTCGATGGCGAAGGACTACGAGAACCCATGAGCACCCCACAGGATCTGAGTCAGGCGGTCTGGCGGAAGTCGTCCTACAGCGACGGAACCGGCGGTAACTGCGTCGAGGTCGCTGACGGGCTCCCCGGTGTGCTGCCGGTGCGGGACAGCAAGGTGCCCGACGGGCCCGCGCTGTTCTTCTGCCGGGCGGGCTGGGGCGCCTTCGTCACCGCCGTCCGGCACGACGAGTTCTGACGCGCCGCGCCGGGCCGTCGGCCACGCCGAAGGGGCCGCACTCCCCCGCCGGGAGTGCGGCCCCTTCGCATTGCGCCCGGCCCGTCAGCCGTGACTGCGCCTAGCCACGAATGAGGTTCCGCAGCACGTACTGCATGATGCCGCCGTTGCGGTAGTAGTCCGCCTCACCGGGGGTGTCGATGCGGACGACCGCGTCGAACTCCACACCCGTGCCGGTGGTCACCTTGACCGTGCGCGGCGTGGTGCCCTCGTTCAGCTCGGTGACGCCGGAGATGGAGAAGGTCTCCTCACCGGTCAGGCCGAGAGCCTCGGCGGAGCCGCCCTCGGGGAACTGCAGCGGCAGGACGCCCATGCCGATGAGGTTCGAGCGGTGGATGCGCTCGTACGACTCGGCGATGACGGCCTTGACGCCGAGGAGCGCGGTGCCCTTGGCGGCCCAGTCACGGGACGAGCCGGAGCCGTACTCCTTGCCCGCCAGGATGACCAGCGGGGTGCCGGCGGCCTGGTAGTTCTGCGAGGCGTCGTAGATGAACGACACCGGGCCGTCAGCCTGGGTGAAGTCGCGGGTGTAGCCGCCCTCCGTGCCCGGCGCGATCTGGTTGCGCAGGCGGATGTTGGCGAAGGTGCCGCGGATCATGACCTCGTGGTTGCCGCGGCGCGAGCCGTAGCTGTTGAAGTCGCGGCGCTCGACGCCGTGCTCCGTGAGGTACTTCCCGGCCGGGGTGTCGGCCTTGATCGCACCGGCCGGGGAGATGTGGTCGGTGGTGACCGAGTCGCCCAGCTTGGCCAGCACACGGGCGCCGGAGATGTCGCCGACCGGGGTCGTCTCCATCGTCATGCCCTCGAAGTACGGGGGCTTGCGCACGTAGGTGGACTGCGGGTCCCACTCGAAGGTGTTGCCGGTCGGGATCGACAGCGCCTGCCACTGGGCGTCGCCCGCGAAGACGTCGGCGTAGGACTTGTTGAACATGTCCTCGCCGATGGCGTTGGCCACGACGTCGTTGACCTCGGCCTCGGTCGGCCAGATGTCCTGGAGGTAGACCGGCTTGCCGTCCTGGTCGACGCCCAGGGCGTCCTTGGTGATGTCCACCTTCATGGAACCGGCGAGGGCGTACGCGACGACCAGTGGCGGCGAGGCCAGGTAGTTCATCTTGACGTCGGGGTTGATCCGGCCCTCGAAGTTGCGGTTGCCGGAGAGCACCGAGGTGACGGCGAGGTCGTGCTCGTTGACGGCCTTGGAGACCTCGTCCGGCAGCGGGCCGGAGTTGCCGATGCAGGTGGTGCAGCCGTAACCGACCAGGTTGAAACCGACCTTGTCGAGGTACGGGGTCAGGCCCGCCTTGTCGAAGTAGTCGGTGACGACCTTGGAACCCGGGGCGAGGGTGGTCTTGACCCACGGCTTGCGGGTCAGGCCCTTCTCGACCGCCTTCTTGGCCACCAGCGCGGCGGCGACCATGACGTACGGGTTCGAGGTGTTGGTGCAGGAGGTGATCGCGGCGACGGTGACGGCGCCGTGGTCGATCTCGTAGGTCGAGCCGTCGGGGGCGGTCACGGTGACCGGCTTCGACGGGGCGCCGTTCGGGGTGTTGGCCGGGGCGTCGGAGGCCGGGAAGGACTCCTTGCCCGCCTCGTCCACGTCGTCCACGTAGTTGCGGACGTCCTGGGCGAACTGCTCGGCCGCGTTCGCGAGGACGATGCGGTCCTGCGGGCGCTTCGGACCGGCGATGGAGGGGACGACCGTGGAGAGGTCGAGCTCCAGCTTCTCGGAGAAGTCGGGCTCGGCGGCCGGGTCGAGCCAGAGGCCCTGCTCCTTGGCGTACGCCTCGACCAGCGCGACCTGCTGCTCGTCGCGGCCCGTCAGGCGCAGGTACTTCAGGGTCTCGTCGTCGATCGGGAAGATGGCGGCGGTGGAGCCGAACTCCGGCGACATGTTGCCGATGGTGGCACGGTTGGCGAGGCTCGTCGCCGCCACACCCTCGCCGTAGAACTCGACGAACTTGCCGACGACGCCGTGCTTGCGCAGCATCTCGGTGATCGTGAGGACCAGGTCGGTCGCGGTCGTGCCGGGCTTGAGCTCACCGGTGAGCTTGAAGCCGACGACGCGCGGGATGAGCATGGAGACCGGCTGGCCGAGCATCGCGGCCTCGGCCTCGATGCCGCCGACGCCCCAGCCGAGCACACCGAGGCCGTTGACCATGGTGGTGTGCGAGTCGGTGCCGACGAGGGTGTCGGGGTACGCCTGGCCGCCTCGGACCATGACCGTACGGGCCAGGTGCTCGATGTTCACCTGGTGGACGATGCCGGTGCCGGGCGGGACGACCTTGAACTCGTCGAAGGCGGTCTGGCCCCAGCGCAGGAACTGGTAGCGCTCCTTGTTGCGGCCGTACTCCAGCTCGACGTTCTGGCCGAACGCCTCGGCGGTGCCGAACTTGTCGGCGATGACGGAGTGGTCGATGACCAGCTCGGCCGGGGCCAGCGGGTTGATCTTCGCCGGGTCGCCACCGAGCTCCTTGACGGCCTCGCGCATGGTGGCGAGGTCGACGACACAGGGAACACCGGTGAAGTCCTGCATGATCACGCGGGCCGGCGTGAACTGGATCTCCTGGCTGGGCTGCGCCTGGGAGTCCCAGCCGCCGAGCGCCCGGATGTGGTCGGCGGTGATGTTCGCGCCGTCCTCGGTACGGAGCAGGTTCTCCAGCAGGACCTTGAGGCTGTAGGGGAGGCGCGCGGCGCCTTCGACCTTGTCCAGCCTGAAGATCTCGTACGAGTCGTCGCCCACGCGCAGCGTGCTGCGGGCGTCGAAGCTGTTCGCCGACACGACAGTCTCCTTCATCAATGTGCGCGTACTACCTCAATGCTGCCGCCACGGCTGCTCGCCGATCCGCTAAGGTAAGGCTCAGTTAGGTAACCCTTACCGATTGGCGGCTTGCGGTACGCCTTCGGCAGATATCTCGATGTCGAGATAACTCTAGTACATGACCGCTGAGAGGTCATGCCCGGAGCCCCTGTTCTGTCGCACCGAAGGTTGAGCATTCTCAGCGAAAGTTGAGTGGCTACGGGCCGGGGCCCGGGCCGGCACGAGGGCTGTGGTGTCCTCGCGACAGCCGTCCTCTCGGAACTGAGGGTTCTGAGACGGGGTCCTGAGAGGCGTTCCTGCCCTGCGGCCCGCATGCAAGATCAGCCTCACCGGGCTGCGCTGACGCCCCACGACCGATGCGGGTCCCACGTGTCATCACCTTGAGTAGCGTAAGCGCCGCATAATGTGTCGGTCAGGTGTCTGCGCCGTCGGTCATCACGATGTGCTGGGCTCTGCCCCGCCTACAACATCCGGGACAGCCACGGTCCGCAGAACCCGGCATATGCCGTCAGCGGTAAGGGAGCGCAGTGAGCGACAAGGAACCGAAGCTGATCTACGGCCAGGGGGCCGAGGCGTGCCCCGAGGAGAACTTCTGTCTCTACCGGGCCAGTAACTTCAACGCGGGCCAGACCCCGGGGCGTGGCGACAAGATCCTGGCCATTCCGATGGGTGCGTACATCAACGACTTCTCCGAGTACGGGTTCGACCACAGCGGTGACGGGGTGAGCGCCGTCGTCAACAACACGGTCGAGGACAACGCGCTCTTCTCGGCCGCCAACCAGCAGGGGCATTCACTGCCGGTGGACCGGGGGACCTCGATCGCGAACCTGCGGCACATCCCCATGGCCGGGAGTCCGAACGGCTCCTGGAACGACCAGGCCCAGTCCGCGCTGGCGTCCCGCTTCATCGGGAACCTGCGCGTCGACCAGGAACTGCGCGGCCACTGGGCGCAAGCACCGGGGCACGTCTACTCCTACCGGCTCACGATGCACGCCGAGGACACCCGCGTCATGAAATGGGCCGTGGGCTTCGGCGACCTGCCGGAGGGAACCTCACTGTCCAAGAGCTTCACCGACGCCTTCTGGGGCGAGATCCTCCGCAACGGCACCGACGGCGCCGTCCTGCTCAGCTCCCCCCAAGGCGGCGGACACAGCGTCGATCCCGGCACTGCCCTCCCCATCGACATCCAGGTCATCTACCCCGACGAGAACCCCGCCTACGAACGCCTCACCGGCCTGAACGCCCAACAACTGGGCTGATCCGACACCAGCCCACACCGAACTCCCCCGGACGGCCACGTCCGGGGGAGTTCGGTTCCCGACCGGCACGCCGGTGCGGGCCAGGTCCCGACACAGGGCCTCGTGCGTGCGCCGAACGCGAAAGCCGCAGCCACTCAGCCTTCGATGAGATTGCTCAGTCTTCAGCGCGACAGGACAGCCCCTGATGTCTCGCCTCGGCGAAGTCGGTCGCCGCAGACGCCGCTGACTCGGTGGACTGGATGGGCTGAGACAGCCGTCGGCCCGGGACGCCCCGCTCGCCGGGGATGCCCCGTCCCAAGCGAATTTGGTCCCTGTTCTCAGACGATCCGGTCCGATTCGCTCGTCGTCTCAGACGATCCGGTCCGATTCGCTCGTCGTCTCAGACGATCCGGTCCGGTGGCGCTACTCATGTCACGCGAGACCTCGAACCGCACGGCGATGAAACCCCGGCGTCTCGCCTCGCCTCGCTGAGCATGGACAGGTCGTCTCACGGATCTGCGCGGGGCGGCCGTCCAGTCCCATGTTCGGTGGCTGTGGCCGAGGACGGGCCACTCACCGGGGTGACTCGCGTCCCGCTCCATGCGGCTTGTCCCACGGCATCGGCGACGGTCGCGTCATGGATGGGTTGCAGGTCCTGACCGCACCGACGGCGCGGTCACCGGGCAGAAGCCGACCGACGAGGCGGAGGCCCGCCGCGTACGGGCGGAGGACTCCGGCAGCGACGTGCCCGAGGACCTGACGCTACCGAGATGAGGGCGGCCGGGTCGCCGGGGCGGCCTGGCCCACGCGGGCCTCGACGCACTCCCGTTCGCCGTCTGCCGACGCGGGCCAGAAGCAGGCCCGGACCGTGCTGCCGGGGCGGGCCGCAGCCATCTCCGTGTAGACGTACGTTTCCGCGTCGGCCCTGCCCTCGATGCGCACGTCGTGGGACGGGCCGCCCGCCGTGACCTCCACCCGGTCACCGATCCGGGTCCCCCACGTCCGGGCCCAGCTCGCGCCGCACTTCTCGCTGTGTCGCAGCTCCACGTGGGCGCCGGTGGCGGTGCGGTACGTGGTGAGGGTGTCGGGCCCGATGCCGCAGGCCAAGCGCATCGGATCCCGGCCCTCGCAGGCTTCTCCGTGACATTGGGCGGCAAGAGAGTACGGGGCGGAGGCCGCCGGCGGTTCGGCCTCCGGGGCATCCCGGTCCGGCAGCAGAACGAACACCAGCGCCACCACCACCACCCCACAGGCGAGCAGGGTGTACATCGACGCCGGCACCACCATGAGCCTGCCCCTGCGGCCGCGCTGCCGCCCGGTCTCGGGAGCCCGTGGCGGTTCCTGCGGCTGTGGTCGCGGCTCCTCGGCGGCAGGGGCCGCCGCCGCGCGTCCGCTCCAGTCCGACTCTGCGATCTCCCACAGGGCCAGCAGCCGTCCGTCCGGTTCGTTCGCGACCCGGCACAGCTCCCGTACGGCCTGATGAGGAGGCAGGCTCTTGCCGTTGAGGTAGCGCTCCCACGAGGACTTGCTGTAGGGCGTGCGTTCCGACAGTGCCGCCAGGCTCAGACCCGTACGGGCCCGCAGCTCCCGCAGCTCCGCGACCAACCGGGCGTGTTCGGTGGTCACTTCGGCGCTGCCTCCCGCAGGGCCTTCCAGGTGTGCGGGCCGACGACACCGTCCACGACCAGCTCCTCCCGTGTCTGGATGCGCTGGACCGCGCGCTGCGTCTTCGGGCCGAAGACGCCGTCGATGTCCCCCGGCGAGATGCCCGCCCTGCGCAGCAGGCACTGCGCCTCGGCCACGTCCTGCCCCACGTGGGTGTACGCCAGGATGGTCTCCGTGGTGCGGCTCAAGCCTGCGTACCAGCGCCCGTCACGCTGCTCCAGCCGGCAGGTGTAGACGACCGGTACCAGGGACTCCGACACCGTGGCCGGGGCCGCCGCGCCCGTACCGGGGCGGGCGTCCGCGAGTTCGGCGCGGGCGTCGGCGAGCCGCACGGCCAGCACGAACACTGCGGAGACGGACAGCACCAGGGCCACTGCTCCCGCCGTGACCGCGGCGTGCAGGTAACGCCCGTACGGCTCCTGCTCCGTGGGCGTGTGCGCCGACGCCGCCGGGGCGCTCTCCGAAGCACCGGCGGTGGCCACGCGTCCCTCCGCCCAGCGTTCGGCGGCGGTCTCGTGCAGCGCCAGCAGTCGGGTCGGATCGTCACTGCCGATTCGGGCCATCGCTTCGACGGCCTCCCGGGGCGGCAGTGACCTGCCGTTCAGATATCGCTGCCACGACTTCGCGCTGTACCCGGTCTTCGCGGCCAGTTGCCAGGTGCTCAGTTCGCTGCGGTCCTTCAGTTTACGCAATCGCACGATCAACTGCTGGACGTGTGGATGCAGTTCGGCCGGCAGCTCTTTCCAACGCGACATGTCTCCCCCGCTCGCGTTCAGGACCGCTGGTCCGGTCCCGCGTGTCCCGGTCTCATTCTGCATCAGCCGTCACACGGAACGGGAGACCCCGCCCTGGCGCAGAATTCGCCCGTCCCCGCTCGTGAACGTCCCGCCGTAGCGACTCGGCGGGCGGCATCCCAGCAGGTCAGCGTGTGGGACGTCCCGGGATGAGGTCACTTCTGCACCAGCTGTGGCCGGACATCGCGCCGAACCCGCAGTCTCGTCGCGGAGCCGGCCGGTGCGGTCGGCTCCGCCCATGTCACCTCACCCGGAGCGTTCTCATGAAGCTGAACAGAAAGCCAGCGACGACCCTGCTCGCCGTCGGCCTGGCCGCGAGCCTCACCCCGCTGACGGCCTCCCCCGCCTCAGCCGCCAGCATGCACGGCTGCTCGTACCCGCGCGTGTGTCTGTACGCGGGCACCTACTCCGGCGGCAGCCTCATCGGCTGGTTCCGGGACACCTACTACCAGAACCTGCCGACCGCCATACGGAACGAACCGGACTCGGTCGTCAACACCCGTAACGACGACTCGGTCTGGCTGATCGACACGGGCGCCTCCCCGGACGCGTACATCTGCATCCCGAAGAACAGGGCCGTGAACCTCGGCAACTACAACCACCCCAACGGCACCACCTGGGCGAACGACGTCGACACGATCAAGATCTGGGGTGATCCCGACAACGGGTTGTGCAGCGGCGCCAATGCGGTGCGGCAGGGCCGCATTCCCGACGGCTGGCGTCCCTGACACACGCGGCCGTTCCACGAACCGCACCACGGCCCGTCCTCCCCACTGTGTTTTCCGCGGTCCTGCGGAAGGGGACGGGCCGCGCTCGTGTCTCTGCGGGTGTTCCGGAGCCGCTCGGGCGCCTCGATGCCCAGCAGGGTCATGCCCCGGTGCAGCGTGCGGGCCGTGACGTCGCGCAGCAAGAGGCGGCTCTCCGCCTGCTCGGGCGTCTCGGCCTCCAGGACCGGGCTCTTGACATCAGTGTGGCCGGCCGGGCCGTCTGCTGGTCGCAGCCGTGTACTCCCGGTTTGTTGCCGAGCCGGAGCCTCGGCCGTTGACCAGTGTGCGGTCGAGGAGGGGTGGCAGGCGGTCCCAGTGGCGCTCCAGTCCGGCGCGGTCGAAGGCGCCGGTGTCGGACATCGTGAACCCGTGCACGATGCCGGGGCAGATCCCGGAGGTGTAGTCGACCTTCGGCACCCCGGACCGGTTCAACCGGGATTCCCGGCGGCCCGCCGGGTTCGCGGGGGCGCCTGGCCGCCGGTGCCATCGGCGCGGACGGCGCCGGCGATCAGGAGGTTCCGAGGGCGGGATATCACCAGGGATTCCTTCCAGGAAGCGACATGCGGGCGCAGACGAATACCGCCCGACCGGGAGAAGGCGGCCGGCGTCGTCGTCATGCCGGTTTCGCCCGCCGAGAAGGACCGGAAATCACCGCCGGTACGGTGACACGCACGCGGGCTCCAGGCATTTCGCCCGGTCGGCACGATTCCCCCTCGCACCCGGAGCGAGCTCCGGCAAAGCCGCCTGAAAGCTCATCTCCCGGCCGTTCCGGCCTCCGGCGGCGATCGCACGACACCAAGCCGTCAGCCAGGAAGGAACTCGCAGTCGGCCCGCGCACAAAGGACCCTGACGTGTCGTCACCAAAGGTGCGTGTGTGGCTTGTTGCCGCCGCGACCACTCCGGCGGCGCTGCCGGTGCGTAATGGTGCGACGTATCCTCACGGAGGCTAAATCCCCTTCTTGGACCGCGCATTGGCCGGAAATGAAAGGTTCATCCCTCTTGATAAAGCGATACAGAACCCGGACCGGTTCATTCCGGATACCCGGGGCCAATCGCCGCGTGACCGGAGCGCAGAATTCCGTGCGGGCCCTCTGCGTGGCCCTTCTCCTCTCGCTCGTCGTGGGACTCCTCGGTACCCCTGCCCTGGCGGTGCCGACGGCCGAGTCACCCGATCCCGGCGGACCGACGAGTACCGGCCATATTCCGGACACTTTGCGGGGAGAGGTCCTGCGGGCTTGGAAGCTGGGCGGGCCCGGCGTGAAGGCAGCCGCGGAAGCGGCGCTGCTGGGCTCGGACGCACAGGTGCGCACGTTCCTCGACAGCGAACGGGTGGCCGCCGAGCTGGCTGACGCCCGGGTGGCCACCGTACAGATCTTCTCGGCCGGCGGCCGGGGCGTACGGGAGGCTGCGCAGCAGGCGCTGGCGGGGTCGGCCGCGGACCTGGAGACCTTCCTGGAGTCGGGCTGGCAGGCGCCGCTGGAGCAGGACCAGCAGGTCCGCGCCACCCAGATCATCAGCGCCGGCGGGCCGCAGGTGAAGCAGGCCGGTCAGGCCGCCCTGAACGGCACCGCCGAGGACGTGCAGCGCTTCATCACCGACGGCCAGTACGACGCCCGGCGCAACGACGAGCGTGTGGAGGTGGTGCAGCTCCTCTCCACGGGCGGGCCTGCCACCCAGGAGGCCACACGCACGGCGCTGAACGGTACGCCCGAGGACGTGACCGAGTTCCTGGAGGTGGGCCGGCATGTGGCCCGGGCTCGCGACCAGGAGCAGGCCACCATCGAGGACCTGGTCAAGCTGGTGGAGGAGTCCGGCCGGCTGGCCCGGGTGGAGACCGAGGCGGCCAAGGAGGCTTCCGCGCGCGCCATCGCTGCCACCAAGCTGGCCAAGGAGGCCGCGCAGAAGGCCGCCGCGGAGACCGCAGCGGCCAAGAACGACGCGACCAAGGCATCCAACGCCGCCGGCCGGGCCGCCGACGCGGCCCGCGGTGCCGCCAAGGCGGCCCAGGAGGCGATCAGCGCGTCCCGTGCCGCCAACACGTCGGCACGCATCGCGGCCAATGCCGCCGCCCAGGCGGCCTCCGCGGCCGCCGCCGCAGCCCAGTCCGCCGCGGGGGCCCGCAATGCCGCCGCGGCCGCCGCCACGGACGCGACCAAAGCCTCGGCCGCCCGCAAGGCCGCCGAAGGCGCGTACGCCGCGGCCAAGGGCGCGGAGACCGCGGCCAAGGCGGCCGACCACGCGGCGACCGCCGCCGATGAGGCCGGCAAGGCCGCCTCGGCCGCCGCCGGTGCGGGTACCAACGCCGACCTCGCCGCCGCCGCGGCCCAGGCGGCCAGCGGTCACGCCAACGTCTCCAGCGAAGCAGCCCGGACAGCAACGTCCCGAGCCAAGGCTGATCTTCGACGATCCGCTGGACCAGCAAT